>NZ_JNGH01000102.1 GCF_001188485.1 Trabulsiella odontotermitis
GAATCACTGGCGACATCAACCTCAAGGGTAAACGGGCATGAATAATCCTGTTTTAACGCAAAGCTGACGACAGCGAAAATATCCGGTTCCTGGCCATCCACTTCCAGAGTAAAGCGCAATCCTTGCTGTGACATAAGCGTGTTCCCGAATTATTTATGAATGTGATATATAATGTGAAAGCATAAAATAATTATATAAAGCAATGACTTACTTGATGACGAGATACTTGCATGAGTCCGGGAGAAGTAAGTGTGCGTACTATCACAAATAGAAAAATTCGGTTCAGGAGGTTTTCAACTGACGGGAATTCTCTTGTTTTCCCCGACCGCAGCGTGAGCTTTTTTTTGAAAAATGGCATATTCGTTCGTTTTTGTTTACCTTTAAAAATAACATTTCGTGATCACGATCTCATTGCGTTTATAGGGTTATTTTAAAGGAAGAGTAAATGGAAGATTTAAATGTTGTCGACAGTATCAACAATGCAGGCTCCTGGCTGGTACGCAACCAGGCGCTGCTGCTGAGTTATGCTGTCAACATCGTCGCAGCGCTGGCGATTATCATCGTCGGTATGATTGCGGCGCGGGTTATCTCCAACGCCGTCAATCGTTTGATGCTGTCGCGTAAAATTGATGCCACCGTTGCGGACTTTCTCGCTGCGCTGGCGCGCTATGCGGTTATCGCTTTCACATTAATTGCCGCGCTGGGTCGCGTCGGGGTGCAGACGGCCTCGGTGATCGCGGTGCTCGGTGCCGCCGGTCTGGCCGTCGGTCTCGCACTGCAGGGGTCGCTGTCTAACCTTGCCGCGGGCGTGCTGCTGGTGATGTTCCGTCCGTTCCGTGCGGGTGAATATGTCGATCTCGGCGGCGTGGCGGGGACGGTGCTGAACGTGCAGATTTTCTCCACCACCATGCGTACCGTTGACGGCAAAATCGTGGTGATCCCGAACGGGAAAATCATCGCCGGGAATATCATCAACTTCTCCCGCGAGCCGGTGCGCCGTAATGAATTTATTATTGGCGTGGCGTATGACTCAGATATCGATCAGGTTAAACAACTGGTGATGCAGATCCTCGAATCTGACGATCGCATTCTGAAAGATCGTGAGATGACAGTGCGTCTGAATGAGCTGGGCGCGTCGTCGGTGAACTTTGTGATCCGCGCGTGGAGCAAGAGCGGCGATCTGCAGGCGGTGTACTGGGACGTGCTGGAGCGCATTAAGCGTGACTTTGATGCCAACGGCATCAGCTTCCCGTATCCGCAAATGGACGTGAATTTTAAACGTCCACAAAAAGATACGAATTAATCGATGCTAAAAGGCCGGGCATCCGGCCTTTTTCTCATCTTCTTATATTAGCTTGGCTTATTGCTGATTAATATTATCAATTTCCGCTAATGATTTTCTCGCGATATAGTTTGCATCCATACTGAACTGAACGAGAAAGCTGTTGTGTTATCTTATTATTTTCAAGGTCTTGTGCTTGGCGCTGCCATGATCCTGCCCCTCGGCCCGCAAAACGCTTTTGTGATGAACCAGGGGATACGCCGCCAGTACCACATCATGATCGCGCTGCTCTGTGCGATGAGCGATTTGCTGCTGATCTGCGCCGGAATTTTTGGCGGCAGCGCGTTGCTGATGCAGTCGCCGTGGCTGCTGGCGCTGGTGACCTGGGGGGGCGTCGCGTTTCTGCTGTGGTACGGTTTTGGCGCGCTGAAAACGGCCATGAGCAGTAACCTCGAACTGGCCAGCGCGGAAGTGATGAAGCAGGGGCGCTGGAAGATTATTGCCACCATGCTGGCGGTGACCTGGCTGAATCCGCACGTTTACCTCGACACCTTTGTAGTGCTCGGTAGTCTCGGTGGTCAGCTGGACGCGATCCCCCGTCGCTGGTTTGCGATGGGCACCATCAGCGCCTCGTTCCTGTGGTTCTTCGGACTGGCGCTGCTGGCGGCCTGGCTGGCGCCGCGACTGCGGACCGCGAAAGCGCAGCGCATCATCAATATCCTGGTCGGGCTGGTGATGTGGTTCATCGCGTTTCAATTGGCAAAAGAAGGTGTTACGCACGTTCACAGCCTGTTCAACTAAGGCTTATCTTATGGACTTTTGGTCATCTGACGCTAAGCTTGCTGGCATGCGCCCTGTTTTGGGTGAACAACGTAACATGGAGGAACGACAGTGAAGTTCAACGTGATGGCCCTGGCGGCATTCATTGGTTTTAGTGGCATGTCGGTACAGGCAACTGAGTTGCCGGACGGCCCGCACATCGTCACCTCAGGGACGGCAAGCGTAGATGCGGTTCCGGATATCGCCACCCTGGCGATTGAAGTGAACATTGCGGCGAAAGATGCTGCGACGGCGAAGAAGCAGGCCGATGACCGTGTTGCGCAATATCTCTCCTTCCTCGAACAGAACGGGGTCGCGAAAAAAGACATCAGCTCCGCTAACCTGCGTACGCAACCCGACTACGACTACCAGAACGGCAAAAGCATACTCAAAGGCTACCGCGCGGTCCGTACTGTCGAAGTGACGCTGCGCCAGCTCGATAAGCTGAATGCGCTGCTGGACGGCGCGCTGAAAGCGGGGCTGAACGAGATCCGTTCCGTGTCGCTGGGCGTTGCGCAACCGGAAGCCTATAAAGACAAAGCGCGTAAAGCCGCGATTGATGACGCAGTGCATCAGGCGCAGCAACTGGCCTCTGGCTTTAACGGTAAGCTGGGTCCGGTTTACAGCATTCGTTACCACGTTTCCAACTATCAGCCGAGCCCGATGGTGCGGATGATGAAAGCGGATGCCGCACCGGTCTCTGCGCAGGAAACTTACGAGCAGCCGACAATCCAGTTCGACGATCAGGTCGATGTGGTCTTCCAGCTGGAACCTGCCGGGGCCACTGCCGCCACACAGCAGCCAAAAGCACAGTAAAACGCTCAAATGAAAGAGGCCGGGGTAATCCCGGCCTCTTTTAGTTCTGTCGCAATACGTTATGCCCGTAGTCGATCAGCGCATCGGTGACCCGACGCATCATGCGGCTTTCTGGCGCAAAACGGTGCCAGTAGAGCATCCGGCGCTGGAACAGGCCCGGCGTCAGATCGATAAGCTCGCCGCTCGCCAGTTCTTTCTCAATCTGCAGATGCGGGATCATACAGCAGGTGGTACTCTGACGCGCCAGCTGTACGAACGCTTCCGAAGAATTCACGATATGGCACGGCACGCTGCCCGGCGGCAGATCGAAATGCTGCTGCAGGAACGCCTGATGCATATCATCAAGATGGTCGAATGCCACGGCAGGTGCTTTCAGCAGCGCTGAACGCGTCACGCCGTTCGGGAAATAGCGTTCTGCAAAAGGCTTCGAGGCGACGAACAGGTAGTCCAGCGCGCCCAGTTGATCGACAAGGCAGCTCGGCAGCGCCTGCGGTTGAATACTCACCGCGCCCACCACTTCGCCCCGGCGCAGACGCTCCTGTGTACGGGTTTCGTCTTCCACCTGCAAATTCAGGCGAATCGGGGAGTCAGCAAGCACGCCCGCCAGCGCCGGCAGCAGCCAGGTCGCCAGACTGTCGGCGTTCACCGCCAGCGACAGCAGCAGCGGGGTGGAACCGATTTGCTCATCGCCCAGCCACTCCTCTTCCAGCAGTTCAACCTGACGCAGCAGCGCCAGCAGCTTTTGCCCCTGCTCGGTCGGACGTGGCGGAACGGTACGCACCAGCAACGGCTGCCCGAACATGTTTTCGAGCTGCTTGATGCGCTGCGAGACCGCCGATTGCGTGATGCACAGCTTCTGCGCCGCGCGCTCAAAGCCACGTTCCCGGATGACGGCATCCAGCGCCTGTAGTGTTCTGTAGTCAGGTCGTTTCATCTGATCTGGCTAACTCCTGTGAAGTCTTTATCCCGCACTATGACATAATTTTGTTTTTGATACAGACCAAATTGGTGACCTCGCTGGTCACAAGGCATTTGCTGATGATCTATAATGCGCGCACCACTCACTCCTTGGGTAACATCATGACGCAGGATGAACTGAAAAAAGCAGTAGGCTGGGCAGCCCTTCAATACGTACAACCAGGCACAATCGTGGGCGTGGGCACCGGCTCAACGGCCGCGCATTTTATTGATGCGCTCGGCACCATGAAAGGGCAGATTGAAGGCGCGGTTTCCAGCTCGGACGCTTCAACCGAAAAGCTGAAAAGCCTCGGGATCACCGTTTTTGATCTCAACGAAGTGGACCGTCTCGGCATTTACGTGGATGGCGCGGACGAAATCAACGATCACATGCAGATGATCAAAGGCGGCGGCGCGGCGCTGACCCGCGAAAAGATCATCGCCTCGGTGGCGGATAAATTTATCTGCATCGCCGATGCCACCAAGCAGGTGCCGATCCTCGGCAAGTTCCCGCTGCCGGTAGAAGTGATCCCGATGGCCCGTAGCGCCGTCGCGCGTGAACTGGTGCGTCTGGGCGGCCGCCCGGAATACCGTCAGGGCGTATTAACCGATAACGGCAACGTGATTCTGGATGTGCACGGTCTGGAAATTCTCGACCCCATCGCGCTGGAAAACGCCATCAACGGCATTCCCGGTGTGGTGACCGTTGGGCTGTTTGCCAACCGTGGCGCAGACGTCGCGCTGATCGGCACCGCCGATGGCGTTAAAACCATCGTGAAATGATCTGACGGGAGGCAAACGTCCTCCCGTAAAAAAAATTTCCATCGCGCCATTTCGGTGACTTGTGTCACATTTCTCCGCCGCGAGTGTTAATCGTACTGTCATATTTCTCAGCATCAGCATTTTGTCCTGCCTTTTCCCGCTGCATGACATTTCTTCAAATTGCCGACGCAAACGTTCATATTGCCGCGATAATTATTTTTGATATGTTGCTTAGGTGGACTTTTGTCCAACACAACATCAGAAAGAAAAAAGACAGGACGGGGAAATGGCTAAGGTATCACTGGAAAAAGACAAGATTAAATTTCTGTTGGTCGAAGGGGTGCATCAGAAAGCGCTGGATAACCTTCGTGCGGCGGGCTACACCAATATCGAATTTCATAAGGGCGCGCTCGATAACGAGCAACTGAAAGCGTCGATCCGTGATGCGCATTTCATCGGCCTGCGATCCCGTACCCACCTGACGGAAGAGATTTTCCAGGCGGCAGAAAAACTGGTTGCCGTGGGCTGTTTCTGTATCGGCACTAACCAGGTGGATCTCAACGCGGCGGCAAAACGCGGTATTCCGGTGTTTAACGCGCCGTTCTCGAATACCCGTTCCGTCGCGGAACTGGTGATTGGCGAGCTGCTGCTATTGCTGCGCGGCGTGCCGGAAGCGAACGCGAAAGCGCATCGTGGCGTGTGGAACAAACAGGCCGTTGGCAGCTTCGAAGCGCGCGGGAAAAAACTTGGCATCATTGGCTACGGGCATATCGGTACACAGCTGGGTATCCTGGCCGAGTCGCTGGGCATGCACGTCTATTTCTATGATATTGAAAACAAACTGCCGCTGGGCAATGCCACGCAGGTTCAACATCTTTCCGATCTGCTGAACATGAGCGATGTGGTGACCCTGCACGTGCCGGAAAACGCCTCCACCAAAAACATGATGGGGCAGAAAGAGCTGGCGCTGATGAAACCGGGATCGCTGCTGATCAACGCTGCGCGCGGCACCGTGGTTGATATTCCTGCGCTGTGCGAAGCGCTGGCGAGCAAACATCTGGCCGGGGCGGCAATTGACGTCTTCCCGACTGAACCGGCAACCAACAGCGATCCGTTCGTGTCGCCGCTGAGCGAGTTTGATAACGTGATCCTGACGCCGCATATCGGCGGTTCCACTCAGGAAGCGCAGGAAAACATCGGTCTGGAAGTGGCGGGCAAGCTGGCGAAATACTCTGATAATGGCTCCACGCTGTCGGCGGTCAACTTCCCGGAAGTCTCTCTGCCGCTGCACGGCGGTCGTCGTCTGCTGCATATCCACGAAAACCGTCCAGGCGTGCTGACAGCGCTAAACCAGATCTTCGCCGAGCAGGGCGTTAACATCGCGGCGCAGTATCTGCAAACCACTCCGCAGATGGGCTACGTAGTGATCGACATTGAAGCCGATGAAGACGTGGCAGAAAAAGCGTTGCTGAGTATGAAGGCCATTCCGGGTACTATTCGTGCACGTTTACTGTTCTGATTGAAAAAAGGGATCCTCTCGGGGATCCCTGTCAGCGATTGCGGTTAATCACGCTTACGATTCCGGCCACAGCCACAGTTTTGAGGGCGTAACGACGGCGGGCAGGGGAATGTCCCACTGCGCTGTCGGTAAGGCGTCTACCTGCTGGCAGTCGTGAGCGTAACCCACCGGGTGCAGCCCATGCTCGTGCCAGTGTTGCAGGGTGCGGTCGTAAAACCCGCCGCCCATGCCCAGGCGCTGTCCCTGCGCATCAAACGCCACCAGCGGCGTGATCAGCACATCAAGGCGGTTCAGCGGCAACACGTCGCGTACGTCGAGCTTTGGCTCCTGAATTTTCAGACGATTCACCACCAGCTCACTTTGCGGATGGTAATGCAAAAACAGCAGATTGCCGGGGCTGAACGGATGGAGCACCGGGAGATACACCCGCTTCCCGGCGCGCCAGAGCTGTTCAATCAGCGGACGCGTATCCAGTTCACCATCAAACGAGAGAAACAGCGCGACGGTATGCGCCATCACCACGGGCGAATACGCCATCATGCGGGCGGCGGCCTGTTGGGCGAAATGCTGTTGCTGTTGAGAGGTTAATGCGCGACGACGTTGCCGGATCTGCTGGCGAATGTCTTGTCTGGATAAGGGTGTTTCAGGAAGTTGGGTCATGGGTATCGGGAAGAGAGGGGAATCTCCGAGATGCCGCCGCAGGCTGTAACCCTTGAACCCGTGGTTCAAGGTGAATACGTCGTCACAGTCTTAAGGCTTCTCGGACTAACCGAGCATGCGCACCGACCATGGAGCGTCGCATTCTTGTTGTTTCAAATATCGGCTCAGGGGACTGGCCCGCTTGCGAACATCTCAGAGAAATTTTTGTCTTCAGGGTCACTCTACCACAGTTAACCATGAAGTGTTATTCAAACTTTTGCCCCGTTCTTTCGGTAATGCGACCCTGGTCAAGCAATGCCTGTTCAATGGTCTGTTGGAGCATCCGAATACGCTGTTCCATGCTGGCGGCGTAATCACGGGTCTTTGCTTTTTCCTGCGTTAACTCATAGCTGATGTTCAATGCGGCGATGAACACCAGTTGTTCTGTATTTGTGACTCTAGTGCGTTCTTTCAGATCATGCAACCGCTGATTGAGATCGTCCGCGGCCTGATTCAGGGCATCCCTTTGTTCAGGCGGGCAATTCACTCGCAGTGAACGGCCAAAAATTTGGATATCGACGGGTTGTGCAGACATGCCACCTTCCTGCTAATTGACTGCGCGGCCTTCACACCCAAATCCGGGTCTGCGAAGGGGCGACACTATAGCTACCCTGGTGTGATGATACAAGCCCTTTTCTGGTATCACCAGGGTCCAAAGTGGTAGCATAACATGATATTCCTCCCAACGACGATGAATGCGCATGTCTATACAGAACGAAATGCCTGGTTACAACGACGTTAACCAGTTACTGAACCAACAGGGAGTGGGCCTGACTCCCGCCGAAATGCACGGCCTCATCAGCGGGATACTCTGTGGCGGAAACAAAGACAGCAGCTGGCAGCCGCTGATCCACGATTTGACCAACGAAGGGTTGGCGTTCGGCCACGATCTGTCACAGGCGCTGCGTAATTTACACTCCGCCACCAGCGACGCGCTGGAAGACGAAGGCTTCCTTTTTCAGCTTTATCTGCCTGATGGCGACGACGTGTCGGTATTCGACCGCGCCGATGCGCTGGCCGGCTGGGTTAACCACTTCCTGCTGGGTCTCGGCGTCACGCAGCCGCGCCTCGATAAGATAAAAGGCGAAACGGGCGAAGCGATTGACGATTTGCGTAACATTGCTCAGCTCGGTTATGACGAAGACGAAGACCAGGAAGAACTGGAGATGTCGCTCGAAGAGATCGTGGAGTACGTTCGCGTGGCCGCGCTGCTGTGCCACGACACCTTCACGCATCCGCAACCGACCGCGCCGGAAGTTCGCAAACCGACACTGCACTAACCGCACATTGCTCAGGAGGTCGTCATGACACAACAAGAGTTTGACAGACGCCGTCAGGCATTGTTAGCGCAAATGCGGCCCGGCAGCGCGGCATTGATTTTCGCCGCGCCGGAAGCGACCCGCAGCGCAGACAGCGAATATCCGTACCGCCAGAGCAGCGATTTCTGGTATTTCACCGGTTTCAACGAGCCGGAAGCGGTGCTGGTGCTGATTAAAAGTGATGACACCCACAACCACAGCGTGCTGTTTAATCGCGTCCGCGATCTGACCGCTGAAATCTGGTTTGGCCGACGTCTCGGGCAGGACGCCGCCCCGGCGAAACTGGGTGTTGATCGCGCGCTGGCGTTCAGCGAAATCAATCAGCAACTGTATCAACTGCTCAACGGCCTGGACGCTATCTACCACGCTCAGGGCGAATACGCGTACGCCGACAACATCGTTTTTACCGCGCTTGATAAGCTGCGCAAAGGTGCACGCCAGAATCTGAGCGCTCCGGCATCCGTCATTGACTGGCGTCCGCTGGTGCATGAGATGCGTCTGTTCAAATCGGCAGAAGAGATTGCCGTCATGCGCCGTGCAGGAGAAATCACCGCGCTGGCCCATCGTCGGGCGATGGAAAAATGCCGTCCGGGGATGTTCGAATATCAGCTGGAAGGGGAAATTCACCACGAATTTACTCGCCATGGCGCGCGTTACCCGTCCTACAACACCATTGTGGGCGGCGGCGATAACGGCTGCATTCTCCACTACACCGAAAACGAATCGGAACTGCGCGATGGCGATCTGGTGCTGATCGACGCCGGTTGCGAATACAAAGGTTACGCGGGCGACATCACCCGAACTTTCCCGGTAAACGGCAAATTCACCCCAGCCCAGCGCGCGATTTACGACATCGTGCTGGAATCGCTGGAAACCGCGCTGACGCTCTACCGCCCAGGCACTTCGATGCAGGATGTGACCGGCGAGGTGGTGCGCATCATGATCAGCGGCCTGGTGAAGCTGGGCATTCTCAAGGGCGACGTCGATACGCTGATTAGCGAAAACGCGCACCGTAAATTTTTCATGCATGGCCTGAGCCACTGGCTGGGGGTCGACGGCCNGCTGACCGTCGAACCCGGGCTGTATATTGCCCCGGATGCTGACGTACCGGCGGAGTATCGCGGCATCGGCATTCGTATCGAAGATGACATCGTGATCACCGAAAACGGCAATGAAAATCTGACTGCCAGCGTGGTGAAAAAAGCCGATGACATCGAAGCGTTAATGGCAACGGCGAGAAAATCATGAGCATCATCATTGTTGGTGGCGGAATAAACGGCGCCACGCTGGCGCTGGCGATATCACAGCTGAGCGGCGGCCAAATGCCGGTGCATCTGGTGGAAGCCGTCGCGCCTGAAAGCCAGCAGCATCCGGGTTTTGACGCGCGCGCGATTGCGCTGGCGGCAGGCACTTGTCAGCAACTGGAGCGCGTGGGGATCTGGCAGGCGCTGCGTGATTGCGCCACCGCCATCAACACCGTCCACGTCAGCGATCGTGGGCACGCGGGTTTTGTCACCCTCGATGCGGCGGATTACTCTCTTCCGGCGCTCGGTCAGGTGGTGGAACTGCACGATGTCGGGCTGCGTCTGTTTGCCCTGCTGCGCAAAGCGCGCGGCGTGACGCTGCACTGTCCGGCGCGGGTTGAAGCCTTCACCCGTAGCGAAACAGGCGTGAGCGTAACGCTCGACACCGGCGACACCCTGCAGGGAAAGTTGCTGGTCGCGGCGGACGGTTCACGATCGGCGTTGGGCGAGCAGTGCGGCATTCACTGGCAGCAGCAGCCTTACGCGCAACTGGCGGTGATCGCCAACGTCAGCACCTCGATCGCCCATGATGGCCGCGCGTTCGAACGCTTCACCGAATTCGGCCCGCTCGCCATGCTGCCGATGTCCGAAGGCCGTTGTTCGCTGGTGTGGTGCCATCCGCTCGACAGACGCGATGAGGTGCTGGGCTGGTCGGACGCGCATTTTTGCAACGAATTACAGGCCGCGTTTGGCTGGCGGCTGGGGCGAATCACTCACGCCGGGCAACGCAGCGGCTATCCGCTCACGCTCACCACGGCCGATCGCGCCATTTCTCACCGCCTCGCGCTGGTCGGCAACGCCGCGCAGACGCTGCATCCTATCGCCGGGCAGGGGTTTAACCTCGGCTTGCGCGACGTGATGACGCTGGCGGAAATGGTCGCGCTGTCCGTTGACCCGGGCGATTATTCGCTGCTTTGCCGCTATCAGACGCGCCGTGGCGAAGATAAATCGGCCACCATTGGCGTCACCGACGGCTTAGTGCATCTGTTTGCCAACCGCTGGGCACCGCTGGTAGTGGGGCGCAATGTTGGGCTGATGGCAATGGAATTATTCACCCCGGCGCGTGACGCGCTGGCCCGGCGTACCCTTGGCATGGTGGCGAGATAAGGAGTCATAAAGTGCAAAGTGTTGATGTTGCTATCGTCGGCGGTGGCATGGTAGGGCTGGCGGTTGCCTGTGGCTTACAGGGCAGCGGCCTGCGCGTGGCGGTGCTGGAACAACATGCGCCGCAGTCGCTAAATCCCGAGGCGCCGCCTGCGCTGCGTGTCTCCGCCATTAACGCCGCCAGCGAAAAGTTGCTTTCACACCTTGGCGTGTGGTCGACCATTCAGGCGACGCGCGCCAGCCGCTATCACGGCATGGAAGTGTGGGACAAAGACAGTTTTGGCCGCATCGTGTTTGATGACCAAAGCATGGGCTTTACCCATCTTGGTCATATCGTTGAAAACACGGTCATTCACCACGCGCTGTGGCAAAAAGCGCAGCAGTGCAGCGATGTGACGCTGCTGGCACCCGCTGAAGTCAAACAAGTGGCATGGGGCGAGAACGAAGCGTTTATTACCCTGAAAGACAACAGCATGCTGACGGCACGTCTGGTAGTGGGCGCGGATGGCGCAAATTCCTGGCTGCGTAACAACGCTGATATTCCGCTGGCTTCCTGGGATTATCGTCATCATGCGCTGGTGGCAACCATTCGCACCGCAGATCCGCATCAGGCCACCGCCCGGCAGATTTTCCACGGCGAGGGCATTCTGGCTTTTCTGCCGCTGAGCGATCCGCATTTATCTTCGATCGTCTGGTCGCTGTCGCCGCAGGACGCGGAGCGTATGCAGCAGGCGAGCGAAGCAGAGTTTAATCAGGCGCTGACGATCGCCTTCGATAACCGCCTGGGCTTATGCCGGCTGGAAAGCGAACGGCTGGTGTTCCCGCTGACCGGGCGTTATGCCCGCCAGTTTGCAGCGCATCGTCTGGCTCTGGTCGGCGACGCGGCGCATACCATTCATCCGCTGGCCGGGCAGGGGGTTAACCTCGGCTTTATGGATGCGGCGGAACTGATTGACGAACTGAAACGGTTGCATCGCGAAGGCAAAGACATCGGGCAGCATTTTTATCTGCGCCGCTACGAACGCAGCCGCAAGCACAGCGCCGCGCTGATGCTGGCGGGTATGCAAGGTTTCCGCGAACTGTTCGCGGGCGAACATCCGGCAAAGAAACTGCTGCGTGACATCGGCCTTAAACTGGCCGACACGCTTCCCGGCGTCAAACCGCAGCTGATTCGCCAGGCGATGGGCCTCAACGATCTCCCGGACTGGTTACGTTAACCCCGTCACATTTCTCTTCCCGGCCATCGCGCCGGGAGATTTTCCCCTCGTTTGAAATATTCTAATTTCACCCTCTTTTTCGCATTAGATTTTGTAATGCTGCAAATTTCGCGCTGCGCGAATTTTGCCCGCGTTTCCGCACAAACTGTCACCTTGTCCTGGGTTTGCGTCACGAAATGTTAATTTTATGTGGCATTAATCGCATTTTTCCAGTTGATAACTCTGTAGAGTTTTTCGCTCATTTTGGTCATAAGCTAATGTGATGACCCGCTCTGCCTTATGGTTTACCACCGGGTTCAGTGGTAAGTTCAGGCGAAAGAGAACGTTTGCGTCGATGCGCGGGAGTGGCCTCGACGACGGGTTTTGCGGTGCCAAAAAACGCCGCAAAAAACAGGCTGACCTTGCTTATTCAACGAGGAAAAGATGGTTCAACAGACGCCTTTGTATGATCAACACACGCAGTGTGGCGCCCGCATGGTGGATTTCCATGGCTGGATGATGCCGCTGCACTACGGCTCCCAGATTGACGAGCACCACGCTGTCCGCACCGACGCCGGTATGTTCGACGTATCCCATATGACCATCGTCGATCTTCACGGCAGCCGGACCCGGGAGTTTCTGCGCTATCTGCTGGCGAACGATGTCGCCAAACTCACCACCCCCGGTAAAGCGCTCTACACAGGCATGCTCAATGCCTCCGCTGGCGTCATCGATGACCTGATTGTTTATTTCTTTACTGAAGATTTTTTCCGTCTTGTTGTTAACTCCGCGACCCGCGAAAAAGACCTTGCCTGGATAACCCAGCACGCTGAGCCTTACTCCATCGATATTACCGTGCGTGATGACCTGTCGCTGATCGCGGTACAGGGGCCGAACGCGAAGGTAAAAGCCGCCAGCCTGTTCAGCGATGAACAACGTAAAGCCGTCGAGGGCATGAAACCCTTCTTTGGCGTGCAGGCGGGCGATCTGTTTATTGCCACCACCGGCTACACCGGTGAAGCGGGCTATGAAATTGCCATGCCGAACGAAAAAGCGGCGGAGTTCTGGCGGGCGCTGATGGAAGCGGGCGTGAAGCCGTGCGGCCTTGGCGCGCGCGATACGTTGCGTCTGGAAGCCGGGATGAACCTGTACGGTCAGGAGATGGACGAAGGCGTCTCTCCGCTGGCCGCCAATATGGGTTGGACTGTTGCCTGGGAACCGGCCGATCGCGACTTCATCGGTCGTGAAGCGCTGGAATCACAGCGTGAAAAAGGCACCGAACAGCTGGTCGGCCTGGTGATGACTGAGAAAGGCGTTCTGCGCGGCGAACTGCCGGTCCGCTTCACCGACGCTCAGGGCAATCAAAAAGAGGGCGTGATCACCAGCGGCTCTTTCTCGCCGACGCTGGGCTACAGTATTGCGCTGGCGCGCGTGCCGCAGGGCATTGGCGATACCGCCGTGGTGCAAATTCGTAACCGTGAAATGCCGGTCAAAGTGACGAAACCTGGTTTTGTACGCAATGGCAAGGCCATTGTGTAATCCTTTATTTTTTCTGGAGAAATGTGAATGAGCAATGTACCTGCAGAACTGAAATACAGCAAAGAACACGAATGGCTGCGTAAAGAAGCGGATGGCACCTACACCGTCGGCATCACCGAGCATGCGCAGGAGCTGCTGGGCGATATGGTATTCGTCGATCTGCCGGACGTCGGCAAAACCGTTGACGCGGGCGATGACTGCGCGGTAGCCGAATCGGTCAAAGCGGCGTCTGACATTTATGCGCCGATCAGCGGTGAAATCGTTGCAGTTAACGAAGAACTGAACGATTCCCCGGAGCTGGTTAACAGCGAGCCGTATACCGCAGGCTGGATTTTCAAAATCAAAGCCAGCGACGAATCCCAGATTGCCGATCTGCTGGACGCGACCGCGTACGAAGCTTTACTGGAAGACGAGTAACACCTTTTCTTGCCGGATGGCACTGCGTTTATCCGGCCTACTGCACGAACGTAGGCCCGGTAAGCGTCAGCGCCACCGGACAATTCTGTTACAGACAATCACGATTCACTGCACGTTTCAGGACCATCGCTCATGACACAGACTTTAGGCCAGCTTGAACACCGCGGCGCATTTATTGAACGTCACATTGGCCCGGATACTCAGCAACAGCAGGACATGCTGAAAGCCGTTGGCGCCGACTCGTTAAACGATCTCATCAGCCAGATCGTGCCAAAGGACATCCAGCTCGCCACACCACCGCAGGTGGGTGAGTCAACAACCGAATTCGCGGCGCTGGCCGAACTGAAAGCCATCGCCGGTCGCAACAAGCGCTTTAAGTCTTACATCGGCATGGGCTACACCGCCGTGCAATTGCCGCCGGTTATTCTGCGCAATATGCTGGAAAACCCAGGCTGGTATACCGCCTACACCCCGTATCAGCCGGAAGTGTCGCAGGGGCGCCTCGAAGCGCTGCTTAACTTCCAGCAGGTAACGCTGGATCTGACCGGGCTGGATATCGCTTCCGCCTCGCTGCTTGATGAAGCCACCGCCGCGGCAGAAGCGATGGCGATGGCCAAACGCGTCAGTAAACTGAAAAATGCCAACCGTTTCTTCGTGGCTGCTGACGTGCATCCGCAGACGCTGGACGTGGTACGCACCCGTGCGGAAACCTTCGGGTTTGACGTGATTGTCGATGATGCCGACAAAGTGCTGGATCACCAGGACGTGTTCGGCGTGCTGTTGCAGCAGGTTGGCACCACCGGCGAAATCCACGACTACCGCGCGCTGATTGCGGAACTGAAATCCCGTAAAGTGGTGGTCAGCGTGGCGGCCGATCTGATGACGCTGGTGCTATTGACCGCGCCGGGGAAACAGGGCGCGGATATTGTGTTTGGTTCTGCCCAGCGTTTCGGCGTACCGATGGGCTACGGTGGTCCGCACGCGGCGTTCTTTGCCGCAAAAGATGAATTCAAACGCTCCATGCCGGGCCGTATTATCGGCGTGTCGAAAGATGCCGCGGGCAACACCGCGCTGCGCATGGCGATGCAGACCCGCGAGCAGCATATCCGCCGCGAGAAAGCGAACTCCAACATTTGTACTTCCCAGGTGCTGCTGGCTAACATCGCCAGCCTGTACGCCGTATTCCACGGTCCGGCAGGGCTGAAGCGTATTGCGGGCCGCATTCACCGTCTGGCTGATATTCTGGCCGCGGGCCTGCAACAGAAAGGGCAGAAGCTGCGTTTCGCCCATTACTTTGACACCCTGTGTGTTGAAGTGGCCGACAAAGCCACGGTGCTGGCGCGTGCCGAAGCCGCTGAAATCAACCTGCGCAGCGACATCGTTGGCGCGGTGGGCATCACCCTCGACGAAACCACCACCCGCGAAGACGTGCTTAAGTTGTTCAGCGTGATCCTCGGTGATAACCACGGGCTGGATATCGACGCGCTGGATAAAGAAGTGGCACACGACAGCCGCTCCATTCCGGAAGCGATGCTGCGCAACGACGCGATCCTGAGCCATCCGGTGTTTAACCGCTATCACAGCGAAACCGAGATGATGCGCTACATGCACTCGCTGGAGCGTAAAGATCTGGCGCTGAACCAGGCGATGATCCCGCTCGGCTCCTGCACCATGAAGCTCAACGCCGCCGCTGAAATGCTGCCCATCACCTGGCCTGAGTTCGCCGAACTGCACCCGTTCTGTCCAACGGAGCAGGCGGAAGGCTATCAGCAGATGATTAGCCAGCTGTCCGACTGGCTGGTGAAACTGACCGGCTACGACGCCATTTGCATGCAGCCGAACTCCGGCGCGCAGGGCGAATACGCAGGCTTGCTGGCGATCCGTCACTATCACGAAAGCCGCAATGACGGGCACCGTGATATCTGCCTGATCCCAAGTTCGGCGCACGGCACCAACCCGGCGTCCGCGCAAATGGCGGGCATGCAGGTGGTGGTCGTTGCCTGTGATAAGAACGGCAATATCGATCTGGCGGATCTGCGCGCGAAAGCAGAGCAGGCGGGTGAAAATCTCTCCTGCATCATGGTGACTTACCCGTCCACCCACGGCGTGTACGAAGAGACTATCCGTGAAGTCTGCGAAATCGTGCATCAGTATGGTGGTCAGGTGTATCTTGACGGCGCAAACATGAACGCTCAGGTGGGGATTACCTCGCCAGGTTTCATCGGCGCGGACGTCTCGCACCTTAACCTGCATAAAACCTTCTGTATTCCGCACGGTGGTGGCGGCCCGGGTATGGGACCGATCGGCGTGAAATCTCACCTTGCGCCGTTTGTGCCAGGCCACAGCGTGGTGCAGATTGAAGGCATGCTGACCCGTCAGGGCGCGGTTTCTGCAGCACCGTTCGGCAGCGCCTCTATTCTGCCGATCAGCTGGATGTACATCCGCATGATGGGCGCGGAAGGGCTGAAGCAGGCGAGCCAGATGGCGATCCTCAACGCCAACTATATCGCCAGCCGTCTGAAAGACGCGTTCCCGGTGCTGTACACTGGTCGCGATGGCCGCGTGGCGCACGAGTGTATTCTCGATATTCGTCCGCTGAAAGAAGAGACTGGCATCAGCGAACTGGATATCGCCAAACGCCTGATTGACTACGGTTTCCATGCGCCGACCATGTCCTTCCCGGTTGCTGGCACGCTGATGGTAGAGCCGACAGAATCCGAAAGTAAAGTCGAGCTGGACCGCTTTATTGACGCGATGCTGGCCATCCGTAGCGAAATCGAGCGTGTGAAACAGGGTGAATGGACGCTGGAAGACAACCCGCTGGTTAACGCGCCGCACATCCAGAGCGAACTGGTGGCCGAGTGGGATCATGGCTACACCCGCGAGCAGGCGGTGTTCCCGGCAGGGTTCGCCAACAAATACTGGCCGACGGTAAAACGTCTGGACGATGTTTACGGTGACCGTAACCTGTTCTGCTCCTGTGTACCGATGAGCGAATATCAGTAATTATTAGACGTTGAATATGAGCCGGGTAAGCGTAAAGGCTACCCGGCTTTTTTATGCCATTGATTTCAAATGACTTAAAAAATAAGGAACGTGTGTGCGTTGAAATTCAATTGTAACGTTATGATTTTATAGTGGTTACGAAAGATAACGGTTTTATTTTAGCTAACAGGTGTTCACTGGAACTATTCTCAGTTACGCTATGTAAGCGTTAAAAGTATATTCGTTTTCCCGGAGCTCATCATGGTTCGCAAACCATTAATCACACAGGGTTACTCGCTGGCAGAGGAAATTGCCAACAGCATCAGCCACGGTATCGGGCTGGTGTTTGGTATTGTCGGTCTGGTGTTGCTGCTGGTGCAGGCGGTGGATGCGAAGGCCAGCGCGATGGCGATTACCAGTTACAGCCTGTACGGCGGCAGCATGATCCTGCTATTTCTCGCCTCGACGCTGTACCACGCCATTCCGCACCAGCGGGCAAAAATCTGGCTGAAAAAATTCGACCACTGCGCCATCTATTTGCTGATTGCCGGTACCTACACGCCATTTTTGCTGGTGGGGCTCGACTCGCCGCTGGCGCGCGGGCTGATGATTGTCATCTGGAGTCTGGCGCTGCTGGGCATTCTGTTCAAATTGACGATAGCTCACCGCTTTAAGGTGCTGTCGTTAATCACCTATCTGACGATGGGCTGGCTGTCGCTGATCGTGGTTTATCAACTGGCGATCAAACTGGCGGTTGGCGGCGTGACGCTGCTGGCGGTCGGTGGAGTGGTTTATTCGTTGGGGGTGATTTTTTACGTCAGTAAACGCATCCCGTACAACCATGCCATCTGGCACGGGTTTGTCCTTGGCGGCAGCGTCTGCCATTTCCTGGCGATTTATTTGTACGTCGGGCAGGTATAATCGTCATTGCCCGGCAGGCTCAGCGCCGCCGGGCAATGTCTTATTCGCTGTCGAGTGAATAAGGCAGCGGCTCGATACTCAGTGTATTGGCATCGTCGCGAACGCGGAACACGCTGTCCGGCTCCATGTCATTGTTCATCACCACCTGCACCAGCAGACGCCCGTCATCCAGTTGAACGGCGGCGAGTACGGTGCCGGTGCGGCGCCAGTTTTCACCCATCTTCAGTTCAAGATCTTCTCCCGCCTCCGGTACGCGGCTGGCGGTGCCTGCCAGATACCACATTGCGGCTTGTTAGCGCCGCGGAATTTCGCGCGGGCAACCATCTCCTGTCCGGTGTAACAGCCTTTCTTAAAGCTGATGCCACCCAGCGCCTGCAGGTTCGTTGCCTGCGGGATAAACTGACCGCTGTTGGCGCTGTCGATGACCGGAATACCCGCTTCGATGTCCAGCGCCAGCCACTGCTGGCTGTTGTTGAGCTGCGCTTCGCCGCGCAGGGCGTCGGTCACGCGCTGCGCCGTGGCAGCATCGGTGACCAGCAGGAAACGCTCGGCAGGCTGTTCAAACCACAGCACGGTAGTGCCGCCGTCCTGCGTCACCGGGTTTTCGGCATCCGGCAGCGCTGAGAACAGATTCGCCAGCGCGGCGCGAGCCTGAAACCCCGCCACGCCCAGCAGGACGCGTTCATCGTCCGGGGCAATCACCACTTTCGAGAAAACGGCATATTTCTTTAGCTCAGTGAGCTGGGCGTCACGCAGGCTGCGGCGCTCGATCCATGCGAAACCGTCGCCGGAACGGAACAGGCGCAGATTGCTCCACATTTTGCCTTTTCCGTCGCAGTGCGCGGCCAGCAGATGCTGATTTTCCGTCATGTGATCGACATCGGCGGTCACCTGGCCTTGCAGGTATTTTTGGCTGTCCGCGCCGGTGATCGTTGCCAGCGCCCAGTCGTCCAGGGTGATCAGCGTCAGCGGCAGACGTGCGGAGGCGGAAGGCTGGCGCGGAGGAAATGGAGTAAAAGCCATAATAATGTCCTGAATTGCTTAACGCTCGAATAATGACTAATGGTAAAAGAGACAGGCCCTAATGCAAGTGCTTTCAACAGGCCATTTGTGCCGTTTTACGGTTTTGCGTGCCGCTACGAAAAAAACTGAAAACCTTGCACATCAAAGGGTTTTTTGCTGAATCAGCGCCGCACAGTTTAATATTACTGTAAAGTAAGGGCGCAAAACGCGTTAAACTATTCTGTATTGTTATGCAGGAAGGACAACATGGACATTAATAATAAAGCTCGCATTCACTGGGCATGCCGTCGCGGTATGCGTGAACTTGATATCTCCATCATGCCGTTCTTTGAATATGAGTACGACACGCTGAGTGACGACGACAAACGCCTCTTTATTCGTCTGCTGGAGTGCGACGATCCGGATCTGTTTAACTGGCTGATGAATCACGGAAAACCCGCCGATGCCGAGTTACAGCGCATGGTGCTCTTAATTCAGACACGGAATCGGGAACGTGGTCCTGTGGCAATCTGATCTCCGCGTCTCGTGGCGCTCGCAATGGATTTCCCTTCTGCTTCACGGCGTAGTGGCGGCGGCGGTATTGTTGATGCCCTGGCCGCTCAGCTATACCCCGTTGTGGCTGCTGCTGTTATCGCTGGTGGTGTTCGATAGCGTACGCAGCCAGCGGCGGATAAACGCCCGGCAGGGCGAAATCAAACTGCTGATGGACGGGCGGCTGCGCTGGCAAAATCAGGAGTGGGAAATCATCGGTACACCGTGGATGCTGAACGTCGGTATGCTGTTGCGTTTGCGTCGGTTGGGGCAACGTCGCTGCCAGCATTTGTGGCTGGCGGCAGACAGTATGGATAGCAAGGAGTGGCGCGATTTGCGCCGGGTGATGCTGCAAAGACCGGCGCAGGAATAGCGTGTGGCGTCAGGCGAACTGCTCGGCCATTTCGCCGAGAATTTGCTCGCACCAGGTCTGGATGCGTTCGTCGCTCAGATCGTACTGATTGGTTTCATCCAGCGCGAGGCCAACAAACAATTGCCCGTCAGCGATGGTCGGTTTGGGGCTGGTAAATTCGTAACCTTCTGTCGGCCAGTAGCCAATGAATGTCACGCCTTTCGTCGCCAGCTTGTCGTGCAGCATGCCGAGCGCATCAAGGAACCATTCGCCGTAACCCAGCTGATCGCCCATTCCGTAAAGCGCGACGATTTTGCCCTGCAGATTCAGCGTGTCGAGCTGTTCCCAGACGGCTTCCCAGTCTTCCTGAATTTCGCCAAAATCCCAGGTGGGGATACCGAGGATCAGCACATCGTACTGCTCCATTAACGCCGGTGAGTCATCTTTCACATTATGCAGCGTGACCAGTTCGCTGCCGATAATGTCGCGAATTTTCTCCGCGGCCATTTCGGTGTAGCAGGTGCTGGAACCGTAGAAAAGACCAATCTTCATCGCCTGAACATCTCATTTCTTGCTATGACTTCGCGCTAGTGTAACAGAAATGCGGTCGGTTCAGGCATAATGGCACGGGTTGCACACTCAGAGAGGCCAATGGGGTGGAAAAGGATCTCGCACTGATCGAACAGTTTCTTGATGCGTTGTGGCTTGAGAAAAATCTGGCGGAAAATACGCTCAACGCCTATCGTCGGGATCTGTCCATGCTGGTGGAATGGCTACAGCATCGCGGACTGACGCTTGAAACGGTAATGAACGACGATCTCCAGGCGTTGCTGGCGGAACGGCAGGCGGGCGGGTATAAAGCGACCAGCACCGCACGGCTGTTAAGCGCGATGCGCCGTCTTTTCCAGCACCTGTATCGTGAAAAAATTCGTACTGACGATCCGAGCGCGCGGCTGGCGTCGCCGAAGCTGCCGCAGCGGTTGCCGAAAGATCTCAGTGAAGCGCAGGTTGACCGCCTTCTGCAGGCGCCGCTGGTGGATCAGCCGCTGGAGTTACGCGATAAAGCCATGCTGGAAGTGCTTTATGCTACCGGCCTGCGCGTCACCGAGCTGGTGAGCCTGTCGATGAGCGATATCAGCCTGCGTCAGGGCGTGGTGCGGGTCATCGGTAAAGGCAATAAAGAACGGCTGGGTCCGCTGGGGGGCACAACAGATGACGCGCCAGACCTTCTGGCACAGAATTAAACACTATGCCCTGCAGGCGGGCATAGACAGCGAAAAGCTCTCGCCGCACGTTTTACGGCATGCGTTCGCGACACACTTGCTGAACCACGGCGCGGATCTCCGCGTGGTGCAGATGCTGCTTGGGCACAGCGATCTTTCCACGACGCAGATTTACACCCATGTCGCCACCGAACGCCTGCGGCAACTTCATCAACAGCATCACCCGCGAGCGTGAGTGCTGATAAAAAGGAAATGGTATGAAAAAAGGTTTACTGATGTTCACTCTGCTGGCCGCCTCGCTGTCCGGTATGGCCCATGCAGATGATGCCGCCATTAAACAGTCGCTGGCTAAGCTCGGCGTTCAGAATCCGGAGATCGAGACCGCGCCGGTGGCGGGGATGAAAACCGTACTGACCGACAGCGGCGTGTTGTACGTCACCGAGGACGGCAAACACATCATTCAGGGGCCAATGTACGACGTGAGTGGCGCGCAGCCGGTTAACATCACTAATCAGCTGTTAATGACCCGCCTGGACGCGCTGCAAAAAGAGATGATCGTCTACAAAGCGCCGCAGGAAAAACACGTCATTACGGTTTTCACCGACATCACCTGCGGTTACTGCCACAAGCTGCATGAAGAGATGAAAGACTACAACGCGCTGGGCATTACCGTGCGTTATCTGGCGTTCCCGCGTCAGGGGATCCAGAGCCAGGCCGAGCAGGATATGAAAGCCATCTGGTGTGCGAAAGATCGTAATAAAGCCTTTGATGACGCGATGGGCGGCAAAGATGTGCAACCGGCAAGTTGCGACGTCAATATCGCTAAACACTACGCGCTGGGCGTGCAGTTTGGCGTGAACGGCACGCCAGCGATTGTGCTGAACAACGGCTTTGTCGTACCGGGTTACCAGGGGCCAAAAGAGATGAAAGCCTTCCTGGATGCACACCAGAAACAGACCAGCGGTAACTGATTCGCGTGAAACCACAGATTCAACTTCGTCGTCGTGAAGTCGACGACACGGTGCAGCTTCCCGACGATCTCCCGGCGCTGCTGCGCCGTCTGTATGCCAGCCGTGGCGTAAAAAGCGCCGACGATCTTGAACGCAGCGTCAAAGGTATGCTGCCCTGGCAGCAGCTCAGCGGCGTGGAAAAAGCCGTAGAGATCCTTTACAACGCGTTTCGCGAAGGCGTGCGGATCATGGTGGTGGGCGATTTCGACGCCGACGGTGCCACCAGTACGGCGCTGAGCGTGCTGGCCATGCGCGCGCTGGGCTGTGAGAACGTTGCCTATCTGGTGCCTAACCGTTTCGAAGATGGTTATGGTCTCAGTCCCGAAGTGGTCGAACAGGCTCACGCGCGCGGCGCGCAGCTGATCGTCACCGTTGATAACGGCATCTCTTCTCACGCCGGTGTGGAGCGGGCGCATGCGCTGGGGATCCCGGTGCTGGTCACCGATCACCATCTGCCGGGCGACACGCTTCCTGCCGCCGAAGCGATCATCAACCCCAATTTGCGTGACTGCAATTTCCCGTCGAAATCGCTGGCAGGCGTTGGCGTCGCGTTTTATCTGATGCTGGCGTTGCGCACGCATTTGCGCGATCGGGGCTGGTTTGACGCGCGCGGCATTGCGGTGCCTAATCTGGCGGAACTGCTGGACCTGGTGGCGCTGGGCACCGTGGCTGACGTGGTGCCGCTCGACGCCAACAACCGCATTCTTACCTGGCAGGGGCTGAGCCGCATCCGTGCGGGCAAATGCCGTCCGGGGATCAAAGCGTTACTGGAAGTTTCCAACCGCGATGCGCAGAAGCTGGCGGCCAGCGATCTCGGCTTCGCGCTGGGCCCACGGCTGAATGCGGCGGGGCGGCTGGATGATATGTCCGTCGGCGTGGCGCTGCTGCTGTGCGATAACCCCGGTGAAGCACGGGTGCTGGCGAACGAGCTTGATGCGCTTAACCAGACGCGTAAAGAGATAGAGCAGGGGATGCAGGCCGAAGCGTTGACCCTGTGCGAAAAACTGGAGCGCAGCCGTGCAACGCTGCCCGGGGGGCTGGCAATGTATCACCCCGAATGGCATCAGGGCGTAGTGGGTATTCTGGCATCCAGAATCAAAGAGCGTTTTCACCGTCCGGTGATCGCCTTTGCACCCGCGGGCGACGGCACGCTGAAAGGTTCCGGGCGTTCCATTCAGGGGCTGCACATGCGCGATGCGCTGGAGCGGCTGGGTACGCNTCGAAGAAGCGCGTTTCGACGAGTTCCAGCAGCGTTTTGGCGAGCTGGTGACCGAATGGCTCGATCCGTCGCTGTTGCAGGGCGAAATCGTTTCTGACGGTCCGCTTTCTCCCACCGAAATGACGCTGGAAGTGGCGCAGATGCTGCGCGACGCGGGCCCGTGGGGACAAATGTTTCCAGAACCGCTGTTCGACGGGCGCTTTCGCCTGCTGCAACAGCGCATCGTCGGCGAACGTCATCTCAAGGTGATGGTGGAACCTGTTGGCGGCGGGCCGCTGCTGGACGGCATCGCCTTTAACATCGATACCACCTGCTGGCCCGATAACGGCGTGCGTGAAGTTGAACTGGCGTATAAGTTGGATATCAATGAGTTTCGTGGCAACCGAAGCGTACAGCTGATCATTGACAATATCTGGCCGGGATAACCGTGAGTTTCGCTATAAAAAAAGGCGGAAATCCGTTAAAATTCCGACTTTATCGCCGCATTTTACAAGTCCATTAAAGAAAACAGACCATGTTTGAAATTAATCCGGTAAAAAACCGCATTCAGGATCTCACTGAACGTTCCGACGTTCTTAGGGGGTATCTTTGACTATGATGCTAAGAAAGAACGTCTCGAAGAAGTAAATGCCGAGCTGGAACAGCCGGATGTCTGGAACGAACCCGAACGCGCGCAGGCGCTGGGTAAAGAACGTTCCTCCCTCGAAGCCATCGTTGAAACGCTGGATCTCATGTCCCAGGGGCTGGACGATGTTTCCGGTTTGCTGGAGCTGGCCGTTGAGGCCGACGACGAAGAAACCTTCAATGAAGCGGTTGCTGAGCTTGATCAACTGGAAGAGAAGCTGGCTCAGTTAGAATTCCGTCGCATGTTCTCTGGTGAATACGACAGCGCTGACTGCTATCTCGATATCCAGGCCGGTTCCGGCGGTACGGAAGCGCAGGACTGGGCGAGCATGCTGCTGCGTATGTACCTGCGCTGGGCTGAAGCTCGCGGGTTCAAGACCGAAGTGATTGAAGAGTCAGAAGGTGAAGTCGCGGGCCTGAAATCCGCCACCATCAAAATTTCGGGTGACTATGCCTACGGCTGGCTGGGCCCCAGCTCCGCGTTCGTTTACCCGGAAGTGGATGATGATATCGACATCGATATCAACCCGGCGGATCTGCGTATTGACGTCTATCGCGCGTCGGGCGCGGGCGGTCAGCACGTTAACCGTACGGAATCTGCGGTACGTATTACCCATATTCCGACCGGGCTGGTGACACAGTGTCAGAATGACCGCTCACAGCACAAGAACAAAGACCAGGCCATGAAGCAGATGAAAGCGAAGCTTTATGAGCTGGAAATGCAAAAGAAGAATGCCGAGAAACAGGCGATGGAAGACACCAAATCCGACATCGGCTGGGGGAGCCAGATTCGCTCTTACGTCCTGGACGACTCGCGCATTAAAGATTTGCGTACTGGTGTAGAGACCCGCAATACCCAGGCCGTGCTGGATGGCAGCCTGGATCAATTTATCGAAGCAAGTTTGAAAGCAGGGTTATGAGGAACCAAAATGTCTGAACAACAAGCACAAGGTGCCGACGAGGCAATTGACCTTAATAATGAACTGAAATCCCGCCGTGAAAAGCTGGCAGCGCTGCGTGAAGAGCAGGCTGTCGCTTTCCCGAATGATTTCCGTCGCGATCACACCTCTGACCAATTGCACTCTGAATTCGATGGAAAGGAAAACGAAGAACTCGGATCCCTGAACGTTGAAGTCTCTGTTGCTGGCCGTATGATGACCCGTCGAATCATGGGTAAAGCCTCCTTCGTCACGCTGCAGGACGTCGGTGGCCGTATTCAGCTGTATGTGTCACGTGACGATCTGCCGGAAGGCATTTACAACGAACAATTCAAAAAATGGGATCTCGGCGACATCGTTGGCGCCCGCGGTAAACTGTTCAAAACGCAGACCGGTGAGCTCTCCATTCACTGTACTGAACTGCGTCTGCTGACCAAAGCACTGCGCCCGCTGCCGGATAAGTTCCACGGCCTGCAGGATCAGGAAGCTCGTTATCGTCAGCGTTATCTGGATCTCATCTCTAACGATGAATCCCGTCACACCTTTAAAGTGCGTTCTCAAATCCTGGCTGGCATGCGTAAATTCATGGTTGAGCGCGGCTTCATGGAAGTGGAAACCCCGATGCTGCAGGTGATCCCGGGTGGTGCGTCTGCACGTCCGTTCATCACTCACCACAACGCTCTGGACATGGACATGTACCTGCGTATCGCGCCGGAACTGTACCTGAAACGTCTGGTGGTTGGCGGCTTCGAACGCGTTTTCGAAATCAACCGTAACTTCCGTAACGAAGGTATCTCCGTTCGCCATAACCCTGAGTTCACCATGATGGAACTCTACATGGCTTACGCCGATTACAAAGATCTGATCGAGCTGACCGAATCTCTGTTCCGTACGCTGGCAGAAACCGTGCTGGGTAAAACAGAAGTGCCTTACGGCGAACATACGTTCGACTTCGGCAAGCCGTTCATCAAACTGACCATGCGCGAAGCGATCAAGAAATACCGTCCGGAAACCAACATGGCGGATCTGGATAACTTCGACTCGGCGAAAGCCATCGCAGAATCTGTCGGCATTCATGTTGAGAAGAGCTGGGGTCTGGGCCGCATCGTCACGGAAATCTTCGATGAAGTGGCAGAAGCGCACCTGATTCAGCCAACCTTCATCACTGAATACCCGGCAGAAGTGTCTCCGCTGGCGCGTCGTAATGACCATAACCCGGAAATCACTGACCGCTTTGAATTCTTCATCGGCGGCCGTGAAATCGGTAACGGCTTCAGCGAGCTGAACGATGCGCAGGATCAGGCGCAGCGCTTTAAAGATCAGGTTGCGGCGAAAGACGCAGGCGATGACGAAGCGATGTTCTACGACGAAGACTACGTGACCGCGCTTGAACATGGTCTGCCGCCGACTGCTGGTCTGGGTATCGGTATCGACCGTATGATCATGCTGTTCACCAACAGCCACACCATTCGCGACGTGATTCTGTTCCCGGCCCTGCGCCCACAGAAATAATCGTCTGATGGTGGAAAGCCCCCTGGCTCGCGAGAGCGAAGGGGCTTTTTTTTGCCCGCAGATTATTGAGTCTGGGCGATTTTAAGCGTCGCCAGGCATTGGCATCCTGCTTCAGGCTGCTATCATAGGCCATCCGATTATCGCCGTTTGAGGATTTGCTTTGCGTGCAGGACGCCTGAATCGCTCCCCTTTTTGCCTGATGCTTTGCCTGCTGGCCGGGTTGCTGCTGGCTGGCTGTTCCGGTAGTAAATCGGGTTCAGACGGCAGTTACAGCGGTGCGACCTACACCGTCAAGCGCGGCGATACGCTGTACCGTATTTCGCGCCTTACCGGCACCAGCGTGAAGGATCTGGCGCGGCTTAATGGCATTTCACCGCCTTATACCATCGAAGTGGGGCAGCGGCTGAAGGTCAATGGCTCGTCGGGCTCCTCGAAGAAAACGAGCAGTAAATCCACCAGGACCGCCAAAGTCACGCCGTCATCTGCCGTGCCGACTTCGTCATGGCCACCGGTCGGCCAGCGCTGCTGGCGCTGGCCCACGAGCGGGAAAGTGGTGCTGCCTTACTCGACGAGCGATGGCGGTAACAAAGGCATCGATATCGCAGGCCAGCGTGGCCAGCCAGTGTATGCAGCGGGAGCAGGGAAGGTCGTCTACGTCGGCAACCAGCTGCGCGGCTACGGCAATCTGGTGATGATCAAGCACAGCGAAGATTACATCACTGCGTATGCGCATAACGACAAGCTGATGGTCAACAATGGTCAGAGCGTGAAGATTGGTCAGCAGATCGCGACCATGGGCAGCAGCGATGCTGACGGTGTGCGGCTGCACTTCCAGATCCGCTATCGCGCGACGGCCATCGATCCGCTGCGTTATCTGCCGCCGCAGGGCAGTAAGCCTAAGTGCTAAAAGATTATTTTCTCGCCAGTTAGCGTGGGAGTGTCTTGTCAGGCAGGACGTAACGTTTATAATGTCCCACGCACCTCTCCGCGGGCGTAGTTCAATGGTAGAACGAGAGCTTCCCAAGCTCTATACGAGGGTTCGATTCCCTTCGCCCGCTCCATGACCATTCTTAAAGTCTACTAACTTACTGAATCACAAGGGATATGGCTTAAAGCCTACTTACAGAGTTACTTACTGTAACCCACTGTGTAACCCTTTCAGGGCATACAGATATATGATTCAGCTATCAAACTGAATCGCCACGGGTTTAACAGACACCTCAGAGTCATTTAAAATGGCTTAATGAGACGTGCACATGAGCAGTATGCGTTACCCTGAAGAGTTTAAAATTGAAGCAGTTAAACAGGTTGTTGATCGTGGCCATTCTGTTTCCAGTGTTGCAACACGTCTCGATATCACTACCCACAGTCTTTATACCTGGATAAAGAAGTACGGGCCGGACTCTTCTACCAACAAAGAGCCGTCTGATGCTCAGGCCGACATCCGCCGACTCCAGTAGGAGCTGAAGCGAGTTGCTGACTAACGGGACATAGTAATAAAGCCGCGGCGTACTTTGCAAAACTGTCCAACTGAGGTACGCCTTTATCCGTGACAACTCCTGTTGTTGGCCTGTTCGTCTGCTCTGTCGGGTGCTGAATATTCATCACGCTGACGCTGGTTCTGCTCAAGCAACTGTTGATGCTGCTGTTGAATAGTATCGCGATCTGCGGGAGAAAGCGGAGCCGCTCTGGCGCGTACGCACGCTACCGCCAGAATGGCGATGCAGAAGAGGGCCCTGACGAAAGAATATCCGCGTACTGGCTTCCAGCCTATTTCCATGTCGTCGTGGTCAACATGTCGATATCCAGGGGTTAACGTCGCTCCGGTGAAACGGTGGTGGGCGTCTGGCGGCCTGCAGGCAGGTAGATATTGCGCGCCAGTTTCAGGAGGAAAAAGACATCACTCAGGCTGCTTACGCCGGGCACCAGATGGCGAAAGGCTATTCGCGAACGAAAGTGTGTCCGGACCACCGGACGGTTACTGACCTTGCGCCGGTACAGCCCAAGAAAATGGCGGCTTTCCACCAGCGCATGCCTGACCAGTGCGCGACTGACAGCGCGGTTCTGCGGCTGCGCGCTGAGCGCCAGAATATCGACAATCACGTCGGTATAACTGGCCGCGCGGATATCGTAATAATCCGGGCGGTGCGTAATGGACGCCGGGTTATTCACCCAGAAGTAATCCTGTCTGTCGGCGAAATAAAACCGGCCATCTGCGGCGGCAAGCTGTATCGTCCAGAGAATATCTTTGTGGCTTTTTCCTTCCTGAAAGTGCAGGTTGTTGTCGCGGATATACGCTGAGCGCACTATTTGCAGCCACAGATAATGTGGCCACTCCCTCTGACTGACGCAATGGCGTATCCACTGTTGACCGGTGAGCGTCTGGCCATAAGGTTGTCTGTGGTGAACCGGATGGCGCTGATGTCCGTCGCAGTCGGTATGGCGGGCATTAAAAATGGCAACATCCGCCTGGGCTTCACGGGCTGTGCGTAGCCGTTCCTGCAGAAAATCGGCCGCAATCTGGTCATCCGCATCCAGGAATATCACCCATTCACCACGGTGGAGTGCCAGTGCGGCATTGCGGGCGGCATACACGCCCAGATTCTCCTGTCGGATGATGATAAGCCGGCCATCGCTGATGGTTCGCAGGACGTCCTCCGTTCCGTCAGTGGAGCCGTCATCCACGACGATAACTTCAATGCTGAGGGTATGCTCCCGCAGGAGATCATTCACCAGAGGAAGAATAGTGTCCTGCGCATTGAAGGCAGGAATGATGACGCTAATGTCTTTTTGTTGATAGTGGTTCATATCGACTTGTGGGTAGTGGCTGGGGGTTGGGAAACCAGCGGGCTTTATAATCTGCCGTCGGACGCCCAAAACTAAACCTCATCTTTTTCCCTGTCGTCTGGCAATAACTCAGCGCTGCCTGAATATTCACCCATGCAGCCAGCGTGTCTACAGATAAAGATGACAATGAAAGATCCATTCCGGCGTTAATATAATCCAGATAGACGCATTGATGGTCTTCTGATTTGGTAAGCCATTGCATAGCGCAAGGGGTGCCGTTGAAGGTCAGTATTTTCCCGAACATAATACCAGGTACTTCATTCAGTAATTCAGCTGACGCCTCGGTGGTAATTTGCTTCCCTCGTCGCAAAAAATATAAGCGGGCATAAATACTGATAAGTTCATCCTGAGAATATTCGCTAACACAGCGAACTTCCCCTCCCTTATTCAGAAATTGTTTTAACTCACGATTACGGGACTGGCGCGTTTTCTGACTGACCGTTCTGACAATGCTGATCTCTCTCCCTGCATTGAGTCTGTGGCTGCAGTTCAGGAAGGCGGTGTGGTTGAGCGGAGAAAGAAATTTTGTTCTGAACGGTAATAACGTTCTGACCTCTCCAGAGACAGGCAATACCAGCTCATCAAAGTTCAGAGGATAACGGGATAACTGATGCGCCTTCACGACCTTCTGATCACCGGCGATATATTTCCCCTTCCAGGTACACACCCCGCCCGTTAATATTTTCTGTCTGTTACGACGAATAAAGAATTTTTCGTTAAGGTTATGTCGGGTATGGAAGAAATGAAGAATACGGGGATCGGCGAGTGTGCTCCCGCCAAAAAGACGATAAGCCTGGATATAATCTTCAAAAGACGCTTCCTGCCAGCCTAAACGACGGGATAAAAAATGCATACCGACTCCTTTTTCTGCCGTTATTTTATTTTTTTAGGTTGGGTCTCAGGGACGTCTTGTTTTTCTCTTATTTCCTGATTCACCACCGGCAGGCAGTCATCGCAGTAGTCCTTGTCCAGACCAAAAAGGCGACTGAAAATCCCTCTTTTCCTGTTGCACCGTTCACATCGTTTCATGACGCCATCAACCATCCGTTCTGAATAAAATAGAGCTAATACAACGTATTGTTTTTTTGATGCTTACGGTTATCGTCCTGCGTATGACAATCTATAATTGATTTTACAGGTAAATATATGCAAATTGATTCATATTTTCGATGAATGACGACAATAAGCCCTACCAGGCGCACAATCCTGTATCAGAGACTCGTCCCGGTACGGTTGTCAGGGAACATCAAACGCTTATCCACTGATGTCCGCACAGCCCAGAATGTTGATGATGTCGCAATGGATTATGCGTGAATTCGTCAGTTTCTTCGGGGCGTTTGTTCTCCACAGTTTTCTTACCGGATTCTTAGTAAGCAGCATAATGAGTCCGGCGATTAAAGGATTAGTCAGGCTACTACATTATTGTTCTGCTATTTCACTTCAGCTGGAATGCACATATTTTGTCTTCATCAATATGTTTAGCGACGTTTATGTTTTAACTATTCCATATGTGCAGCTAATTAATCATTTAAAATACAAAATATAAGAAAACCTTAATTTGAGTTTTTTTGTATTTGTATCTGGTTTTTCTTTATGTTTATTGTTATAAAAATGATGCCTTTGATTTCAAGGTGGCCAGGATTGTATTGAGGGTTTCATAATGCAGAATATTAACATGTGACCATGTTGAGACTTTATATCAATAATGAACAAATGACACCATGTTACGGAGATTTTCTGAAAGAAATTCTATAATCTGCATAGGTGAGAATGGCCGTAATAAAATTGTATTATTCAGGGAAGTACATTTTTTTAACTGAATGCAGTCGGGCGCTAAAACTGAAGTAATATAACAAGCCGACGATTTTGTTCTCTTATCAATTCAAACTTGAATATTCTTGCTAAAGATGCAAAAGAGAGGATCTTTGTTATGAGTAAGGACAGCAGTGTAGCACCGAAAGAGCGTATTAATATCAAGTATGTACCTAATACAGGGGATCAGATCGCTGAAATAGAGCTTCCGTTAAACTTGTTTGTTGTTGGGGATATGAAAGGCGTCCGTGAGGACTCTTCCCTTGAAGAGCGGCAACCGGTGTCCATCAATAAGAATAATTTCAATTCTGTGATGAGTGAGGCCGGTTTGAGTCTCTCTTTTGTTGTTCCCAATCGACTGGATGAGAAAGAGAGTAATGAAGGCGAAAATGATTTGCCTGTTCGTCTCGATATCCATTCTCTTTCCGATTTCTCCCCTGATAATGTGGCCCGCAACGTTCCTGAACTGAATAAGTTACTCGAGTTGCGTGAGGCGCTGGTCGCCCTTAAAGGGCCACTGGGCAATATTCCTGCATTCCGATCTAAATTACAGGCGCTGTTGAAGGATGAAAAAGCGCGTGAACAGCTTCTCGAAGAGTTAAATATTCTGGATAAGAAGTGATACCTGTTTGTACTTAGAGGGATTTTTTTATGTCATTACGTGAAGAGCAGACAGCTACGCCTGAACAACCAGCACGAGCATTTTCTCTGCTGGACGAAATTATGTCTCAGGCGCACATGCAGCCGGATAACGATGGATATGATATTGCTCGTCAGGGTGTCGCTGCGTTTATCTCGAAAATTCTTGATTCAGGAACCAGTGAAGAACCCATCAATAAGATGTTGGTTGACCGCATGATCCTGGAGTTGGATAAAAAACTCAGTGCTCAGATGGATGAGATCATGCATGCGGACGAATTCCGCGCACTTGAATCCTCCTGGCGTTCGCTTAAGTTATTGGTTGATCGCACAGATTTTCGTGAAAACATTAAAATAAATGTGCTTCATGCGACGAAGGAAGAACTGCTTGATGACTTTGAGTTTGCGCCTGAAATAGTACAGTCAGGATTTTATAAACATATTTACTCTTCCGGCTATGGCCAGTTTGGTGGCGAGCCGATCGGGGCTGTAATTGGTAACTATGCGTTTAAAAACACCGCCCCGGATATGAAATTATTACAATATGTGGGCGCTGTCGGTGCGATGGCGCATGCGCCGTTCCTGTCATCCGTGGCACCGGAATTTTTCGGTATCAGCAGCTTTACCGAATTGCCGGCAATCAAAGAACTCAAATCGGTATTTGAAGGGCCTTCGCATACCAAATGGCGTTCGCTGCGAGAGTCGGAAGATTCACGTTACATCGGCTTAACAGCGCCACGTTTTTTACTTCGTCTGCCTTATTCAAAAACGGAAAACCCTATTCGCTCTTTCGGCTATGAAGAGAGCGTGCATAAAGGACATGAAAAATTCCTGTGGGGGAATACCGCTTTCCTGTTAGCGAGTTGCCTGACGGACAGTTTTGCTAAGTATCGCTGGTGTCCAAATATTATCGGCCCGCAAAGTGGCGGTGCAGTTTATGACCTTCCAGTGCATCTGTATGAAGCCATGGGGCACATTCAGGCGAAAATCCCAACTGAGGTGCTCATCACTGACCGTCGCGAATTTGAACTGGCGGAAGAGGGGTTCATTACGCTGACGATGCGCAAAGGGAGCGATAACGCCGCCTTCTTTTCAGCAAACTCGATCCAAAAGCCAAAGGTTTTCCCTAACACTCGCGAAGGGAAAATGGCCGAAACGAATTACAAACTGGGTACTCAGTTACCTTATATGTTCATTATCAATCGCCTGGCTCACTACATCAAAGTCTTGCAGCGTGAACAGATCGGCTCCTGGAAAGAGCGCCAGGATTTGGAGCGCGAACTGAATATCTGGCTCAAGCAATATATCGCCGATCAGGAAAACCCACCGACAGAAGTTCGCAGCCGTCGTCCTCTGCGTGCCGCACAAATTAAGGTGCTGGATGTTGAAGGCGATCCAGGCTGGTATCAGGTCACTATGTCTGTACGTCCGCACTTTAAATATATGGGCGCGAGTTTCGAACTCTCACTGGTAGGGCGACTGGACAAGGAGTAAATAACCATGGCCGGGTTATTGAGTTGGAGACGTGATCGTTCAGGCAGTTTATTTGAACGGATCCAGAAACAGGAGACCGGTATTATTCGGATCTCCTCTTCCGGTAGTCTACTGGCTTCAATAAAAAAAAACCTGAACCAGGTGTTAAATTCACATCAGGGCGGAAGTCAGAGTGCACCCATGTTAGGTGTGCTTGATCTCAACGATGCCACGTTGTCATCGTCTGACTTCCGCCAGTCCATTGAGCGCATCGTTCGGGCCTGCATTATTGACTACGAGCCCCGTATTAATTGGGTGGAAGTCAGTGCCGGGCAGGTCGATGAACAGGATCCTTTAGCACTGAATTTTCATATCCTCGCGCATGTGGGTTTCGATGATGTAAACAGCATGATTGAATTTAATATCCATCTGGATAAGCAACAGCGCTACCATCTGAGCTGAATGATATGGCATTCGAGAAATACTTTAGGGACGAACTGGATTATTTGCACCAGATTGGACGCATTGTTGCGCGTGAAAAACCGCATCTGGCTGAGTTTTTATCTGAGAAAGGGGTTGATCCAGACGTTGAGCGTTTGCTGGAGGGGTTTGCGTTCTTATCCGGAAATTTACGTGAAAAAATCGACGATGAGTTTCCTGAACTGACGCACAGCTTGCTGAACATGTTGTGGCCGAATTATCTGCGCCCGACGCCCAGCATGACCATCATCGAATATACGCCTGAGAAAAATATAATCACTGAGGCGACAAAGGTGACGCGCGGGACCGAGTTATTAAGTCGTCCCATCCAGATTATTGCAGAGTCGGATGATGGACTGGATCCGCGTCAGGATCCGCATAATCTGACCCACTGTGTTTTTACGCAATGCCGTGATCTGTGGTTACTTCCGGTAGAGCTTGATGATATTCGGGTGAGTAACAGTAACGAAATGGCGGTTATTAATATCGATTTTTCCGCCAGTGGAGAAATCAGCATTAATGATCTGGAACTGGGTAAACTCCGGTTCTGGTTGGGTGAAGCAGGGTACAGCAGCTATCAACTCTATTTCTGGCTGAGTTATTACTTTGAAAAAGCAGAGCTAATCGTCGGCGATGAAAGCTATGTATTCCCCGATTTTGATTTTGTGCCGTTAGGGTTTGGCCGTGATGAATCCATGTTGCCATGGCCTAAAAATTCAGTAACGGGTTATCGCATTTTACAGGAGTACTTTTGTTTTCCTGAAGGATACCTATTTTTTGATGTTAAAGGGGTACCGAAATTACCCACGGAACTTCATGCCAGCCAGTTTTCATTGCGACTGAGTTTTTCCCGCCCATTACCCCCGGAGGTGAAAATCAGGCGAGATTCGCTGCGCCTGCACTGTACGCCAGCCGTTAATCTGTTTAGCCATTACAGCGAATCCATATTGCTGGATGGTACGCAAACGGAATATCCCTTACGCGTTAGCTATAGTGAACCCGATTTCTACGATATTTTTTCAGTAGATAAAGTGGAGAGCTGGCTTAAAAATGATGCCCAGGATCACGGGCGGTCTCGTGGGTTATTGCGGACCTACACGCCATTTGAAAGCTTTCAACATCAGATTGAATATACCCGCGGAAGAGAAAAAATCTATTACCGGGTGCGTATCAAACCTTCCGTACTGCGTCCGGGGCTCGAGCATACTATTTCCTTCGTCCGTGGTGATGAGCTGAAATGTGCGCTTAATGATGAAACGATCTCAATACAACTGACCTGCACCAATCGGAAATTACCGACATTATTGCGTATTGGTGATATCGACACCGTTGCCCGTGACACGCCTTCATTTGCGTCGTTTCGCAATATTACCCGACCGACAACGCCGCTCTATCCCGTGCTTGACGGAAGCCTGACCTGGTCGCTGATTTCCAATATGTCGCTGAATTATCTTTCTCTGCTTAATAAAGATGCCTTGCGTCAGATTTTACTTACCTATGATTTGCCAGGCCAGCATGATCGGCAGGCTGCGCGTGGGTCGCAAAAAAAGATGGATGGCATTGTCAATATAGAGACTCAGCCAGTTGATCGTCTGTTCCGTGGTGTTCCTGTCCGGGGACTTGAATCCACCTTGTGGCTGGAACAAAGCGCTTTTTCTTGTGAAGGGGAACTGTATTTATTCGGCACTATTCTGGCCCGCTTTTTCTCACTGTATGCCAGCGTGAACTCGTTCCACATTTTGAAGGTAATCAATACTAACAATAAGGAGTGCTACGAATGGCCGGAGCAGAAGGGACAGCACTCGCTGATTTAAGGTATCAGCATGTGTCCGACAAGGCAGGGCATTTCAACTTTTACCAACTGGTGGAATTACTGACAAAGGGAACGGCGGAGCCGGTATCTTCCTTCGCATTAAATCCGGAAGACGAAACTATTCGTTTCCGCTCAACGGCCAGTATTTCATTTCCTTCACGTGATGTGATCGCATTAGAACGCCCGGAGAATAAGCAGTGGTTGCTGACGGCGTCATTTCTTGGGCTGCATGGCAGCCAGTCACCGCTGCCGGGATATTACCTGGATAACCTTGCCTGGGAAGAGGCGCAGCAAAATTTTCATCTGACGGATTTCCTCGATGTTTTTAATCATCGTTTTTTGATGCTGTTGCACCGCATCTGGCGCAAATATCGCTATTACATCTGTTTCGAAAATGAAGGAAAGGATGCGTTCTCACAACGTATGTTTGCGCTGGTGGGTCTGGGCTCCGCGGATGTTCGTCAGCAATTAAATATTAATCACAGCAAAATGCTGGCCTATGCGGGTTTGCTTGCCAGTCCGGGGCGTTCTCCCGATGTTATTTGCGGGCTTATTGCGCACTGTTTTGAACTGGATGACGTCACGTTGCAGCAGTGGCAAAAACGTAACGTGACCATTATTCCCGAACAACAAAACCGGTTGGGTGGCATTCATCATTACAGCGGTAAACGGACGGTTTGCAAATCAGTTTTAGGTGAAAACTTTTCCATTGGCGCCAGGGTGCCGGACCGTGGTGGGAAGTTTTTATTGCGGCTGAACGGCCTGTCCCGTCAGCGTTTTCTGGAATTTCTGCCGGAAGGCGCCAGTTATTTGCCGCTGGTGACATTTGTGTCATTTATTCTCCGCGATCAATTCGCCTGGGATTTATGTCTTGGCATTGCGCCAAATCAGGTTGGGGGCATGACGTTAGGGGTTGAACAAAATGCGTTGTTGGGCTGGTCCTGCTTTTTAGGCCAGCCGGATGAGAGACCTGAGGTCACACTCTGTGTCAGGGAGTGAAATAGAGGAACTGAAAGATGAACAACCATGAACATTATCTCCCGTCACTCCAGTTGAGAGTGAATAACAGCCATCAACTTGAGAGTGGTTGTAATGCCAGCCATGATTTTGGCCCTGCCGGAGGCAGCGTTGGCAGTAATGAACAAAATGTCTGGCGCATTCAGGATACGCTGCGAAAAATCGCCGGTACCCATTTTGTGATCCTCTGGCAGGATGACGCGTTTTGTCTGCGTACCCAGGGCGCGCCGGTTTCGGTTAATCAGACACCGCTGAATCCGAATATCGGTATTGTGCGTCTGTTGCAGGGCGATGAAATCACCCTTGGCGAACTGACGCTTAAAACGCTCATTAGCGTCAATGGCGGCGAAATACAGGATCCCCTGCAGGTAACGCCGGAATCTCTGGTGACGCATTACAGTAATCCGCTTGAATCCTTACTCGAACAAGATCCTAAACACGATCAGGTGAAAATAACGGCGCCGTCGCTTGAGCAGACGGTAGCGAATTCATGGTCGCAGGATCCGCTTCGGGTATTACAAAACAAAACCCTTACGGAACCGGGGATAGATCCTGTGACAACAGAAAATTCGGCTGAAAGTATTTTACAGCGTTCGCCTGATGGAAAATCCGGTGAGACGTTTTCCCTTACGGACGATCCCGCGAATCGGGTGGTCGATCAGGAGTTTCTGGAACTCCCGCAGATCACCAGTTACCTGAATAAACAGAAAGCGACGGTGAAACAGGAAGACATGTCCGATCGTTTTGTCGCGATGACGCCATTAATGCGTGGGCTTAATGCGCCGCTCTCGATGTATGACAGCCAGCAGGCAAATGATTTTCTTGAAGAAGCGGGCCGGACATTGCAGATGACAATCCGCGGTTTACTCGCCCTGCAAAGCCATCAGGATACCTTGTCAGATAAACATCTGCGACCGCTCGAAGATAACCCGCTGCGTCTGAATATGGATTATGACACCACGCTGAATGTGTTATTTGCCGAAGGGAAAAGCCCGGTTCATCTGTCTGCTCCGGAAGCGGTAGCGGAAAGCCTCGATAATATGCGTCTTCATTATCAGGCGAATCAACAGGCTATTTCTGAGGCGCTGTCCGTCATGCTGGAAGCTTTTGCGCCAGGGCGCCTGATGTCCCGTTTTGCGCAATATCGCCGGGTCGCCGAACGCAGTGAGATGGATCCGGCGTGGGCATGGACGATGTATTGCAATTACTACGAAGAACTGGCATCAAGCCGCCAGCAGGGGTTCGGTAAGTTATTTAATGAAGTCTATGAACAGGCCTATGACAGAGCATTAAGGAAGGGGCTGCAGGAGAGCAAAGTATGAGCTCTGTCCGCAAAGTCTGTAGGTGGTTTTCGGTTTTGCTGATAACGCTGTTACTGAGCAGTTGTACTGTCAGCAAGAAAGTCGGCCAGGTGCTGATGGATCCTGATATTCAGGTGGGTTCTCTTGCGGAACAACCCTCGACCGTCAGAATTACTTTGCTGGCTGAGCCAGATATTAATAAGAATGAAAGTGATGAAGCGACGCCGGTTAATTTACAGGTCATTTACCTGAGTGAAGACTCAAAATTACTGGCAACAGACTTTGATCAGCTGAATGAAGAAGAGAGCGATCTCGAATACATTCTCGGAAAAAATTATATCGATCACCAGGACTATACCCTGTTGCCGGGGCAGTTCAAACCGCTGGAGCTGATAAAGCTTGAGGAAGATAACCAGTATATTGGCGTGGTGGTTTATTACGCAGATGAAAATAGTAGTCAGTGGAAGAAAGTCATAAAAATAAAAGGCGTTGGGCACGCTTACCATCTGCTTATTCATGTCCGTGACAATGACGTCGAATTACAAAAAGAGGAGGACTGATATGCCAACCAGGAATCGGGTTATCTGGCGTGAAGGGTTATTCGTTAAACCCCAACACTTCCAGCAGCAACAACGTCATAATGACTATCTGAATGATGTGCGTATGACGCTGCTCCAGCGCTACGGTTATGGTTTTTACTCTCTGGTTTTAAATCAGGAAGTCCTTAAGCTTGGTCGTATCGGCATGACCTCCGCACAGGGCATCATGCCCGATGGCACCCTGTTTGATATTCCTTATCAGGATTTACTCTCTGCGCCTCTCGATATTGGCCCGATGCATGAGCCGGGCAGCCGGGATATTTACCTGGCGTTGCCCTTAGTCAACGAGGCAATAAACGAAATTGGTACTGCGGAATCGTCGGTCCGAAATGTCCGTTACCGGGAAGTGATGGCGGATGTCCGCGATCTCCACTCAGAAGAGGGCGATGTCAGTACCCTGATGCTGGCGCAACTGGCGCCGCGGCTGATGCAAGGGCATGAGGATCTGAGCGCGTGGACCGTATTGCCGGTATGCCGCATTAAAGAGAAGCGCCCTGATGGCGCGCTGGTGCTGGATGAGGAATTTATTCCTTCCTGCCTCACGATCAATGTGTCGGCCCCATTGCGTAGGTTTATGGATGAAGTGCAGGGCACCCTGGTGGAGCGCGCCAGAATGCTGGCCGAACGTATTGGCTCGCCAGGCCAGCAGGGGATTGCGGATGTGGCGGAATTTATGATGCTGCAACTGTTTAACCGCCTGCAGCCGGTCTTTACGCACCTTTCTTATCAGCGATTACTGCACCCGGAAACCTTTTATACTCAGCTGGTTCAGGGCTGCGGTGAGTTAATGACCTTTACCGATGAGTCGCGTCTGCCCGGAACATTTCCGGTATATAACCACGATAATCTGACCGAGACGTTTCTGCCGCTGATCCTCATGATGCGGCAGGCTTTGAGTACGGTACTCACCCCGCGCGCGATATCCATCCAGTTGCGCATGCAGGCGCACGGTATTCGTGTCGCCACCATTAATGAACGTGAGTTGCTCAGCAGCGCTGAATTCATTCTGGCCATTCGCGCGCAACTGCCGCAGGAGCAATTACGGCGGGAGGTTTTNCCGCATTCGTGATCTGGTGAGCGTGCAACTGCCTGGCGTGCCGCTGGTTGCGTTGTCCGCCGCGCCCCGTCAGTTACCTTATCACTCGGGATACACCTATTTCATGCTGGATAAACAGAGTCCGGCCTGGAAAGACGTACTGCAGAGCAACGCGATTGCATTCCACGTCTCCGGCGAGTTTCCGGAGCTGGATATGCAGTTCTGGGCAATAAGGGGGAACTGATGGTCGATGACGCGATACCGATGAAAGAGAGGTTGCTCAGCACCACCCATGACGTGGCGGATAACCATCGTCATTATCAGATGTTGCTGCGGGGAGAAGGTCTCAACCCGATGATTGATGCCGCAACACCTTTGCTGGGCATGGTGTTGCGCCTGCAGGCGATGGGAAATCAGCCTCTGCCGGAGCGGTTATATCAGCAGGTCGTCGCGGATGTGCGTGCGACGGAGCAATCACTTCAGAATCTGGGCTATGAGCCGGGCGCGATTATTTCATTCCGCTATGTGCTCTGCACCTTTATTGACGAAGCAGCGTTAGGGCATGGCTGGAATAACGAAAACGGCTGGCTGAAACAATCCTTACTGGTTCATTTTCATAATGAAACCTGGGGCGGAGAAAAAGTTTACGTTCTGCTGGAGCGTCTGATCAGCGAACCCCAGCGTTACCGGGATCTCCTTGAGTTCATTTATATCTGTTTCTGCCTGGGATTCCGTGGCCGGTATAAAGTCACCGTCCAGCATGCAGACGCGTTCGACCGTATATTTCGTCGGCTCTATAACATTATTCGCACGATGCGGCCTGAAACGGATGTCACCGTGTTGTATCAGGACGGTGAGCGTTCGCCTGGCCGTTACAAACTGATTAAGCGACTGACGGTGAAACACTTATTGATCGGTGGGATTGCACTGATGGTGGTCTTTTATCTGTTTTATCTGCTGAGACTGAATGTGCAGACCGAGGATATTTTGCATCAACTTAATAGTTTACTCAGTGGAGGCAAACGATGATCCAGATTGATTTGCCCGCGTTAGTCAACCGTCTTCATCCTGTCGCGCGCCATGGGCTTGAAAGCGCCGCAGCAAAGTCGGTGAGTGCGCAGGTGGCAGAAATAACGGTGACGCAGGTGCTGCTGGAAATGGTGAAAACCCCACTCAGTGACATCCGTCTTATTCTGAACCGTGCTGAAGTGGATTATGACGCGTTGTGCGAGTTGCTCGACAACGTACCTTCAGGCGGGCGCGATACCGCCGCGCAGTACCCGTCATTTTCACCGTTACTGGTTGAATGGCTTAAAGAGAGCTGGTTACTGGCTTCAGCCGAGTTCAGCCATCCGCAACTGCGCAGCGGCGCCATGCTGATTGCCTTACTGCACACGCCGCACCGCTATCTGCCCGCCGAAGTGGTTCAGTTGCTGCTAAAGGTCAATGTCGCCCTGCTGCGTGATGAATTTGCCGCCTGGACAGCGGAATCGGCAGAAAGTGATGCGATCGACAGCGTGGACAAAAAATCCGCTGGTCAGTCTGGCAGTGAGAGTCTGCTGGCTCGCTTTACAACGGATATGACGAAAGCGGCGCGTGAAGGGAAACTCGATCCGGTACTGTGTCGGGATGCGGAAATTGATTTGATGATCGACATCTTGTGCCGTCGGCGGAAAAACAATCCGGTGGTGGTGGGGGAAGCCGGGGTTGGAAAGAGTGCGCTGATAGAAGGGCTGGCGCTGCGGATCATTGCCGATCAGGTGCCTGACAAGCTGCGTAATACGCGCCTGATGTCATTAGATTTAGGCGCGTTGCAGGCTGGTGCCGCGGTGAAAGGGGAATTTGAAAAACGCTTTAAAGGGCTCATGGCGGAAGCTGTCCAGTCAACGGAGCCGGTCATTTTATTCATTGATGAAGCACATACGGTGATCGGCGCAGGCAATCAACAGGGTGGGCTGGATATCTCGAATCTGCTGAAACCGGCCCTGGCGAGAGGTGAACTCAAGACCATTGCCGCCACGACCTGGAGTGAATACAAAAAGTATTTCGAAAAAGATGCGGCGCTGTCCCGACGGTTTCAGGTCGTAAAAGTCATGGAGCCGACGGCGGCGGAAGCCACTATTATTCTGCGCGGCCTGAGCGGCGCCTATGAGAAAGATCATGGTGTATTGATTGATGACGAGGCCCTGCAGGCGGCCGCAACGTTAAGCGCGCGTTATCTTTCTGGCCGCCAGTTACCCGACAAAGCGATTGATGTTCTCGATACCGCGTGCGCACGGGTTTCTATCAATCTGACGTCGCCGCCCAGGCAGATGTCGGAATTAATGACTGAACAGCAGCAGCTTGAGCAGGAAATCGCCCAACTGGAACGCGAGCATCGCATCGGCTTACCTGGCGATGTTGATTATCTCGCGTCACTCCATCAGCGTTTATCTGAGCTTAGCGAGGTACTAACCAAACTGGATGCTGACTGGCACGAACAGCAATCCCTGGTTCAACAGTTGATTGCGCTGCGCACAGCCTTGCTGGACCCTTCACAAGAGGCGGAGGAAGAACAAACCATCAGCGAACTGGTGGAACTTACGCAGGCGCTCGATGTATTACAAAAAGATAAAGCGCTGGTCTCTCCACACGTCGGGAAAAAACAGATTGCGGAAGTCATTGCGGAGTGGACTGGTGTCCCGCTCAATCGCCTGTCGCAAAGCGAAATGATGGCAATCACGGAGCTGCCTGTATGGCTTGGTGAAGTCATCCGCGGGCAGACGATGGCGATCGCACAGTTACATAAACACCTGCTGACAGCGCGCGCGGATTTGCGCCGTCCGGGCCGACCGTTAGGCGCGTTTTTACTCGTCGGTCCCAGCGGAGTCGGCAAAACCGAAAGCGCCCTGCAGATTGCGGACACGCTGTTCGGCGGCCGTCAGTACCTGACCACCATCAACATGTCTGAGTTTCAGGAAAAACATACGGTCTCGCGCCTTATCGGTTCTCCGCCTGGCTATGTGGGCTATGGCGAAGGCGGTGTGTTGACGGAGGCGATCAGACAAAAACCGTATTCTGTGGTGCTGCTTGATGAAGTTGAGAAAGCCCATCCGGATGTACTGAATCTTTTTTATCAGGCGTTTGATAAAGGAGAACTGGCCGACGGGGAAGGACGAATCATTGACTGTAAGAACGTCGTGTTCTTTCTGACCTCCAATCTCGGGTATCAGGTGATTGTCGAGCATGTCAGCGATCCTGCGGCTTTGCAGGACGCGTTGTACCCCGTTCTGGCTGATTTTTTCAAACCGGCATTGCTGGCACGCATGGAAGTGATTCCTTTCCTGCCACTGGATAACGACACGTTAGCCGACATTATCGCCAGTAAGCTCACCCGACTTGAAAACCTTCTCCGGCAGCGTTTCGCTGCGTCTGTAACGATAGATGACGCCGTCTCTGTGGAGATTATGCGCAGAGTGACCCGCTCGGAAAACGGCGCGCGAATGCTGGAATCGGTTATTGACGGCGCACTCTTACCGCCACTTTCGTTGCTTTTATTACAGCATATGGCAGCAGGGAACGCGGTCAGTCAGATTCATCTCTTTACCGATGACAATGAGTTCAAAGCCAGGGTGGAAACGAAGGTATGAGAAAGCGACTGAGAAGTGTGCTTTCTCTGCTGGAAAGTCACACTCAGGAAGAACTGATCTTCAACTTTCTGGAGATTAACCAGCGTCGTCCTCGCTTTGAGGCGCTGATGGCCGGGGTGATCAATACCACCGAAAAGCGAATGGAATGCTATGCCGTTTCGGGGACCCGTAATGTGAGTCTTCAGCGCTTTGAAGTCAGCCTGCTTGACGTCAATCACCCCTTGATCCACGTGCTGCGTAGTGGTGTGAACGCTATCTGGCAAACGCTGCACAGAGGGGTGCGGATAGAAGAAAGTCGTTTCAGGCAGTTTGTCTGCGAACTGCCCAATGAATGTGGGCTTTTCGCGACCCCCGTTTTTGACCACCGGGGCGCGGCCAGCGGCGTCATTGCTGCTTTCAGCTGCCAGCCAGAGCAGTTGAATAAACCGAACAGCGTGTTCAGCCTGAGTTGTGAACTGTTCCGGTATCAGTTGAAGAAGGCGATGGAGCTTGAGCAATTGCATCGCCAGCTTCGTCAAATCCAGACCGTGTTTCATACCCAGCAGCAACGACAAAAGCAGCTTGATGAACTCATTGCCGAACTGAGTTCGACCGGGGACAGAAACCCGCCTGGCATTGCCAAAGATTACAGCGGCATTAACGATCTGCTGGTGGCGATAGAAGAGTTTGAATGCAACGTACTGACTCAGCGGCTGCGTCAGTTCAACGCAAATAAAAAACGTGTTGCGGAAAGTCTGAATTTGTCACCCCGGACACTGGCTTACAAACTGACGAAATACGGATGTGATGTATGAACATTGCGTTCTTGCTGCTCATAACCGGATTGAGCGCTGTGACCAATCCGTCTCCGTTCTCTTCTCTGAAAGTGCCGCTGTCTGCCGCCACGGAAAGGCCCCACGATGCCGCAGTCTTATCTAAAGCCATGCTGTGCCGTAATGAGTCGTCGCCGTTGCTGCGTCTTGATTGTTATGACAGCGCGTTATCCGATGACGAGTCGCAAACACCTGACCAGCCCGCTCCGAAAGGTGGCGTCGCCTGGTTGCGGGCCATGGCGCAGGAAAAAACCAGAGACGACCACACCACGGCGTTCATCGTCACAAACAGTGGCGGCGAAAACCCGCAGGTGATGCTGACGACTCCGGCGATTGGCGAAACGCCGCCGCGACCAGTGCTGATGTTCAGCTGTATTGACAATATCACTCGCCTGCAAATTGCGCTGTCCTCACCCCTGAAGAGTGGGGAGGGCAATGTCTCACTGAAGACGGATCGTAACCAGTACGATGTGAACTGGTTTATCCGGGAAAATGGCTACCTGCTGGATGCCAGCAGAGGACTTGCCGGTATTGAGGAAATCAAACAACTGTTTGGTTCCGAAACGGTCACCGTGAGCCTCACCGGGCGCAGTTCTCCTCACCTGATTTTTAATATTCAGGGTTTAGCGCAGGAGATTGAACCCCTGCGTAAAGCCTGTCACTGGTAAGGGACGCGTGATGGCTGAACAACATGACTGGCTTTAAAAAATGGCAGNGGAAAATCAGCGCCCGCCTGAGCGATGACAATCCGCACTGGGCGTTTATTGATGGCGAAATGGTCAAACTCGGAGCGCTGACCCACAGCACTCTGGATATGGCTGACATACAGCAGCGGATCCTGTTGTTACTGAGCACGCAAAGCAAAGATTTTCGTCTCATCGTACATTTGTTGAGGACGCTCCAGCATGGAGGTCAACCCGCAGACGTCACGCTGGCAATGCAACTGCTTGGTAAGTGGGTCGAATTGTACTGGTCGCAAGCATGGCCGGATAACGCCCTGATGAAACGCCGCTTGTCGCAACAGGTGATCCGGCGGTTTTCTTCCACCGTAAATAGTTTTGTTGCTCAGGCGACACCGGTGCAGCGGCAGGCGGTACAGGAGGCGCTATCCTGGCTTGAACAGTTCTGGCAGGAGCCGGAGCGCGAACTTGCCGACGAGCTCAAAAAGCTGAAAGTGTCGTTTGCCCGTCAGCCAGACCGTCCGGTACTGGAAGAAAAAGCACAGAACGTGCCTTCTGCGGGCGCACTACCTGAAACATCCCCGAATGTGGCACCGACAGCGCCGGTGATGGATGTGGTGAGTTCCGATGAAAAAAACTGGCGGCAAACGCAGCTACAAATGGCAGGCATTCTCTACGAACGTCAGCCGGAAAATCCTTTGTGGTGCCGTTTACGCCGTAACGCGATCTGGCAGGGCATTACTGCCGCACCGCAGTCCGCCGAAGACGGGAGAACGCCACTCGCGGCGTTTTCTGCCGATCGGATGTCGGAGTATCAGGGCAGGCTGGCGAACCCGNGGTTGAAGAGAGCCTCACCTTAGCGCCTTATTGGTTTGATGGTCACCATCTCTCTGCCCAAATCGCGCAGAAACTGGGATATGAGCGTGTCGCTACTGCCATTCATGAAGAGCTGTCGGTTTTTTTACAACGCATTCCTCAGCTCAGGACCCAACGTTTTATCAATCGAGCGCCTTTTTTATCCGTTGATACGCTGAACTGGCTGGAGAACGGCGGGGCGGGTCAGTCAAAAACGGCCTCACGGGGGCAGGCAACGGCTCAGGCTAACATCGATTCAGCGGCTATCTGGCAAATTCGCGAAACACAGGGGCTGGAAGCCGCACTGTGCCAACTGGACGCGCTTGCCCAACAGCGTAATCCACGTGAGCAGTTCTACTGTCAGCTGCTGGGCGTTGATTTACTTGATAAATCGGGGCTGAAAATACTGGCACAACAACATTATCAGCATCTCCGGCAAATCGCTCAGGTGATCACGCTGCCGGACTGGGAGCCTGAGCTGATGAAGCAATTAGAAGAAAATATTGTCATGACGAAGGACAACCACCGGATGGAACAGGAGTGTTAATCAATGAAAATACCAGGGTTTTTTAGCTCTCTGAGGCCTGCTCTTCCAGGGTTTAAGGCGTCTGCTACGCTCTTGCTCGCCATTTTCTGGTGCTTCGCCATTTTCTGGGTCTGGTGGTGGGGACCCGAATGGGTTATCGGCTCGAAGAAGCCTCTCCAGACACCCTTGAGCCGTTGGCTGACAACGGCGGTTCTGGTGCTTATTGCTCTGACATGGTTGACGGTGCGCGTGATGCGGCGGTTGCAGCAGCTCGAGCAATTGCAAAAATTATCCCGGGAAGAAGTTAACGATCCCGTCAGTGCCGATATTAACTATCAGCGCAGATATCTGGCGCGCTGGTTGCTGCAACTGGAACGTCACCTCAGCGCCCGGAATTACCTGTATAAACTGCCCTGGTATCTGGTTGTGGGGGCCTCCGACAGCGGTAAGAGCACGCTGATGCGTGAAGGGCAGAAACTGGCCCCGCTGTATGTCCCGGAAAAAACAAAAGGCGAACAAAACACCGACTTGCATGTTCATTGCCTGGTGGGTGAACAGGCGGTGTTGATCGATGTCGACGGCGTACTTATTGAACAGCCGGTGGTTCAGGATGCGGAAAAACCGGAACTTTTTGGACGACTCTGGCGCGATCTGCTGGAGTGGATGACAACGTCCAGAGCACGTCAGCCGCTGAATGGCGTTGTGCTGGTCGTGGATATCGACGACTTTATGACCTCAGGGAAAACACGCCGCGATGCCTGGCTTGCAACAATGCGACAGCGTTTGCAGGATCTGCGCGTTCATTTGCATAGCCAGTTGCCGGTCTATGTCGTGCTGACGCATATGGATCTTTTTCATGGTTTTGACGCGATGTTCCAGTCGCTGGACAAAACAAAACGCGAGTCCGCCCTCGGCATCACCTTTTCAGGCCATAACGACAACTGGAAACAGGAGCTTGATACCTTCTGGCATAACTGGCTCAACATGATGAATGACGCCATGCCGGGGATGATGATCGCCAATGTGGATAGCGCACAACGTAGCTCGTTATTTACGTTCATTCGTCAGATGTCTGGTCTGCATGAATATGTGGTGCAGTTGCTGGACGGCCTGCTTTTTAATGATGAAAACCCGCCATTACTCCGTGGCGTCTATCTGACTTCAGCAAAACAGCGGGGGCAAATTGACGATCTTTTTGTGCAGAGTGCTTCCGGGCAATATCACCTTGGTGTTCAGGCGTTTCCGGCATGGCCAGTCAAAGAGAGCGTGCCGTATTTTACGCAGGCGCTGTTCGATCGCGTTTTATTTTCAGAGCCTAACCTGGCAAGCGAAAACAGTATCTGGCTGCGTAAATCACGTCGCAACGTAACGCTTTATTCGGTGGTCAGCGGTGTGATCCTGCTGTGTCTCTTGTTGGGCTGGCATCATTACTATCGCATGAATTACCGTTCTGGCGTTGAGGTTCTGACACAGACAAAATCATTCCTCGATATTCCGCCTCCGGTCGAAAAAGATAATTACGGCAATTTGCAATTACCGCTGCTCAACCCTATTCGTGAGGCTACGCTGGCTTATGGTGATTATCATGAGCGTAATACGTTACTGGCGGATATGGGGTTGTATCAGGGAGATAAAATCGGTCCGTATGTAGAAGACACCTATCTGCAACTGTTGCAGCAGCGTTACCTGCCGGCATTAATGAATGGTTTGCTTAAACAACTGAATGAAGCGCCTGCAGGCAGTAATGAAAAGCTTAACATCCTGCGCGTGATGCGGATGCTGGATGATAAGAGCGGGCGTAATAAGGAACTGATCAAGCAGTTTATGGCAGAGCGCTGGAGCCAGCGTTTCAGTGGGCAAAATCTTCTTCAGCAACAGCTCATGGCCCATCTGGATTATGCGCTGGAGCATACCGACTGGAACGCCCTGCGACAGACCGGAAACGAGGGCGCCATCAGCAGCTTTGCGCCGTTTGCCCAGCCAGTCAGAGATGCGCAGCTTGAACTGAGTAAATTGTCTATCTATCAGCGGGTGTACCAGAGTTTGCGTAGTAAGGCGCAGCAGGTTTTGCCGTCCGATCTCAATCTTCGCGACCAGGTGGGGGCGAATTTCGATGCCGCCTTTACCGCCAATGATGATAAGCGGCTGCGGATCCCGCAGTTTCTGACACGTTATGGACTGGATAACTATTTTGTTAAGCAACGTGATGGACTGGTGGAACTGACGGCCATGGACAGTTGGGTGCTGAACCTGACCCAAAACGTGCAATACAGTGAGGCGGACCGCAAAGAGATACAGCGGCAAATTACCGAACAGTATCTCAGTGATTACACCTCCACCTGGCGCGGTGCCATGGGCAACCTTGAGATCTCTCAGTTTGATGAAATATCCCAGGTGATTAGTGCGCTTGAGCAAATCATCAGCGGCGATCAGATCTTCCGCCGGGTGTTGCAGACGTTAAAAGATAATACTGAGCCGCCGATGATGCCGGATGGTTTACCTGAAAAATCACGACAGGCTTTTCTCAGCGCGCAAAATTATCAGTTGCTGACCCGTATTAACCGTGAATTTGCCCCAGAAAATAGTCTGCTGTCCGATCAAAAAGAGGATGGCGGGATGCTGCAGGGCGTTAATCAAAAATTAACGGATTTGCACCGTTATCTGTTAGCCATTCAGAACTCACCGACACCCGGAAAATCGGCGCTCAAAGCGGTGCAGATGCGTCTGAATGAAAACAGTAACGATCCTATTTTTGCCCTGCAACAGACGTCGAAGAGCTTACCGGACCCGCTTAACCGGTGGGTGGGGGAACTGGCTGAGCAGGCCTGGCGTGTGGTGATGATTGAAGCCATTCAGTACCTGGAAGTGGAATGGGGAAATACCGTCGTCAGGCCATGGCAGACTCATCTCGCAGGACGTTATCCGTTTACACCTGGTGCGAAAGAGGATGCTTCGCTGAGTGAATTTGAGCGCTTCTTCAAACCTGACGGGGTGATCGATGCGTTTTATCAGCAGAATCTGAAGCCATTTATGGAAAATGAACTGACATGGGGCAGTGACGGACAGACGTTAATCCGTAGCGATATTCGTCAGCAAATGGAGAACGCACAGAAAATCCGTGACACCTTCTTCACGCCGCAGAATGGTCTTGGCACTCAGTATGCGATTGAAACGGTGGAGCTGTCGTCCGATAAACGGCGCAGTGTGCTGAATATGGATGGGCAGTTGCTTGAGTTTACGCACGGTCGTACCCGGACGGTGCCGCTGGTCTGGCCGAACTCAATGCGTTCCGGCGTGGAGAGCAAACTGACACTGGTGCCAGATAAGAGCAATTATGCCCCGCGAAGCATTGGTTTTAGTGGGCCATGGGCACAGTTACGGCTGATCAACTCGGGGCAGTTGACGTCGGTGACAGACGGTTCATTCAACGTGCGTTTTAACGTTGATGGCGGTTATATGATCTACCGGGTTCATGTGGACGCTTCCGATAACCCGTTCGCTGGCGGCTTGTTCAGCCAGTTTACCGTGCCGGAAACCTTGTACTGATCAGGGAAGAGTGGGAGTGAATTGCCGTGAATGAACAGACTCAGGATATCGTCATACGCACCGGAGGCGATCCCCGCCATCTGGAGGAATTTCAGGCGATACGCGAGGAGATCAATAAGATCAATCACCCTGCACAGCAGGAGGTGAACTGGAAACGGATCGAATCTCTGGCGCTGGCGGGGGTCCGCCCCCACNGAGATGGCGCGTATCGAATTACTTGACTGGTTTAACGCCAAAGCAAGTACCATGCTGCGCACGCTCTCGTTTGAGAAGAAAGACCTGGAAGTGCTCTCCCGAACGGAAAATGCGTTAAAAACGCTCAGCGATAAATTACAGCAGCTTCCGCTACGCCGTGTTCCACGGGTGGAGAATTTGCAGTTTTTTATTCGCAATACCTGCCAGCGACTTGAACAAAAATCAGTGCAGGAAAATGTGTCGCAATCTGCTGCATCGGAAAAAATGATATGGGTACCAGGTGGGGAGGATGCAGACAATCAGTGCCAGCCTCTGGATCCCGGGCTGACGAAGAGGGTGACGTGTGCGCTTGTGGGTCGCGATGAGACCGCATCATCGCCGTCAGTGACATCTTCCCCAACGGTGAAAAAAACGCGCTGGATAGCGACTGGCTTTTTCGGGGGCCTGTTCTGCAGTTTATTGATCACGCTAACGGCTTATTATTGTTATGTCGTACCGATGCAAAAACAGCTGGATGAGATTTCCAGCCTGCCTTCAGGATCTGCGCTTATCTGGTTAAGTCAGCCTGATATCAGGACGTATGCCCGGCAGATCGAACGCCTGGCAAAACCCTCTCCCTTCCTGCCCTATACATTAGCTGAACGCTCCGTGATGGTCGCCAGCCAAACGTGGCCCGCAGATCCCTTGCAGCATTCCGTGACCCGCCAATGGGAAGCGCAAATACAGGCCGGAAATGATACCGATCTGACCGGGCAGAGTTATTTCATCGTGCAGCAGCAGTTGCAGAAGTTGAGTGATGAGTTAATCCGTCAGGAACGGTCACGCGGTGGGTTGACCATCTCTTATCTGAAGACGGCGGTGTATCAGATGCAGTCGTCACTCAATGCGGATGTTCCTTTAGAGGAATTACTGCGACGACTGGAAGATGCCCGTCAGACAGGGCATCCTTCGCCGGTGAGCTTAATGAAACAGATTGACGATCGCTGGGATAGTCTCAGCCGGCATTACTATTTGTTGGTACAGAAGTATAAAGAACAGCGTCAGGGTGAGCGTCATTGACGTTCGGATGACGGAGCCAGCCCGGGCGCGAAAGACTCGCCCGGACCACGCTGTGCAGGCGCTATAACACCCGTTCATCCCAGATGCTATAAGCGCTGGTGCCCGCCATCACATGTTCCCAGGTGACGGATGCATATTTGAAGGAAATGCTTTCATAAGGCTGGGCATCATTGTGCGAAACGGAGTTCGGGCAGTGCAGACGAATATCGCAGAGGGTCGCCTCCGTTAGCGTAATCCGAAAATAGAGCTCGTTACCCCCGGTCTGGGCGGTACGGTATAAGTTAAACGTACAGTCCATTTTTTCGTTGTCGTTGATCGCCTGCGCCAGCAGGGGGGTGGATTTATCCACGGGTTTGTGAACTTCGAGGGGATGAAGCGACACGTTTTCGTTGCGGGTCATATGGTTAATCAGCGCCAGCACAAAAATTTCGTCTTCATGCCCGGACTGGTATTTATTGCCAATCGATTTAATATCGGAACAGCCCGCAGAGATTAGCCCTTGTTTCTGACCTTTGATGGTCATGTAGATAATGTTTGCCATAGACACTCCCGGATAAACAGGGGGAGCCCTGGTGCTCCCCCGGTATGGTTAGGCAACAGGCACTCAGGCCTCAATCGGGGCGCGCCAGTCATCTGCACCGGAAGTGCCGGCCGTGGTGTGCTCCCAGTTGATTTTGCGGTAGGCCAGCGACACTCGCAGCATCTGGGTAAATTCGGATTTGGTCGTGTCCTGACAATGTGGCATCTTGCAGTCGATGTCCACGATAGTGGCATCTTCCAGTTTGGTGGTGAAGAAGTGCTCCTGTTTCCCTTCTACAGAGGTGCGGTACCAGCGCAACTCTACAGACGGCAGCATTTCACCGGAAGCCAGTGCGTTGTACAGCAGCGGAACGGCTTTATTCAGTGCCACCGTAAAGATGAACGGCTTATGTACACGCTGGCCGGAAGGCTGACCGGACTGAGGATCTGTCGGAACGGTGACAATGTGGTCGAATTCCTGCACCAGCATTTCATCTTCATGACCCTGGACATAAATATTACCGACGGACTCTGCCGTAAAGGCGCCCGCGGTGATATTACCCTGAGTTTTCCCGTTGATCGCGATATAACATGGAGTTGGCATGGCATGATTCCTTATTTCAGCGTAAAGAGTGATGAAAAGTCTTATTAATCGGGAGCCGTCTGCCAAAGAAGGTTTATATCCGGAGTCGTTGCAGCGGGTCCTGTACGGGCTAACTATAAGGCTCTGACGGTAAATATCCAGACCCGGATATCTGCGGGTGGATAAAATTGCTGACAAAGCTGGCGGATAAAATTATAATTTTTGCCACAATGGTTTTATTTATTATGAATGATATTTATCTCGGGATAATATGTTGTATTTAGCCTGTGATTTTTTCGTATCTATATGATTAACAATGCTTTTTTCTATTCCTCGTATTTGCGGGTCGCTCAGTTTTGTTTTTCGCTATGGTAAGCTGATTTCATCAGACCCGGGTCACTCTGGTGGCTTTTATTTATATCTTCAGACTGCCGAATATCCGGCAAAAAGATATACGGGATGGAGAACGCAAAACAACGGAGTCGGCAATGTTTTCTGAAGATAACAGTAAAAAGGACCTCTCCACAGATATTACAAAAACGATTAAGGATATTGCGAAAGATCGTCTTAATACGGCGGTTGAAAAACATATCCCGCCGTTGAANAAACCCCTGCCGGAAACAGTATCCCCACCCTGGTGGCTACCGCCGGGCAGAATGCCCCGTCACTGGCGGCGGCGATGGGGGCGGCACCCTCTGGTCTGAAATTCACCCTGACCGTTCAGGGGCTGCCTCCTGAAACGTTTGCCGTTACCGACTTTTCCCTCACCGAATCCTTCTCCTCTCCGTATCTGTTGGAAGTGGGGCTGGTCAGTGAAGATCCGGCGGTCAGTTTTGAATCGGTGCTGGACAACAACGCGACCCTTTCCGTTCTGCGGGACGGGAACCCTGAGCGGACGGTCACCGGGATTGTCGCAGCATTTGAGCAGGGCGACACCGGTTTACACCAGACCCGCTACACCCTGTCTGTTCGTCCGGCGATGTGGCGGACGTCGCTGCGCCGTAATTCGCGCATATTCCAGCAGCAGACGCCGGAGACAATCATCACTACGCTGCTGCGGGAAAACGGGGTGATCAATGTGGCGTTTTCTCTGCGCCATGCCCATCCCGCGCGGGAGTTCTGCGTGCAGTATCAGGAGAACGACCTTGATTTTATCAGCCGTCTGAGTGCTGAAGAGGGCATGTATTACTACTTCGAAAGCGGCGAAGGCGGAGAAACGCTGATTTTTGCCGATGACGCGGGAACGCTGCCGTCCGGCCCCGAGTTGCCCTGGAGTCCGGCGCTGGAAGTCCAGAATACCATGCCCTGTGTCAGCCAGTTCCGCCGCAGCGTCCGGGTACGTCCGGCGATGGTGGAGCTGAAGGACTACACCTTCAAAAATCCCCGCTGGCCGGGCAGCTTCAGTGAGAAGGCCGGTGAACTGCATAACCAGTGTCCGGACTATGAATATTATGATTTTCCGGGACGTTTCAAGGATGAACAGCACGGGAAAGATTTTGCCCGCTATCAGCTGGACGGATTACGCAATGACGCTGATGCCGGCGACGGGGAGAGTAATGACGCCCGTCTGACCCCGGGTCTGCTGATGACACTGTTCAACCATCCCCGCCCGGACCTGAATACCCGCTGGCAGGTGACCAGCGTCAGCCATCATGGTCGCCAGCCGCAGGCGATGAAACATGCCGATGGCGAGCAGGGCACTGATCTCTCCACGCAGTTCAGTTTTATTCCGGCGCACCTGACCTGGCGCCCGGCCCCGTTGCCCAAACCGCGGGTGGATGGTTCGCAGACAGGCGTCGTGGTGGGGCCGCCAGGGGAAGAGATTTACTGTGACCAGTTCGGTCGGGTACGGGTGCAGTTTCCATGGGACCGCTACGGACAATCCAACGACCAGAGCTCGTGCTGGATAAGGGTATCCCAGCCGTGGGCAGGCCAGGGCTGGGGTGTGATAGCCACGCCGCGCATAGGTCAGGAAGTGGTGGTGGATTTTCTGCACGGTGACCCGGATCAGCCCATCATCATCGGTCGTACCTATCATGCGAGCAATCTCCCTTCCACCGGATTACCGGCGGCGAAAACGCAGATGGCGTTTCGCAGCAAAACGCATAAAGGCGAAGGGTTCAATGAACTGAAGTTTGAGGACGCGAACGGTCAGGAAATGCTCTCCATGCATGCTCAGAAGGATATGGATACCGTGGTTCGCAATAACCGCTCGACGTCAGTGGCCGTGGACCATGTTGAGTCTGTCGGTCAGAACCAGAGCATCACCGTGGGCAACAACCGGGAACTGAGCGTTACGGGTAATCAGACGACAAAAGTGGAAAAGGACTATCAGCAGCAGGTAATCGGCAATTATCAGCAGGAAGTGAAAGGAGAGAAAAAGGAGTTTATTACCGGCCAACGGTTCACCGAAGTGCTCGCGACAGAGACGCTGGCAGTGAAAGGCAATGTTGAGATTAATTCATCAGAAGGTGGCATCACCCTGACCACAGGCAAAGCCACTATTTTTCTCAGTAACGACGGCACTATTCTGCTGCAGGGTGTTTACATACGCCAGGTGGGTGACCAGATCGATCTGAACCCGGAGGGATAAAAAATGCAACCGGATGCACGTAACGCCTGTTACATCAATGAAGGGTCTGTCACGCTCCCGGCAGGCTATTGCGACCGTACCGTCAATGTCTTCACTACCGGTGGATCTGAATCTCCCTTTGCCCTGAACATAGCCCGTGACACTCCGGAAGACGGCGAATCCTTACCTGATTACGTCAGGCGGCAGGTGGGCCTGCTTGAGAAGAACCTGCGCAAATACCGCGTCAGCCGACATTCAGTTGCAGAAGTGGGTGAACTGAAAATTCCCGCAGAAATCATTGAGGCCACATACATGGCTGACCGCCGCCAGGTCTGGCAGCGGCAACTGGCGATATATCATGGGGACCGGGTATTAATTTTCACCGCAACGGCCACCGCCGCCTTTACGGCACAGCAGAATGCAGACTGGGAACAGTGGGTCAACAGTTTCAGACCGGGAGCCAGGGATCATGTTTGAAGCGGCCAGGGTTAATGACAGCCTGTACCACACCAGTGCTCTTGCCGGATTTATTGTCGGCTCCCTGATTGGCGCGGCTGTGGTTTTCGCGGCAGCCGCCTATGCCGCNNGGGATGTTTGTCACCACGGCCGGTGTGGGGCTGGGAGGGCTGATACGCTCAGCCGGTGAAGCCATTGGTGGAATGTTCCACCACGATGCGGGTGTTATCACCTCCGGCTCTGCAAATGTGAAGGTAAACAGCCGGGCAGCAGCGCATGTTGAACGCAGCACCGTGGTCTGTAAGGATCATTCTGCCATTCAGAGGATGGCAGAAGGCTCTACGAATATCTTTATCAACAGCAAGGCGGCTGTGCGCAAGGATGATAAAACCACCTGCGATGCCACCGTGGATTCCGGTTCGGACAATGTGGTATTCGGAGGCGGACGGCAGCAGTACCTGGACATCAACCGCGAAATTTCGGATGACTGGCGCATGGCGTCGGAAGTTCTTTTCTTTGTTGCCGGTATTGCCGGGGGAGTCTTTGGTGCCGCGCGGCAACTCGGCTGTTTCGGCGCAAAATGTCTGGGGAAATTACTGGCTGGCGAGCTAATCGGGGCAGGTATCGGGTTCGGTATTTCAAAAGGTATCGAGGCTATTGGCGGGTTTTTTGGTAACCCTGTGGATGTGATAAGCGGTCAGAAACTGTTGCCAGGGGATGATGACGACACTGATTTTATCCTGCCTGGCGTCAGGCCACTTTACTGGCAACGGATCTACCGCAGTGAGAATACTGTTACCGGCGCACTGGGCACGGGCTGGACGCTCTTCTGGGAGCGGACGCTATGGCGCGATGGCGAACAGATCATTTATCGCAATAATGAAGGTCGTGAAATTGCCTTTCCTGTGGTTAAACCCGGCGAACGCTGGTTCAGCCCCACAGAGCAAATCTGGCTTGCCCGCTCGGAGGATGACAAGTGGGCAGTCAGCAGTCCGTTTGAAACCTGCTTTGTTTTTGAATCCCTACCGGAACAGGGAGAGGCCCGCCTGTCGTCCATCAGAGACCTGACCGGAAACAGTATTTGTTTCAGCTACACGCCGCAGGGGCATCTGGATCAAGTCAGGACCAGCAATGGGTATGTGCTTCACTGCCACTGGCAGGGAGAACGTCTGAGCTCGGTGGTATGTGTCGAAGGCGGTATGCCCGGTACGCGGGTCAGCTATCAGTATGATGATGAACAGCAACTTGTTTCGGTTATTAATCAGCGGGGGCTGACAACCCGCCGGTTCAGTTGGGAAAATGGCCGGATGAGCGGGCTGGCAGACGTCCGGGGCCTGGAAAGTCGTTACACCTGGTCAGTGGTAGGGGATCAGCAGAGGATCACAGCATACACCACCAGTGCGGGTGAGCACTGGTGTTTTGACTATGACACGCAGGCCTGCAGGACCCGGCTCACGGATGTTAACAGCGGTCTGATGGCGGAGTGGGAGTACAACGAGCAGCATCTGATCACCGCCTATCGGGACTTTGACGGCAGTGAATACCGCTTTGACTATAACGACCAGAATATGCCGGTGCGCTTCCTGTTGCCCGGCGGGCGTGAAATACAGGTGGATTATGATGCGCTGGCCAGACCCGTACGTATCACCGATCCGCTGGGGCAAAGCACGCTGACGGATTACCACCGCAACAGCCTGCGAGTGACGCGTCGGCAGCTTGCGGACGGACGTCTGTGGCTGAGCGAGTACGACGTGCTTGGACGCCTGCTTAAAGAAAAGCTCCCGTCGGAAGCGGAGTTTATTTTCCACTACCGCGACAATGAGCCGTTGCCTGAGCGGGTGACGCGTCCATCTGGTGATGTGCAGCTCAGTTGGCAGCGTCATGGCGAAGTGGCGCGGTGGACGGACTGTTCGGGAAAAACTACGCATTATCAGTACGATGCCGACGGTAATCTGATCTGTGTGACCAATGCGCTGGGGCAGGAGACCCGTTACTTCTATCATCCTGGCGGGGTGCCGGGCGGGGTCCGTTACGCTGACGGGCGGGAAGAGCGCCTGTACTATAACAGTCAGGGCCTCGTGGACAGGTTTACGGACGCGGCCGGTCAGGTACAGCGCTGGCAGTACAATGTTCGGGGCCAGGTCACCGCATTCACCGACCGGTTGCACCGGCGTCTGCAGACAGCGTATGACTATCTGGGGCGTGTGACGTCGCTGGAAAACGCCAATGGAGGGGTATTCAGTTTTAGCTGGGATGCAGCAGGGCGACTGGCGTCAGAGCACCATCCCGATAACCTGTCACGTTATTACCAGTATGCTGCGGCAGGCACCCTGTCGGTGTGGGGAGGTGATCAATTCTGGATTAACAGGGGAGCTCGAAAAATCGACGCGACGCCTTGAAAAATGAGGCTTGGTGGTGGGCTTGGAGATTCTGGACTGTTTTGCAAAAACCGCCAGAAAATGATTAAAATTGCGATGAATTCTGGACTAAAGCGAAATCGTTCTGATCGTTTTTAAATACTTTTTAATCCTCTTTAATCTGGCGCGTAAAGGTGGCTTGGCACACAAAGGACTGACCTAATATCTGAAGGATCAGAAAATCGCCATGCTCAACCTGCGTGCTTGTTCGTTGAGTTAGTTAGATCGTCTCCATCACAACCTTCAGATGCCCCCTTTTTGACCTGCTCATGGAGCCGTAAGAGCCGCGATTTTTCTTCTTCAGGCAACGCCAGAAACTGGGCATCAATGTCATCATCAAGCCGTAAAATGGCTGCTATGCCTCTTGTATAGATAACCCTCATAAATTTTTCTTTTTGTTCTGTAGATAAATACGACAACACAACGTCCAGTTCAGAATTACGAGATTCGTTATTATTAACTGAATTCTCGTATATTTCTAATGGCGCATGGTTGCCATCCCCTTCGCCAGTAGCCAGCCAAGACATAGAGCAGGAACAAGCTTCTGCAAGCAGTGCCAGACGGTCAAGCGTTGGATATGTCTCCCCCTTCAAATACTTTCTGATTGTTGATTCAGATAGCTCTGTCTTCTTCGCGAGTTGGTTGTTACTGGGTAAATGAGCGTTTTCCATTGCTTGCTTCAGACGCTCTGGAAAGCGGTTTATTCCGTACCGTAGAAAAAACCGATCACGGTTTTTATCAGTACCTTCGGTTTTTTCTTTGTAACCATTTGAATTCATAAGTAAACCTCTTGATAAAAATCATTCGTTAATAAAAACGAATAAACCGTTAATGACCGTTGACTTCGGTTTTTTGTGATCGTATATTTTAACGAGTTAGATAATCGTTTTAGATAATCGCTTTAGATAAACATAGAAGGATATCAACAATGCAATTGCTGAGACAAGACATGGCCAGCTTGTTCGTCGTGGAAGGTCAGGACTGGTCAAGCAAAGCGATCATTGCGGCCCTTGACCGTCATGGTGTCAGCCTGAGTGATTTGGAGACCGAATTAGGCCTCGGGAAAAATGCACTGCGCAATGTTTTTTATCGTAAGTGCGGACGCTACGAGGAAGCCATCGCAGACAAAATTGGAGTCTCCCCGTCAGTTATCTGGCCGAGCCGTTACTTACCTGATAACCGGCTGAGAGCCTGAAGGAGATAGGGATGTCTATCTGGTTAACAGCTGCGGAATGTGTTGGTCTGCCAGGGCTTCCTGGTATGGTCCACAACATTCGAAACAACCTCAATAAACGCTCAGGGGAAAGCTCTGATCTGCGCCGCATCCGTGCGGGTTCTAAAGCTTTTGAATATCACGTCGAATGTCTGCCAACTGAGGCGCAGGAGGTTATTCGCCAGCGTCACTACCAGTCAGTTATGGAAGCCCCCGCCGCTGTTCCTGCTGTTGCGGACTCGAAGAAATCAACCATCAAACCGCGTGAGACCCTGCAGGTTTTCCAGCAGTGCCCTGCATTGCTGGAGCGTGAAATCTGTCAGTTGACCACAAAGCAGAAACAGATCGCCGACGCACGTTCTGCCCTGGCGCAGGAAGTGCTGAAACTTATCGGGGCTGGCATGAGCCGTATCGGTGCGGTGAATTACATTGTTGAAGGCTCCCGCACCGGCACCCTGCCGGGACCGTTGATGCAGATGGCCATGCTCGCGAACGCCCGTAAAGGGCAGCGTGTGGGAGTCGGTCGCGCCAGTCTTCAGGAGTGGTATTCCGTCTATCTGCTGACGGTGAACGATACCGAAAAGCGATTGGCCATGCTGGCACCCGGTCATCATAAAGCCACCAAACCAGAGGACGTCAGCTGGCTGCCGCGCTTCCTGTCCTACTGGCGGAATACGAGCGGCCCGACCATGCGTTTTTGTTATCGCGACTTTGTGGCTGACTGGAAACGTGAGTTTCACGATCAGCCTGCCATGCTCGCGGTTGTGCCGTCGTATGACGCTGTCTGCCGTGTCATGAAAAAACTACCAAANNGAAGGTGAAACACCCCATCAGCAAAACCGCGTTTACCCCGGAACTGACGCTGGTTATTGATGGCCGTTCGCGCTTTGTCGTCGGCTGGAGCCTGTCCTATTCCGAGAACGTGCGCGGGGTTTCTGAGGCGTATCGCTACGGAATACAGCGCTACGGGAAACCGTTATTTGTCTATACAGATAACGGTTCCGGCCAGAAGAACAAGACGCTGGACGCGGAAACGACGGGTATTTTCCCGCGTATGGGGATCGAACACATGACCGGTATCCCCGGAAACCCGCAGGCTCGCGGCATCATTGAGCGGCTCAACGGTGTCATTCCTTACGCTATCGCCCAGCGAGCACCGACCTATAACGGGCGCGGCGTTGACCGTGACAACCTCCGCCGTCTGATGGTGGCTGTTGAGTCTGCTGAGAATGCCATGAGTCAGGGTAAGCAGCTCAACACCCGTCAGCGTCAGGCTGTGGAGGCCGTGCCGGAGTGGGACGTCGTTCTGGAAATCATCCAGGAAGAGATTGACCGCTATAACAACAGCCACGAACACAGCGAGTTACCTAAATACAACGGCCAGCACCTGACCCCGGCCCGTTACCGTGACGCCGTTCTGGCCACTGAGGGCGACGAAATCGAATATCTGACCGAGGTCGAACTGCTCGAAATGTTCATGCCGGAGGAAATCCGCACCGTCGAACGTGGCTGGGTGAGACTGAACAACAACGGTTATTTCTCCCACTCTCTCGCCGATTTCGACGGACAGCAGGTCCGGGTCGCCTACGACATGCGAAATGCCGAGGAGGTTATCATTCGCCGGATGGACGGTTCATTCATCTGCAGGGCGATCTGGAACGGCAATACCAATGCTGCTGTACCAAAAGCCCATATGGACAGAGCCATTGAGCAAAGAACAGCCCGTCAGCTTGAGCGCCTGGACAAGAAAAAACAGCGCGTCATTGAACAGTCAACACCTGCTATTGAACACGACCCATTGCCGGATTTTGGAACACTCCTGCAGGGGGAAATCCTGCAGCCAGAAGAACCCGACTACCACTTTTTACAGACAGACCGGGAGCATTTCGCAAAAAAGACCGGAACCTGGAATAAGGACTGAACGAGGTATTTATGATTAGAGATCTTACTGAACTCATGGCGCGCCGCAACTGGTCTCAGACTCAGGTCGCCCGCGCTATCGGCAAAAGCCCGACGGTAATCAATCAGTATTTGCACGGAAAATACCCAGGCGACATGGCCAGCCTGGAGCGGGATATCGCCGCCCTGATTAAACGTGAGGCGGACAAGGAAAAAGGCAAGCGCCTGACGGTCGCCTTCGTCCGCACATATACCGCCACTCGCTGCCTTGAGGTCATCAGGCTGGCTCACCTGGACTGCGATATCAATGTGATCTTCGGGGACGCAGGTATGGGTAAGACCATGATTATGCGCCAGTACGCGCTGGAAAACCCCGGTGCCATTCTGCTGGAGGCCGACCCGGGTTACACCGCCCGTGTCGTGCTGGAGGAAATCTGCGCGAGGCTGGGTCTCAACCGTCGCGGCAACATGCACGAACTGAGCGACGGCATCATCGGCGCGCTGCGTGATTCAGGCCGCGTTCTGCTTATCGACGAAGCCGAGAACCTGCCGCTGCGGGCGCTGGAGGTTATTCGCCGCATTCATGACAAAGCGGGGATCGGCGTTGTACTGGCCGGGATGCCCCGCCTGATTATCAACCTGAAGGGCAAGCGCGGCGAGCTGAAACAGCTGTATTCCCGTGTTGGTTTCGCGCTGGCGCTGGGGGATGTGCTGCCGCGTCAGGATATCGACGAAATAGCCGCCAGCGTCCTGGACGACGCTCAGGATCCTGCCGTGGGCGAAGCGCTGTTCACAGCATCGAGGGGCAACGCCCGCCGCCTGTTTAAGCTGCTGCGTGGGGTGCATCGCCATAGTCAGTTAAACGGTGTTCCCGTCAACGCTGGCGCGGTTCGTAAGTTCTCAGAAATGCTGATTAATTAAGGGGATCGTTATGGTTAACGGTATGAATACAGACGCATTTCTGAACTCTCTGGACGCTGCCTCACTGGTGATTAAGGCGCTCAGCGGTCAGGGAGTAACCGTCAAAGCAGTCACGCTGACAGGCGCAAAACCGGTGATCCGTATCGAGCGCTGCGGCATGTGCGACACCATGATTCACGAGGGTCGCGCAACATTTCTGGAGTTTGGCTGTGACGTGTCAGGCAGATATCGTCAGGGCCATTTTTATACCAACGGCTGCAAGGTCGTCTGGTCTGAATCAATGCACTAGAGACTGAAAATATGGCAACGAGAATTCAAATTATCTTCAAGGAAAACGAGTTTGGTATTACCACTGACTCTTCTCTGGATAGAGCTGAAGAGGGCTTCACTGGAAAAGAATTGCTGGTATCTCAGGCACTTTATAACGAAATCATCAAATGGATTGAAACCAATCTTAATGCAAAAGAAGTAACGCCTAACCAATCAGAAGGAACATCAAGTGTCCACTGATAAAGCGGTAATTACGATTTCTGTTACTGGCGATGATGTAAATGTCTCAGCAACGATATCCACGACAGAAAACCCACTTTTATCTTATATCAGCAAGGAAATAGCACCTGTTGTACTGATGAAAGTTATTGCACTTGAAAAACAATTTAAAGAGGAAAAGCGTCAATGAAAACTGACAACACTATCAAGCAGTACACCACCGCACAGGCCCCGGACGGTTACTGGACCGACGCTCGCGGCGTTCTGACACCTGTCAGCCTGGTGAAACCTATCGACCAGGATCGCGACGCGCTGGTCGGCGAACTGGTGGAACTGGCGGTCAATGTATCTGCCGCCCTGCGCGACCTGAAAGAACGCGCCATCGCTGACGTTCAGGCGTTCGTTGACCTGTCCGCTGAGAAGTACGGTGCGAAGACCGGCGGCGCGAAAGGCAACGTGACCCTGTTTACCTACGATGGCCGTTTCAAAATCCAGCGTCAGATGGCCGAGAACATCAAGTTCGACGAGCGTCTGCAGGCCGCCAAGACGTTGATCGACGAATGTCTGGCCGACTGGACAAAAGACGCGAGCCCGGAGATCCACGCGCTGATTAGTCAGGCGTTCTCCAGTGACCAGGAGGGGAACATCAAAACCGGCCGGGTGCTGGCGCTGCGTCGCCTCAAAATCAACGATGAACGCTGGCAGAACGCGATGTTGGCCATCAGCGAGTCGGTTCAGGTTGTCGGGACTAAATCCTATATCCGCGTCTATGAGCGTGTGGGCGATTCCGACGAGTACCGTCCGATTGCACTGGATATGTCGGGGGTCTGATGGTCGCTGCGGAATTTAACAGGCGCTGGCCGGTTGGAACGGCATTCATGCATATGGTTTTGCGTGATGTCAGGATAGTGAAAACTGTCTCACAGGCCAGAGATTTCAAATGCGGCTGTGTGGTGGAAATAAACCGGGAGCCATATTTCGTTAAAGTGGAAACACTGAAATATAGCTGATTTTATCAGTAATTAAATCGCAATTAAAAATATTGGCGTAAACCCGCCAGGGCTGGCTTACGCCAAATTTCAGGAATCTGAATATGAATATTTTGCTTGATTCTTGCTGTCCTCGCTGTGAACGCAGCGCCACGCTCGAACTAACAGCCGACGCGGCAGCTCATGACCCGCAGCAAATAGACATCATTATTAAATGTCACTTTTGCGATGCGACATTTAATGAATTTGTTTCTATTGATGAAATGGAGGTTATCGATGAATAGGGAAAAATATCTCGCCAAAATTAAAAAGCTGCTGAATCTGGCCCGTAAGTCGACCAATACCAACGAGGCTGCAGCTGCTCTGCGTCAGGCGCAGAATATGATGCGTGAACATAACGTCTCCGAGGTGGAGGCAGAATTCACCGGCATCAGCGAAGCCAGCACCAAAGGCGCACCGAACCACGCACAGACACCGCCGAAGTATCTCATTTATCTGGTCGAGATCATCAAGCGCGCGTTCGGTGTCCAGGCGTATTTCACGTGGCGTGAGACCAAGTTTTTTTACAGAAATCCCCGCCGCGTCGTGACGTTCTACGGTCCTGACAGCCGCCCTCAGATTGCCGCCTACGCGTTTGATGTGCTGGCCCGTCAGATGACCACTGCCCGTAAGGCGTTCATCAGCGAACTACACCGCAATACCAAACCTGCTAACCGTACTGCAAAGGCCGATCAGTTCTGTGAAGGCTGGGCCAGCGGCGTCTGGCATATCGTCGCGGAGCTGGTCCCCACTGAGTCAGAGACCACGCTCATGGAGGTGTACCGTGAGCGCCAGCTCACAGGGATGAAAACAGCTACCAGCCGGGAGGCCAGACAGGTCGCTGGAAGTGACTTTGCCAGAGCTGAAGGCTATCGCTCCGGTCGTCAGGCTCAACTGAGCCACGGTGTCGACGGTACTGCCAGTGAAACGAAACTCATCGGGGGGCGCGTATGAAGTCTCTCCGTATTCCCCGCGACAGCCACACATGCTGTCAGGAGTTACCAAAAATTGGCCAGGGCTGCCAGGTGATGATCTCCGGTCCGATGACCGGTATCCCTGATTTTAACCGGCCGATGTTCAACGCCGTGGCGGAACAGCTGCAGGCCGATGGCTTCATCGTTTACAACCCGGCTTCTCTGCCTGACGGCTGGACACACGCCCAGTACATGATCACCACGCTGGACTGGGTTAATTACGTTGACGGGCTCTACATGCTGGACGGATGGGAAAACAGTAACGGAGCGGTGCGCGAGTTTGATCGCATCATGATTCGCTGCGTTCCCGTCCTGATGTTTCAGTCAATTGGCGCGTTCCGGGCGGCCATTGAGCGCAGCAAGAAGCTGAGGGCCGTGCTGGTCTCCCCGCAACAATCAGGAGGGGTCCGGGATGCTCATCGTTAAGGGCTGTGAGTATCGCGACAACGGCAGGGNCCGTTCCATCCACACCAGCGCGGTGAAACGGGAAATGAAACAGGCTATCGAACGTCATAAAACCAAGTGGAGACTGGCCAAATGAACAAGAGCACTAACAACTGTCTGCGTAACGTATCAGCGGCCCGCTTTAACCAGTTGCACACCATCGGGGCGCGTTTTAATTATTACCCGGTTCTGGGAATCCCTGATTCAGTCCCGGTGGTGACGGAGTCTGAGGCGTGGGATTTGTGTGGTCGCCCGGTGGTGAAGATTTCAGGTCGTATTGGTGGTGTCTCGATCTGCCACCTTGAACCGGCAGGCCGTGACGTAATTCAGGCCGCGCAACTGGCTGCGGAGAATGCAGAACTGAAGTATGCGATTGTTACCCTCCAGGACAGATATATGGGCTGGGAAGGTCTGTCAGATACATTTGAAGCCGCGTTGAGTATCAAAACCCCAGCCACCGACGCTGTCCTGGCTGAAGTGCGGGCGCAGGGTGTGGAGATGTTCGTCCAGAAATGTAATTCAAAAGCCGATCAGGCGCTCGCGGCTGATATCCGCGACAACTGGAAATTACTCGGAGAGCATGCTTCCGATTTCGCTGCCCAACTTCGTCTTGAGGCAACCGAACTTCCTACCTGCCCGCACTGCGGTGCGCAAATCCACTCAGCGCTCGATCGTTTCTGTAGCCAGTGCGGTGGTCAGTTAACCGACAAAGGGGCAGGAAAATGAAACGCCGTCAATTTGATACATCCAGCCGTTTTCTGGTTGATACAGCTTTTCACCGCCTTGAAATAATCCGTGACGATGACCTGTACCGTCACCTGCGCCTGAAACAGCCGGGAACATCCTGTTATGGCTTCGACGTGATCACCTGGCCGGGATATCTGACGGTAACCGGCGACATGGGAACCTGGACATTCTCCCGCATCGCGGACATGTTCGACTTTTTCGGCCCATGGCAAGACGGGATTAACACGGGGTACTGGTCCGAAAAGCTGGAAGCTGGCGCAGGTTGTTCGGCGTGCGAACTTCTCGCGAAAGAATATGACCATGAGGCGTTTTGCCGGAGCCTGAAGGAATCAATGAGTGAGTACCTCGAAGATTCTGAAGATGACCAGCAGGAAGACGAAAACTGGGACGATGACGACGACACACCAGATAGCGATAAAGCGAAGGTTCGTGAGGCAGTCCGTGAATTATGCCTTTCTCAATTCAGCAATGAGTGGGAAGCATATCAGGCGGTCTATGAGGCTGAATGGCCAGAGAATTGGAGTGCGTGGGATATCTGCGACGGGCTGACGTTCAAAACCTACACCAGCCACTTCCGCTGGATCCTGTTCGCGATCACCTGGGCGATTGCTAAATACCACAACACGAAGCTGGTAGATAAGGCAATGTCCACCTTCCTCGCAGTGAAAGGAGCCGCGCAATGAGCAATATCGACAAACAGGCGCTGCGTGAGCGCTACTCACTAAAAGCAGCGCCACTGTGCAAAATCTGTGGCGGAAAAATGTCAATCAGTACAGCGTCATATAAGCGCGCCACGTACGTTTGTTATGGCGTGTTCTATGACGAAGGGGGTCACCATTACGCAAATGGCAGGTCTCTAGGAGACGAGCATTACGAGCAATCAAAAATCACTCTCGTTGACACCAGTGACGATGAGGTTATTGCGCTGCTGGATGAGCTGGAAGCCGCAGAGCATACGGCAGCAGTTGACCATGAAGCGGCATGTTCTTTAGTTGTAGAAAACGAGGAATTAAAGCGCAAGCTGGCGGCAGCAGTGCCGGAAGAATGCCCGGAAGAATTGAGAAATCAGATTATAGACATTTGTGACGGAATTATAGTTGGCGACGTAGCAGCGCAGATGATATGGGATGCCTGCCGCGCCACTGGCATCGGCATTAAGGAGTCGTGATATGGCTTTCGAATCCATGAACAACGTAAAAAACGTTGGCTTCCATAGACCGTTTATTCGTTGCGCTGACAACCGCGCTGGCGGTTCCACTATCTACGTCAGCGCGCGCACCGGACTACGTGGCAAGCGCGTGCTGATTGAAATAGACCGCGAGGAGAGTCTGGTCAGACTGCGCTCAGCAGGCGAAAACGAACGCGGCGCGCAGTGTTTAATTCAGGGTGTGATGAGTGCGTCTAAAGCGGTGGTTCTGGCCTGCGGCACATTCCGTATCTACGTCGAACAGCATGCCGATGGGTGGTGGTACGGCAAACTACCCACTATCAGTTGAGGACCAACCAATGACCACTATTACCATAGAACGTGTTACTGGCATTTCTAACGGAGAGAAATGCTACACACACGATGATGTTGTCGAGCTGGCACGTATCGCGCTGGCATCGCTGGAGGCTGAGCCAGTGGCGTGGAGCACTGACAGTAGCTTAATCGTTAATAGTCGAGTGATTACGATTTACAAATCTGTAGCAGATAGTTGGATTGAGAAAGGGATGAGAGTAGTGCCGCTATACACCGCCCCGCCAGCGCCCGTGGATTTAACTGCGGAAAACGAGGAGCTGAAGCGCAAACTCTACGCCGTCAGCAAACGAAATGTTTGGCTGGAGGGGGCGTTATCGTCACAGGCGGCAGTTGACGTTCTTGCAGAACGGCAGCGCCAGATTCTCTCCGAAGGCTGGACGCCGGAGCATGACGACGAACACGGACGAGGAGAAATGGCGATGGCTGCTGTTTGCTACATCAACGAAACAGGAACGGTAAACCGCAATGGTGGTAAACCGTGGGGATGGCCGTGGGATGCGTCATGGTGGAAACCTAATACCAGACGCCGCAACCTGGTAAAAGCTGGTGCATTAATCCTGGCTGAGATTGAGCGAGGTGATCGCGCCTTCGCCGGTCGGGAAGAGGGAAATTGATATGTGGATTCTCATTTTGTGGATGCATATGAGCAATATCACTGGTGAAGGCATGGTCATTACATCTGTTGAATTTACTACTGAAATCGCCTGCAAACAGGCGTTTCAGGAGGTAAAAAAAGTGAATGACGGGTCAGTTTATTTGCGCGGCGTATGTACGCCAAAGGGGATGTGATATGCGGAAATCAGCAATCCCCATCGCGATGGCGATGGCGCTCGCCTCGTTAAACGTGTCGTCGGTTACATGGGACAGAGCGATGTCGGCCACGCGGTCGCAGAGTTACCCGATTGCATCAAATCGCCACACCGGGAAAGCCGAAGAACGCCGAGCCGCTAAACGTCGCAGGAGGGCAAAGTAATGTCAAAGTTAACCAAAGAATGGCTGAAAGAAATCATTTCTGGCCTGGAAGATCTTCGTGACCCGATGCTCTCCTTTCTGGATGACGACCAGGGAAAAACGTATGAAGCGTTTAAGGTCGCGCTGGCATCACTGGAGGCTGAGCCGGTGGCTGATGTTGTTGCCTGGTCGTCCCCAAATGAAGAGCGGAAATGCGATATCCGCTGGCGTCGTCACGATGTAGCACCGGGGCCGTTGTTCACGTATCCACCGTCAGCGATTGAGTTCCCGGAAACGTTGCCGTGTCCGGTGCTGCTTAAGCCTGGGCTGCTCGGCAAGGGTGTTCGTACCAGAACCATGCTGGATTCGTTACAGCGCCGTGCAGATTACACCGCGATGATTGGGGCTATGACGCCAGAAGAGCGCGCAGCACATGACGCCAGCATTGAACTGGTTAAAGACATGTTTCCGCAACCAGTGGCGTTAGTGCCGGGTGACTTCAATCGTCTGCGCCAGTGGTTTAATTCAATGGAAGACACCAACCCAAAATACATTGAGGACGCTGACAGGGAACTGTATGACCGCATACTGAAGGTTTGCCGGGGCTCAGGAGTTAACACTACAGACGCAGTCATGTGGACAGAGGCCGAAACGGTCGCCGACAGACTGGAGAATGAAATCCGTAATCTCATCGAAGACCCGACCGCCGATAACGCAACGTGTCTTGTACGGTCTGTAATGAATTTGTGTCGTAACTGGGGGTGCTATGACGCCGAACGCTAAAAAACTGATCGGGGCTATTAAGGCTGGTCAGGCGTTTCTGGGGTGGGATGACGTTCTCTATCGTCAGACGCTCCACCGTCTCACCGGCAAGACAACCTCCACCCGCTGCAGCCTGGAAGAACTGCAGACCATCAAAGAGTACATGCACCAGGCGGGATTTCCCCGCCTGTCTCCAAAGCATGGCCGTCGCCCGTCTGTTGCGAAAACGCGCAAGGGGGTGCTGAGTAAGATTGAGGCACTGCTGACCGATGCCGGTCGTCCGTGGGCGTACGCGGAGGGCATGGCTAAACGTATGTTCAGCCGGGAACGCGTGGACTGGCTGACGACTGAAGAGCTCACAAAGCTGATGCAGGCGCTGGCCATTGACGCGAAACGCAGGGGGAAACGTGAAAATCAACGTTAATCATGAGGAGCTGGCGCAGATAGAAGCGCTACTCCCGGAGTCAGCCAAAATGCTGATCCACGTACTGGGGTATCCGGCGACCAGTAAGCTGATTAATCGTTTCGGTGGAGTGACACTTGCGGGTAAAAGTGGTGCGGCACGGGAACGAACCGGCGGCGTCCATGCGATGCTACGGGAGGTACTGAGTGAGGAGGAGATAAAAAAATTGATCGCGTACCTTGGTGAAGAGCAGTTTTATATCCCCCGTTGCGACAGTGCCCTGCGGCAGTTGCGTAATGCCAGGTTCGTGGCGGCCATCTCCGAACGGCAGGACGACGGACTATCAATACGGCAGGCGATGGCGATATTATGTCCACGTTTCGGAATCAGTGATCGTCAGGGCTGGAAACTGGTAAGTGATAAAGCCTCGACCATCAATCCGGGCCAGAAGGATTTATTTAACTAAAGGAGTTACCACGTGAAATTTATAACGGCTGTCCTGTTTTTTATCTTCGCCACTGGTGCCACGGCTGCTACGGACAAAGACACCAGCCTTAAATCCCTGGCGATTCATGTTTCAACAGCAGCGAAAAACATCGCCAGCGATGCAGCTAAAATGCAGTTCTCAGATAATTCACTTAAAGCGAGACTTGCTTTAAATTTACGCGTTGACAAACTGACAGAAGAGGCTAAACCGCTCGGTCTGGCTTTTGATAAACCATACGGGCGGTGTGGTACAATGGTTAAGAATTTATATGATTTTATTGAAGTGGCAGCGGGTATCAGTAAAACCCCAATAACCTACGTTGATATGTATCGTGACAGTGAACGGTGGTGTACCAGCCAGATAAACGGGGACGATGAATCCGATAAAGACACTGCCATTCTGCACTTGTAATCAAAATGCCCTCGCCTGAGGGCGTTTTTCACTGGACTTTTTTGTTAAATTCTCCCGTAATATTCCATCACTTCCCCTGTAATACCTGATGCGCTGAACCCTCTCAGCCGCTCACCCACTCCCCGACATTCCAGAATACCCACTACTCATTAACGTGGCAGTGGCCACCGTAACCAGGGACAACCTATGAGTCAGTTGTGGGAGAACTCACTGAAATGGATCGCTGAGAATATGCCAGCCATAAGCGCCGGGCTTGCCGGAGCGGGGGTATCAGCACTCATGAACATTAAAGACGGGAAACCGAAAAAGTACACCATTACCAGCGCCTGCGTGTGCGGGATTATCGGCATCAGCGTAGCGGGCATCATGGGCCATTTTGGCCTTGAACGCGGCTGGGAGGTATTTTTCGGGTGCGTTGTAGGCTTCCTCGGGGCTGACAAGTTGCGCGACATCGCAAACAACGTTGTCAATAACCGCCTCAATAACGTGAAATCGCAGCAGGGGAACAAAAATGAAAATCAGTAATAACGGCCTGAATCTGATTAAAAAATCAGAAGGGCTTGAGCTGGAAGCATACCCTGACCCGGGGACGGGTGGCGCGCCGTGGACCATTGGCTACGGTCACACCGGGCCGGACGTTTATAAGGGGCTGGTCTGGACTGATGTGCAGGCCGATAAGGCGCTACGTCAGGATGTTGCCCGGTTTGAGCGTGACGTGACAAACCTCGTCACCGTTCCCCTCACTCAGAACCAGTTCGATGCGTTGGTAGATTTTGCGTTCAACTGTGGGAGCGATATTGATTCTGACGATATCGCAGAAGGTCTTGGCGACAGCACGCTGCTTAAAAAGCTCAACGCCGGAGACTATCAGGGTGCCGCCGACGAGTTCCCGAAGTGGAACAGATCCGGTGGTCGGGTTATGCCGGGTCTGGTTACCCGCCGTAAAAACGAAGGCTGGTCGTCGTTGTCGCCGTCATTGTGGCGGGATATTTCGCCGTTGACAGCTACCTCACCACCCGTGCGGCGGTGAAGACGCTCACGGATAAAAACAAGAAGCTCAGCGATGAGCTGGCTGCCAGCCGCAAACAACACAACGCCGAGAACACTACAGGCCAGCAGGGGCTGGCATACAGTCAGCAGGGANNGCCGCCGGGCAATAACCCGGGGCGGCTCAGCTGGGGTGAGTCACTGCTCTGGAACCTCGGACTACTGGATACAGTACGACAGAGCAATTGTGACAAGGCGTTGATCCGGCAGATTGAGCAACTCAGGGTCAGTGAAGAGTTCGGGAAGACGCTCCCTCCACCGCCTGAGTGCCGGTTACTGACTGAAAAGGATGAATGATGGCGTGGCCACAGGAAGTTAAGGATAAGGTCCGCACCGGCTACATTTTTGACCAGCTCCCGCTGGAGATGGTCGCCCTGCGCTGTGGCGTCCCGCACGATACCGCGCGACGCTGGAAAATGCAGGCGGCCAAAAACGGTGACGACTGGGATAAATTGCGGGCCGCCCACACGCTGGCGGGTGACGGGCTGGAGAACGTGGCCAGAACGGTGCTGATTAGCCTGGTTGTGAAATGTCAGGCAACGATTGAGCAGCTCAACAAGGATCCTGATGTTCCGGCAAAACAGTCGGTGGAGCTGCTGGCAAGCCTGGCGGACAGTCTCAGCAAGGCGGTATCGAGCAGTAAAAAAATCCTCCCGGAAACGGACCGGCTGGCAACGGCGCTGGAGGTGGTTCAGTTGCTGGGTGCGTATATCAGCAAGAAGCACCCGAAACTCAACGCGGCGTTTCTGGACGTGCTGGAAGGGTTTGCCAGGGAACTGGAATCAGATTTTAGTTAACGGCGGCCCGGGTTCTCCCGGGCCTTGTTCATTCAGGGGTAATTGTGGCCAGACGTAAAAAGACACAACGGGAGTTTCAGCAGAGCCTGCAGGAGTACATCGCCAACCTGCGCATGACCATCGAGACGGAGTGCCTGGGATTTGACATCGATGCCGAAGCGGCAAGGGCGCGACAGGCCGCAGTGGCTGACCCTGTTGCGGGCTTTGAGTTTTTTGTCCGCACCTATTTCCCGCATTATGTCCGCAACCCGGCCATCAGCGAGCTGCATAAATATTTGTTCAGGCGACTGCCGGAGATTGTGGCCAGCCCGGAGGGTGAGAGCGACGCTATCGCTGCTCCCCGTGGTGAGGCCAAATCAACGATAGTCAGCCAGCTGTTTAATCTGTGGTGCATTGTCCTGGGTCTGAAACATTACCCGGTCATCATAATGGACAGTATCGATCAGGCGTATCCGATGCTGGAAGCGATTAAGGCTGAACTGGAATTTAACGCCCGTTTAAAAAGCGATTTCCCGGACGTATGCGGTCAGGGTCGGGTATGGCGTATGGGGACTATCGTCACGGTCAACAATATCAAGGTGTCGGTCGCCGGTAGCGGTAAGAAGTTGCGTGGTCTGCGTCACGGCCCGTATCGTCCTGATCTCGTTATTCTGGACGATATTGAAAACGACGAGATGGTCGCTAACCCGGAACAGCGTGACAAGCTCCACAACTGGCTCACCAAAACGGTGATGCCGCTCGGCGAGGCCGGAGGAAAAACCGATATCGTCTATATCGGGACTATCCTCCACTACGATTCCGTTCTCTCCCGCACGCTGGATAATCCGATGTGGAAGGCCGCGCGCTTCAGGGCGATTATCCGCTGGCCGGACAACATGCAGTTATGGGACCAGTGGGAAGAATTCATCCGTAATAAAGACCTGGATACGGCTGCGTTGTTCTATGCACAGAATGAATCGCTGATGCTGGCCGGTGCGGTCGTGTCCTGGGCAGCGCGACCGTTGCTGATGCTGATGAAAATCCGCGTTCGTGACGGTCATGGCACCTTCGACAGCGAATACCAGAATGACCCGGTCAGCGGCGATGATGCCCTGTTCGTAAACTGTATTAATTTCTGGGTAAACCGGCTCAATGAGTGGGTTTTTTATGGCGCGGTTGACCCGAGCCTGGGCAAGAAAAACAAGAAGCGGGATCCCTCCGCCATTATGGTGGGCGGTTTTAACCGCTATACGGGGATCCTTGATGTGGTTGAGGCTGACATTCGCCGCCGTCTGCCAAACGTTATCATTTCAGATGTCATCAGATACCAGCGCGAATATGGCTGTATTGCCTGGGCGTTCGAGTCCGTCCAGTTTCAGGAGTTTTTGCGCACCGTATTAGTGGAGCAATCCGCAAAACTCGGGGTGCCGGTCCCGGCTATCCCGGTTATCCCGCTGGATGATAAAGCGCTGCGCATTGAATCACTGCAGCCCCACATGTTTAACGGGTTAATCAGACTGCACCCGTCGCAGCAGACGCTTATCGATCAGCTAAGGCATTACCCAAAAGCCGACCACGACGACGGCCCGGACGGGCTGCAGATGTTGTGGGTTCTGGCTGTTTCCCGTAGTACAAAATTTCAGATTCACACCCCCGGCCGGGGTCGTGATTCACACAGTCGTTTTGGTTCTGGAGGCTGGTAATGGGCCGGATTGTAGATATTCACGGGCGACCGCTGGAGCGTGACGCCCTCAAAACCGGGCAGACAGTCCAGCTGGCTGAGCGCCTGCGTGTTTACCCTGATCACCCGTCACGTGGTCTGAACATTCGCAAGCTGCCGCGAATCATGGCCGCAGCCGAACAGGGAGACATTCAGGCACAGGCGATGCTGTTTGCCGATATGGAAGAGCGCGACGGCCACCTGTTCGCGGAAATGGAGAAGCGCAAAAACGTCCTGCTCAAACTGGACTGGTCCATCGAGCCGCCCCGCAACCCCACGACTGAAGAGAAGAACCTGACCGCCGCCGTCGATGACTGGCTGCGCGGGCTCCAGAATCTGGAGGATGTCATCCTGAACGGGATGAGCGCGGTTGGTTACGGGTTCAGTTGTCAGGAAATCGCCTGGGAACTGACGGACAAAATCTGGCTCCCCGGAGAAATCAACCTTCGCCCTCACCACTGGTTCAGAACGCAGCCGGATAAGGGGGACGAAATCCGCCTCGATGACGGCAGTTATCAGAACGGGATCAGTGGTTCGGAACTGTGGCCGTTCGGCTGGCTGGTTCACCGCACTAATGCCCGGTCGGGCTTTATCGGGTCGTCCGGGCTGTTCCGCGTGCTGGTCTGGCCGTATCTGTTTAAAAACTTTGCCCTGCGAGATCTCGCGGAATTCCTGGAAATCTACGGGCTTCCGGCGCGGATTGCCTATTACGCGGCGGGAACCAGTGATGCCGATCGCGATGCCATCCTGCAGGCGCTGGTCACGCTGGGGCATGAAGCGGTCGCGGCAATACCCCAGGGTAACGAGATTAGATTCGAAGCGGCTGCAGAAGGCGGGCCCGACGCGTTTATGGCGATGATTAACTGGGCCGAACGCACACAGTCAAAGGCTATTCTCGGCAGTACGCTCACCAGCCAGGCCGACGGGAAGACCTCGACCAATGCGCTGGGGAACGTCCACAACGAAGTTCGTCACGACATTATGACGGCGGACGCCCGCCAGATGGAGGGCATGTTCCGCAACCTGATTAGCCAGCTGGCGGCACTGAACGGCTACGGTGACGTTAAACCGCGTCGCCTGCCGCGCCTGGTATTCGACACGCAGGAAGAAACGGAAGTCAAAGACTGGGCGGAGTCGCTGGATATTCTGGTGAACAGGGTCGGGCTGCCGGATATCCCGCACTCCTGGGTGCGTAAACGGATGGGGATCCCGACGGCAAAAAACGGCGAACCGGTGCTGACCCGGGTACCGCTGGCCAGCACTACCCCGGCCAGCCTGAGCCGTATCGATGGCGGGTTACGGCTGGTTGCGCTCAACCAGACCACGGAAGACGATGACCCGGCCCAGACCGCTATCGACAGGGCACAACTGCCCGCTGATGTGATTAATCAGGGGATGGAGGCACTGCTGGCCCCCCTGGTTCAGTCGCTGGAACAGGGGCAGAGCGCTGACGAGGCGATGAATATTCTGGCGGAAGCCTGGCCTCAGTTGCCTGATGACACCCTGCGCCAGCTGCTGGAGCAGGCGATTTTTGTAACAGAGGTCTGGGGTCATTTAAATGCCGACAGCTGACGACGTTGATCTGGGGTTCGCCTACTCGCTGGCCCCGGAAGAAGCCATTGAGTATTTCAAATCGAAGGGCTTCGTTATCGGTTTTAACTGGCATGACGTCCGGGATATCGCCCACGCCCGCGCGTTCTCCGTGGCGGGGGNTCAACAACGCACTGAGTGAGGTGCAGGCCGGTGGTGGTACTTACCGGGAGTTCGTTAAAGGGCTGCAGCCAGTACTGGAGGCTAAGGGGTGGATTGGTCGGGGTCTGGTTGCAGATCCTGAGACCGGGGAACTCCAGGGGAAACAGCTGACCCCACGGCGGTTACAGACCATTTTTGAAACTAACCTGCAGTCCAGCTACAACGCCGGACGCTACCGGCAGCAGATGGCCAACGTGGCGGACCGGCCCTACTTCGAGCGTGTGGCGGTGATGGATATCAGAACCCGCCCGCGACATGCGGCCCTGAACGGCTTCACTGCCCGTGCCGATGATCCTGTCTGGGAGTTTCTGTATACACCCGACGGCTATCACTGCCGCTGNNCGGTCTGACCATCCAGAGCAGCGAGGGGCGACTGGTCGAGGTTGAGCAGGAGTATGGACAGCCCGGGAAAACCATCAAAGCGACGGGGCTTAAAATGCCTGACGGCTCCGTCTACACAACTGCACCGGGATTCGGATTTAACCCGGGCCGTGTGGCGTTCCAGCCAGAGCTGGACAAGTACGCGTATCAGTCAGCCCGCCAGTACGTCACCGGCTCCCCGACGGGGGCGGGNGCCCGCGATTTCTGATTACGTACTGATACAGCAGACTATTGAGAACGCCGGAGAGATAACGCAGCGCGGCAGCGCCTGGCGTTATTCGCTGCAGCAGGATGGCCGCTGGTCGGTGGCCACAGTTGAGGGTGACGAGCTGACCGACTGGCATATTCAGGACACCCCGGAGGAGTAATGGCTAAAGACTCACTGCGACTGAAGGTTGATATCAGCGCCTTTGATGCCGGTATGCTGAAACTGATTCGTGCCACGAAGGACCGACATGACCTGATGACGGCGCTGGCCGGAACGATGCTGGACGCGGTCGAAGAAAACTTCCAGCAACAGGGGCGCCCAAAATGGCTGGGGTGGAGCCCGGCTTACGCTAAAAAACGGGGTTCCGGTCAGATCCTGCAGAAGACCGGTCGACTGGCGGCCAGTATCCGCGCCGCCATTTCAAACAACGAGGCGACGGTCGGGACCAACGTCCGGTATGCGCGTATCCATAACGAGGGGGGCGAAATCAGACACGCTGCCAGGACCACTGACCTGCATTACAAACAGTACAAAAACGGCAGCGTCAGCCGCCAGTTCGTCAAAAAGCGCAACAGTAATTTCGTGCAGAGCGCCACTATCGGCGCACACACCGTGAAGATGCCAGCCCGCCCCTTCCTGCAGCTCACCGGTGACGATATTGAGGAACTGGAGAACACCGCGAAACGGTATTTCGAACGCGTTATTGACTAAGTGGCGTCAAACGCGCTGTAATTCGCTCTGCGCCGTTTTGTTACTGTCAGTGCAAAATGCTCATTCTCACTGTGAAAACCCCGGAGAATCATTTTTAAAAGGGGTTTAACAGCGGTTCCGCTTTCTGTTCCTGTTTCCCCGTCCGCTAACCTTATGCGCTGAACCCTCTCAGCCGCTCCCCGGTATTCGTCCGCGTCATCATGACCGCATGAAACGTATCGCTGCACTTGCCATAGCAATCACAAAAGCGACTCACAACGAAATCCAGCTGTTCCCGGCCGGAGAATTTCGTGCAGTGGACGGTCGCCCGACCGACGTCGACAACTGGGTAATGACGGCTGAACTTGCGGCCGTCATCGTCGCTCAGGTGGCGGCACGGACCACTCCTCTGGTGATTGATTACGAACACCAGACCCTTAACGCGTCCAGAAATGGACAGCCCGCCCCCGCTGCTGGCTGGTTCAGCCAGGTTGAATGGCGCGACGGCTCCGGGCTGTGGGCTGTGGGTGTTGAATGGACCGACAACGCTGCCGCCATGATNTGGCGAGGTCACGCACCTGTTGCACGCCGCACTCACCAACACACCTGCACTGGACGGAATGGACGCGGTCATGCTGGCCGCTGCCAGCCGTCTGGCCAGTCTTTCAACTGAAACGGAGGCCACTACTGTGGACGAAGAATTTTTAGCCGAGCTGCTGACCAGTATTCGCTGGATGCTGAACCTGCCTGTCACTGCCACCCCGGAGGAGATCAGGGTGGAGTTGCAGAAAGTTATCGACGCCATTTCAAAAGGCCAGGGCACCGCCGCCGCATCTGTCGGGCTGCTGACTCTGCTGGCTCAGCACGACGAGCAGGTCGCCAGCCTGTCTGCAAATGCCTACGACCCGTCAAAACATATCGCGCTTGAGGCGTTCAACGAGCTGCAGACCCGCTATGCGTCGCTGTCGCAGTCGTCCGCCACACAGGAAGTTGACGGGCTGGTCACGGTCGCCCTGTCGGATGGTCGCCTGCTGCCGGCACAGGAAGCATGGGCGAAGGACTACGGCCGCAAGGACATGGCCGGACTGAAGAGCTGGCTGGATAAGGCCCCGAAAATCGCGGCGCTCAGCCAGACCCAGACCACCACATTCACCCCACCGAACCCGGAAGACCAGATTAACGTCGCCAGCCTCACGGCGGAGCAACTGGCCATCTGTTCCGCGTTCGGTAACGACCCGGCGGAAGTTGCCCGCCAGCTGGAGGATTAAATGGATCGCAATACCTGGCGTAAAAGCTGCCTGTTCATCTCTCTGCAGGTAGCTGCAGGGGCAATTATTTACGGTGGCCATCAGGTCGCCATCAACGAGACCGGGTTCGCCGTTCCTGCAGACCCTGGAACGGCGACAGATAACCTCGCCGTTATTGGTGTGTCCGATGAGTTCGTGGACAACACGAACGGCGCGGATGGTGCGGCAATCGTAATGATCCGTCGCGGCGAAGCGTTTTTCCTCGGTAACAGCTCCGCGAAACCAGTCACTCAGGTACTGGTCGGTAAGCCGTGCCAGGTTGAGGACAGCGTGACCGTCTGCGCTGATGACACGGTGAACCGTACCGCCGGAACGGTAATGGAAGTTTCACCAGACGGCGTCTGGGTTTTCATCTCTTAAGGAGTTTTTAAATGATTGTTAACAAGGCGAATATCGCAACCTTTTTCGTCAATCTGAAAACCACGTTTAACGGGGCGTTAAAAGCCGCACCGACCCAGTGGCAAAAGATCGCGATGAAAATCCCGTCCACCGGTAAATCGAACGATTACAGCTGGATGATGAACTTCCCCCAGATGCGCAAATGGGTAGGCGACAAAGTTGTTAAATCGCTGGCGGCGTTCAAATACTCGGTGGAAAACGACGACTGGGAAGCCACGATTGAAGTTGATCGTAACGACCTCGAAGACGACCAGACCGGGATTTACGCCGTCCAGGCGAAATCCGCCGGTGAGTCCGCCGCGCAGTTGCCGGACGAGATTGTTTCCAGCCTGGTGAACAATTCGTTCACGTCGCTCTGTTACGACGGCCAGTATTTTTTTGATACCGACCACCCGATGGGGAACGGTGTGTTCTCCAATAAGGGAACCAAAGCGCTGTCTATCGACACACTGGCCGCCGCGCAGGCGTCCTATGGGGCGGCGCGTATCCAGCTCGGGAAAGTGAAGGACGACGAAGGCCGCGCCCTGAACGTTACCCCGAACATTCTGCTGGTCCCGGTGGCGCTGCAGGATGTGGCCAATGCACTGATGACCACTGACCGCCTGGAAGACGGCAAGGTCAATATCTACAAAGGCACTGCCGAAGTGGTTGTCGACCCGCGTCTCACGAGCGATACCGCCTGGTTCCTGCTGGATACCAGGAAGGCGATCACACCGTTCTTCTATCAGGAGCGTAAAGCGCCGCACCTGGTTGAGCAGACCGACATGAACGCGGACGACGTGTTCAACCGCAAAAAATATAAATACGGTGCAGAAGCCCGCGCCGCCGGTGGCTACGGTCTCTGGCAACTGGCCTACGGCTCCACCGGAACGGAGGTATAAGGCATGGAAAAGGTGATTGAAATTACCGCCAAGCGGGAGGGATTCCGCCGCGCAGGGATTGCGCACAGCGAGCAGACTCAGACTTACCCGCTGGTATCACATCCCTGACCAGTGAGCTGGACGCCGAGCGTGAGAAAAACGCCAGTGCGCTCGGCACGCTGGAGCTGGGTAAACAGGGGCTTCAGGAAGCGAATGGTTTACTGGCAACGGAACGTCAGAAAAACAGCGAGCTGACAGCGCAACTGGAAGCGGAACAGCAGAAGGTCACAGACCTGACTGCGCAACTGGAAGCCGCCAGTAAAAAGGGGAAATAACCCATGTCCTACGCCACACCGGATCAGTTTATCAGGACGTTCAGCGAGCGGGAGACCGTCTCGCTGACAGACGAAAAGCGCACCGGCCAGGTTGACACTGACAAGCTGGCCTTCGCGCTGACCCGTGCCAGTAACGTTATCGATGGCTATCTGGTGGCGCGTTATAAAACGCCGTGGCCGGACTCACCGGGGATCCTGACGGGGTACTGTTGCGATATCGCCCGCTATCAGCTGGCGACCGATTACCGCCAGGTGTCTGATGAAATCCGGTTCCGCTATGAAGACGCGATCAAATTTCTGCGCGACGTGGCCAGCGGCAGGATCGGGCTTGGGCGTGACACCGCCGGNAGATGCGGATTTACTCCGGCGTTCGCCAGTTCGGACGGGAGTCGACGGACGGAGGCGCGTTTTGATAACGGATATTGAGAAGGCGCTGGTTGAACGTCTGCGCCGGGGCCTCGGCAGGATGGTCTGGGACGTGACCACCTACGCGGGGGAACTGGACGATGACCCGGGGAAGATTATCCACCGTCTCCCGGGTGCATGGGTGACATTCGGCGGCATTGTAAAAACCGAACGTTATTCCACGTCCAGGCAAAAACGGAAAGTCACCGGCCGGTTTGTGGTGGTGGTCGGTGACTACAATACCCGCGACGAACAGAGCGCCCGCCACGGCGGCGTAAATCAGGATGAGGTCGGAACGAACCTGCTGGTCGAGTCGGTTCGCCGACTGATTACCGGTCAGGATCTGGGGCTGAAAATTGATTATTTCGAACCAGGTCGTGTCCGAACCCTGTTCAACACGGCTGTTGAAGAACGCGCCCTGTCGGTATTCTCCTGCGAGTTTGACACCGCGTGGATCGAGCGGGCGCTGGAAAACGGCAAATGGCCGGAACGTTCAGCAGACCCGGAGGCACCGGACGCGGCGTTCAATGCCTACGATGGCGAGCTGTCCGACCCGGACCCGGACCTGCTGCGCGTGGGGATTCGCTATCACCAGCCTGGCACCAGTCAGGACGATGACCAGGAAGACCTGGTCGAAGTGAGGAAAGAAGAAAATGGCAACGATTAAAGTCAGGGCCGCTGCAGGGGTGATATTCCCGATGGAGCGGCGTGCCAGGAAATATATCACCGGTGATGTGGTTGAGGTTGAGAGCACGGCTTACTACCGCCGCGCTGTCGCAGCCGGTGACCTTGTTCTGGTGACAGTGGATGAGCAGGTAACGGCGAAAGCTGCCCCCGCTCCGGCTCAGGTTAAGAAAGAGATTAAGGCGGAACCCAATGAGTGAGATCCAGTTTGACTCAATCCCGAACAGCATCCGCAAGCCGGGGCAGTATCTCGAATTCAACACCAGGACAGCGGTCAATACGCTGCCCGGGAACCCGCAAAGAATGCTGATCATCGGGCCGATGCTGGACACGGCCACCGTCGCACCGCTGGTTGCCACTGCCGTGTTCTCAGATGATGAGGCGTCGCAACTGTTCGGTACGGGCTCGCTGGCGGCAGCGATGGCGGCAGCGGCTATCAAAGCCAACGCGTACCTGCAGCTCAGCGTCATCGGCCTGGAGAACGGCGAGGCAGGAGTACCGGCAAAGGGGACACTGAAAATTACCGGTGCAGCCACGAAATCCGGCACGCTGACGGTACTGATTGCAGGCACTGAAGTTGCGGTAAATGTGGATAACGGTGCCCTGCCTGCAGATATCATTCCGGCGCTGGTAACCGCGATGGGCCAGAAGCCTGAGTTGCTGGTGACGGGGGCCTATGATGTTGAAGGTGGTGCGTTAACCCTGACCTGTCGCTCATGGGGCGAATGGGGGAATGATATCACCCTGTCAGCCAGTACCACGGCCACCGGCCTGACACTGACCGTTACGCCGATGGCCGGGGGTGAAAAAAATCCTGATATCCAGCCTGCGCTGGACGCGGTATTTACTGCCGGTCATAACATTCTGGTTAACCCGTTCAGCACGGATACCGCACTGGCAGCGTTCAGCGAACACCTGACCGCGACCGGAAACGCAATTGAAAAACGCGGGGCGATTGGTTGTTCAGGCTGGACCAGCACTCTGGGCAGCGGGATCACGCTCGCCCACAACGTCAACGACGGGCGCATTTCGATTCCGTGGTATCGCGGTTCGGTAAAACTCCCGGCTATTCTGGCGGCCGCTTACGCTGCGGTACTGGCGAGTGAGGAAGACCCGGCCCGCCCGCTGAACGGACTGCCGCTCACCGGCATGGACGTCGTTGCTGAGAGCCAGTACGAAAGCCGTACTGAGCAGGAAAGCGCGCTGCACAACGGACTGACCCCGATTGAAGTTGGCCCGGGCAACACCGTCCAGATCGTACGCGCCGTGAGCGCCTATATCGTCAACCCGCAGGGAGTGGAAGACCCGGCGCTGCTGGATATCACCTCTATCCGTACGCTGGACTACACCCGCAAGGCGTGCGCTGACCGTATCGGTCTGCGTTTCCCGCGCGATAAGAACAGCATCCGCACACCGCCTAAAGTGCAGAGTGAGCTGTATGACGTGTTGCTGAAGCTCGATGATGCGGAGATCCTGGAAAACGTGGTCGCCAACAAGGACAAGCTGAAGGTGCAGAAAAGTGGCACTGACGCGAACCGCTGCGATGCGGTCATCCCTGCTGACGTGGTCAACGGGCTGCATGTTTTTGCAGGCCGAATCGATATGATTCTGTAAGGAGCTAATCATGGCGTTAGAAGAATACGTCGGCTCAATTGTGATGGAAGTTGACAGTCAGGAAATTGAGATCACCGACTTCAGCGTTCAGATCGTGACCGGGCGAAAGCTCGTCAAGACGATGAACCGCACCGGCCGCGCCAGAGGGTTTGCCCAGGGTATCGCCACGTACGAACTGTCCGTGACTGCCGTGGTGCCTGATGCCAATGTGCCCGACTGGGAAGGCATGGAGGGTGTGAAGATTTCCATTTATCCGCTGGACAACAGCGCTAAACGAACCTCCTATCTGGACTGTTTCACGACTGAGGTCGGTGAGCAGTATACGGTCGACAACGAAGCAAAAATCGACATTAAGCTGAACGCGCTCAATAAGGTTGATGCATGACGATCAAGACTGAAAAAGGCCGTCTGCTGGACGGCATTCCGTTCGGTGGGGAGATGCATTTTGATTTCGAACTGCGTCTCCCTGTGATGGCCGACAGCAACCGGGCACTGGACGCCACTGAAGAATGTTTCGAAAAGGCCGACGAGAGTTACGAATCGGACGCGTTTTATCGCAGCGCCGTAATGGCCAGCACGATAACCCTCGGCAAAATCCCGCCGGAGGAACTGACCGCTGAGCTGCTTTTTAACGAACTGACCCGTGACGATTATGACGTTCTGTTTGCTGCCAGGGAACGGCTGAAGGCAAAGCGGAGAGGCGGGAATCCCGGCTCGCCGGACTCCGAATCACCGTCCTCGCCCTCGGACGATGCGGGATCAGTGAAGAGCGAATAATGCAGATGAGCCGTCCTGAACTGGACGGCCATATTGCCGCGCTCAGCAAGCTGAATGGCAACAAGCCGGGTAAGAAAGAGACCCGCGTAACCCACCAGAAATTTAAATCCCTCAGAAAGAAACGCAAAAAAGGGAGCTCCCGCAATGGCCGGTAATTTCAAAGTTGGCATGACCCTGACCGCAAATGATGACGCCTCGGCGGTACTGGTCAAAGGGCTGAAGCTCACCACCAAAGCCGCAGCGCGCCATCCAGCGGGAAATCTCCCAGACTATCGCCAGTTACAACCGCCTCGCCCGCTCCGGGGTGGCATCAGCCCGTGAACAGGAGCGAGCCTTCCGCTCGATGAGGACCCACGTCAAAGAGCTGCGTCAGGAAATGCGCGGTTTCAGCCGACTGGGTGAGGCCAGGCGCATAGGCGGAAACGCGCTGGCCGTTACCGGTGGACTCGCTGCCGGTGGTGCCGTTCTGGCACAGCCGGTAGAGCGACNNACAAGTGGCTGCCGGAGCTGATGAAACTCTCCACCGCATCAGGCGCATCACCAGTGGACCTTGCAACACTGGCAGTTAAGGGTAAGCAGTCGTTCGGGCTCAGTGATGAAGACATCCCAACGGCACTGAATATGGCGATAGCAGCCGGTAAGGCCGGGAATGTGGAGCTGAAGGATATGGCCAGATACCTGGCTCCACAAATGGCCGCAGCCGGTGCAGCAGGTATGAAAGGGATCGACGATTTCGGGAAGTTACTGACGCTGAATGAAGCCGCAGGTATTACGGCCGGAAACAGTGATGAAGCCGGGAATAACGTCGTTAACCTGCTGGCCAAAATAAACAGCCAGGATGCGGCTAAAGCTGCCGAAAAAGTCGAGATCAACGGTCATGGGATTGACCTCCCGGGGACGCTGGCTGATGCCCGTGAGCGTGGGATTGATCCGGTTGAAGCATTCTCCCGTGTTGTTGACAGAGTGGTCTCCAGCGACAAGCGCTACCAGCAACTGCAGACGCGTCTGGACGGAGCGAAGGATAACAGCGAACGTAGTGCTGTACTGGAATCAATGGCCACGATTCTTGAAGGTTCTGGCGTCGGAAAGATTATCGCTGACCGTCAGGCCCTGATGGCGTTGCTGGCGTATCGCAATAACCCGGAATACCGGAAACAGGTTGAAGGACAAATCAACGCCCAGCGGACGCTACCGGAAGGCCAGCGGGCCGGTGACGAAGACTTCAAGTTTATTGCCAGCACCAATGATTTTAAGATTGAACAGGCGAAAAACACCGCTGATTTCGCGCAGATGGACAGCGTCAAAAAGCTGGCCGATGTGGCGGGGTCAGCGGCTGAAGAAGTCACCAGGCTTGGACAGGAATTTCCGGGCCTCACCACGGCCGTGGCCGGGGCCACAACC
>NZ_JNGH01000103.1 GCF_001188485.1 Trabulsiella odontotermitis
CTGCTCGAACACGCCGCCGTTACGCAGCACGCGGCTGCGGCCACCGCCGCCCGCGGCGCGCTGCCACAGATCTTCGGCAAACCCACTGCCGTCCAGCGCGGAAAGCTGCTGGCAGAGCCTGTCCTGCAAACGCAGCAGAACGGTTTTTACCTGTTGGGCGTCTGGTTTCATTATCGTCTCTTCACGTGGGCTTTCTGGTTATCAAACCAGTGAAAATAGCTGATGATGCCTGACGCGATGGCATTAGCAATTTTCTGGCGAAACGCCGTGGTGCCCAGTAATTTCTCTTCACCAGGGTTAGTGATGAACGAGGTTTCTACCAGCACAGACGGCACAGAAGGGGATTTCAGCACCACAAAGGCCGCCTGTTCCGTGTTGCGGCTGTGCAGCCGGTGAACGGGCTTAATCTTCTTCAGTATATGCGAGCCGAGCGTCAGGCTGTTTTTAATGGTATCGGTTTGCACCAGGTCGAACAGCACTTGCTGCAACAGGTGATCCTTATCAAGCGCTTTTTTGCCCGCCAGCTGGTCAACGGCGTTCTCACGCTCGGAAAGATATTTTGCCATGGCGCTACTGGCGCCGCGATTGGAAAGGGCGAACACCGACGCCCCGGCGGCGCTGGGGTTGGTAAAGCCATCGGCATGGATCGACATAAACAGATCCGCGCCGTGCTTATGGGCAATTTCAACGCGATCGTAAAGCGGAATAAAGGTATCACCAGTGCGCGTCAGTCGCGCGTCGATCCCGTTGCGTTGCAGAATCGCGCGCACGTTTTTGGCAATCGCCAGTACGACGTGCTTCTCTTTTGAGCCATTATGCCCGATGGCACCGGTATCAATACCGCCGTGACCGGGATCGAGCACGACAACGCGCTTCGCACCGGGTTTTTTGGCGGCGGGTTTACTGTGGCTGTTGCTGGTTTTCAGTGGCGCTTCTTTCGCGGCGGTGGCGGTGGAAATCCCTGATAACGTCAATGCGGCTAGCCCGGCTTTCAGCACCTGGCGGCGTGAAGCGAGGGTTTTTAATGGTTTAAACGTGCTCATGCGGCCTGAGTTGTGAAAATTAATGTTCCAGATGTTATATCGTATCGCGTTTTCCGTTACGACTGTTCATAATAAGAATTGTTTTACTTTTCATTTCAATACGTGACAAGCGGCCTATTATGCCATTTTTTTGCTCTGCTGGCGTTGGATATTGGCTGTTTCGGATGTTCGCGCCATAATCACAGTTTTTAGACCACAAAAGGGCAGGTAAAACCATGGAGATACGCGTTTTTCGCCAGGAAGATTTCGAAGAGGTCATTACCCTGTGGGAGCGCTGCGATCTCCTGCGTCCGTGGAACGATCCTGAAATGGATATCGAACGTAAAGTGAATCACGACGTCAGCCTGTTTCTGGTCGCCGAGGTGAACGGCGAAGTGGTGGGCAGCATTATGGGCGGCTACGACGGCCACCGTGGTTCGGCCTATTACCTCGGCGTTCATCCGGAATACCGTGGTCGCGGCATCGCTAACGCGTTGCTCAATCGTCTTGAGAAAAAACTCATCGCCCGCGGCTGCCCGAAAATTCAGATCCTGGTGCGCGATGACAACGATATGGTGCTGGGGATGTATGAACGTCTCGGCTATGAGCACGGCGATGTAGAGGTTCTGGGCAAGCGCCTGATTGAAGATGAAGAGTACTGAGCTTCTGCCCTCCGATTACGACGGTCACGGGCGACTGCGGCTGCCGGTGCTGTTCTGGGGCATCCTGCTTTTGCAGGCGCGCACCTGGGTGTTGTTTGTGATGGCGGGCGCGTCGCGTCAGCAGGGCGATACGCTGCTAAACCTGTTCTACCCCGATCACGACAATTTCTGGCTCGGGCTGTTGCCCGGCATACCTGCGGTGGCTGCTTTTCTGCTCAGCGGGCGCCGCCATCTGTTCCCTCGCCTGTGGCGGGGCATTCACGGGCTGTTGATTATCGCGCAGCTGGCACTGCTNGTTGAATCGATAAGAAAGGATTTTTTAATGAAATCATTACGTTTACTGCTCTGTGTATTTCCCCTGGCGCTGACCGGTTGTGCGACGCTCGGCTCAGTGAACTGGTCGGCGGCGTATCCGTGGAACTGGTTTGGCTCATCAACGGCGGTAACGGAGCAGGGCGTCGGTAACCTGACGGCGGCAACGCCGCTGGACGAAAACGCCGTCAGCGACGCGCTGGATGGTGATTACCGCGTGCGCAGCGGAATGAAAACCGCCAGTGGCGGGATCACACCGTTCAGCGACGTTTTCGATAAAGCCTACGGCAACTGCCAGAAAGCAACCGGCGACGACAGTGCAGGCGTGGAGTGTAAAGCCAAAGGCAGCCAGCATATCAGCTATATTTTCAGCGGCGAATGGCGCGGTCCGGAAGATCTGATGCCGTCTGACGACACGCTGAAAAACTGGAAAGTCAGCAAAACTATCTGGCGTCGCTAAATTGATCTGATCGATCCGCACGGTCAGCAAAAACGGGTACAATAGCGCGCAACAATGCCACGGTGTCGTGGCATCTTTATTTCAGGAGGAGCGATGTCTCAGGTTCAGAGCGGCATTTTGCCGGAACATTGTCGCGCGGCGATTTGGATTGAAGCCAACGTAAAAGGGGACGTCGACGCCCTGCGCGAGTGCAGTAAACGTTTTGCTGACCAGTTGGCCACTTTTCAGACCAAATTCCCCGATGCGCACCTCGGTGCGGTTGTCGCCTTTGGTCATGATACCTGGCGTACGCTCAGCGGCGGTGTCGGTGCCGAAGAGCTGAAAGATTTCATTCCTTACGGCAAGGGGCTGGCACCCGCGACGCAGTATGACGTGCTGATCCACATTCTGTCCCTGCGTCATGACGTGAACTTCTCCGTCGCGCAGGCGGCCATGGCGGCATTTGGCGATGCCATCGACGTAAAAGAAGAAATCCACGGTTTCCGTTGGGTGGAAGAACGCGATCTGAGCGGCTTTGTCGACGGCACGGAAAACCCGGCGGGTGAAGAGACGCGCCGTGAAGTGGCGGTCATCAACGACGGTATTGATGCGGGCGGCAGCTACGTGTTCGTTCAGCGCTGGGAGCATAACCTCAAACAGCTGAACCGCATGAGCCTGCACGATCAGGAAATGATGATTGGCCGTACGAAAGACGCCAACGAAGAGATCGACGGCGATGATCGCCCGGTCACGTCGCACCTGACCCGCGTGGATCTGAAAGAAGACGGCAAAGGGCTGAAAATCGTCCGCCAGAGCCTGCCGTACGGCACCGCCAGCGGCACGCACGGTCTGTACTTCTGCGCCTACTGCGCGCGTCTGTACAACATCGAACAACAACTGCTGAGCATGTTTGGCGACACCGACGGCAAACGCGACGCGATGCTGCGTTTCACCAAACCGGTAACCGGCGGCTACTATTTTGCCCCGTCGTTAGACCGACTGCTGGCGCTGTAAATCATTGAGGGGTTGCCGGTCCGGCAGCCCTTTTTCTGTCACAGCCAGCCTTTATCCCTAAACGTCTGCCGGGTGGCGACGTTAAGATCGTAATTGCCCAGTGCTTCTGGCTTCACCCACGCAATCGCCTGAAATTCTTCGTTAAACGTTACCTCACGATTACTGCTGATGCAGTCAAACATCAGGTACACCATGTAGATCTCTTCCTGGCTGCCGTCGGCATAGGTTTTGACGCGCACGTCATCGCGAAAGGTCCACGGCGTGATGTGGGTAATATTCAGCGCCTCGCCCAGCTCTTCGCGGATCTCGCGTCGCAGTGCCTCTTCTATCGTTTCGCCCGGCTCGGTTCCACCGCCTGACAGGGCCCACTGGCCGGGAAACACACCGCGATCCGCCGCCATCTGACACAGCAAATATTCCCCGTTATTTTCAATAATCGGACAAACAATAATTCGTTGGCGCATACTCTCTCCGTATGTCATCTTGTTGAGTTATCTCTTGTTATACCACCAGGCAGGGTACAAATAATGGATTCTTTCTTTTCTCCGACCGCAAACTGTCGCGTCCGCTGGCAGGATCTTCCCGGCAACGGCGTTCCGCTGGTGTTTATCCACGGTCTGGGTTGCGCGTCTTCGTGTGAATATCCCCGCGTGGTGGTGGACAGCGCATTTGGCGGCAGGCGAGCGATCCTGCTGGATTTGCCGGGCTGCGGTTACAGTGAAAAACCGCAGGACTACCGCTATACCATCGCTGAACAAGCCCGCGTGGTGGCCGAACTGGTAGCGCATCTGGGGCTGGAAAGCTGTTTTCTGTATGGTCACAGCATGGGCGGCAGTATCGGCATCGAAGCAGCGGTCCTGCTGGGTGACACGGTCGCTGGACTGGTGGTGTCTGAACCGAACTTTCACCCCGGTGGCGGTTTCTTTAGCCGTCAGATCTGCAGCCACAGCGAAGAGACATTCATTGAGGTCATCTGCCAGCAAATGATTGCAGAGGATGAGAGCCCGTGGGCCGGCAGCATGGCAGTCGATGCTCCCTGGGCCGTGTGGCGCGGCGCGGCAAGCCTGGTGGCCGGTAATGACTGGTTTATGCAGTTTGTTAATCTGCCAAAACCCAAACAGCTGATCTTCGGCGAAGACTCATTACCTGACGACGATTTCTCCCGTCTTAGCGCCCTGGGCGTCTCCACGGTGGTCCTGCCGGCCTGTGGGCATTCTATGTCCTGGGAAAATCCGCGGGCGCTGGCAGGGGCGTTAGCTTCGTTCTGCAGATAGCCCGGCGCGCTTATTCTCTTTTCAACTTCTAAATCACCAAACGGTATATAAAACCGTTACAGCTTTAACCCTGGTTATAAATATGATGATCATTGAGTCGTCATATTTCGATAAGGGTGCGCAATGGTCGTTGTTAAATCACTGAAAAAAGGTTATCTGGCGCTGGGCGCGTTGGTGCTGCTGGCAGCACAGGCGCAGGCGACAGAATTGCTCAACAGCTCCTACGATGTTTCTCGCGAGCTGTTTGCCGCCCTGAATCCGCCGTTTGAACAGCAATGGGCGAAAGACAATGGCGGCGACAAGCTGACCATCAAGCAATCGCACGCCGGTTCGTCGAAGCAGGCGCTGGCGATCCTGCAGGGCTTAAAAGCAGACGTTGTAACTTATAACCAGGTCACCGATGTGCAGATTCTGCACGACAAGGGCAAGCTGATCCCGGCTGACTGGCAGACCCGTCTGCAGAATAACAGCTCGCCGTTCTACTCCACCATGGCGTTCCTGGTGCGTAAGGGCAACCCGAAGAACATTCACGACTGGAACGACCTGGTGCGTTCGGACGTGAAGCTGATTTTCCCGAATCCGAAAACCTCCGGTAACGCACGATACACATATCTGGCGGCATGGGGTGCGGCGAACAAAGCGGACGGCAGCGATAAAGCGAAAACCGAACAGTTCATGACTCAGTTCCTGAAAAATGTCGAAGTGTTTGATACCGGTGGTCGTGGCGCGACCACGACATTTGTTGAGCGTGGGCTGGGCGATGTGCTGATCACTTTTGAATCCGAAGTGAACAACATCCGTAAACAGTATGAAGACCAGGGCTTTGAAGTCGTGGTGCCGAAAGTGAATATTCTGGCCGAGTTTCCGGTGGCGTGGGTGGATAAAAACGTCAAAGCCAACGGCACTGAGAAAGCGGCGAAGGCCTATCTGAACTGGCTCTACAGCCCGCAGGCGCAGACTATCATCACTGATTACTACTATCGCGTGAACAACCCGGAAGTCATGGAAAAACTGAAAGATAAATTCCCGCAGACCGAGCTGTTCCGCGTGGAAGATCAGTTTGGTGCCTGGCCTGAGGTGATGAAAACCCATTTTGCCAGCGGTGGCGAGCTCGACAAACTGCTGGCGGCGGGGCGTAAGTAATGTTTGCAGTCTCATCCCGGCGCGTGCTGCCAGGCTTTACCTTAAGCCTCGGCACCAGTCTGCTGTATGTCTGCCTGGTTCTGCTGCTGCCGCTGAGTGCGCTGGTGATGCAACTGGCGCAGATGAGCTGGGCGCAGTACTGGGAAGTCATCAGCAACCCGCAGGTGGTCGCGGCCTATAAGGTTACGTTGCTGTCGGCGTTTGTGGCCTCGCTGTTTAACGGCGTGTTTGGTCTGCTGATGGCGTGGATTTTAACCCGCTATCGCTTTCCGGGCCGGACGCTGCTGGATGCGCTGATGGATCTGCCGTTTGCACTGCCAACGGCGGTGGCGGGCCTGACGCTGGCATCACTGTTCTCCGTTAACGGTTTTTACGGCGAATGGCTGGCGAAGTTTGATATCAAAGTGACTTACACCTGGCTCGGCATCGCGGTGGCGATGGCCTTTACCAGCATTCCGTTTGTGGTGCGCACCGTACAGCCGGTGCTGGAAGAGCTGGGGCCGGAATACGAAGAGGCGGCGGAAACGCTGGGCGCCACGCGCCTGCAGAGCTTTCGTAAAGTGGTGCTGCCGGAGCTTTCTCCGGCGCTGCTGGCGGGGGTNNTTGGCGCGGTGATTTTTATCGCCGGCAACATTGCCTGGAAGACGGAAGTCACCTCGCTGATGATTTTTGTCCGTTTGCAGGAGTTTGATTACCCGGCGGCGAGCGCGATTGCGTCGGTGATCCTCGCGGCCTCGCTGCTGCTGCTGTTTTCCATTAACACCCTGCAGAGTCGTTTTGGTCGACGCGTGGTAGGTCACTAATGGCGGAAATTACGCAATTGAAGCGCTATGACACCCCCCGCATCAACTGGGGGAAATGGTTTCTGATTGGCACCGGGATGCTGGTTTCGGCTCTCATTCTGCTGGTGCCGATGATCTATATTTTTGTGCATGCATTCAGCAAAGGGCTGATGCCGGTACTGCAGAATCTGGCCGATCCGGACATGCTGCATGCCATCTGGTTGACGGTGCTGATCGCGCTGATCACCGTGCCGGTCAACCTGGTGTTTGGCACGCTGCTGGCCTGGCTGGTGACGCGCTTTAACTTTCCGGGCCGCCAGCTACTACTGACGCTGCTGGATATTCCCTTTGCCGTGTCGCCGGTGGTGGCGGGACTGGTTTATCTGCTGTTTTACGGCTCCAACGGCCCGCTGGGCGGCTGGCTTGATGAGCATAATCTGCAAATTATGTTCGCCTGGCCGGGCATGGCGCTGGCGACCATTTTCGTCACCTGTCCGTTTGTGGTGCGCGAGCTGGTGCCGGTGATGCTGAGCCAGGGCAGCAACGAAGACGAAGCTGCGGTGCTGCTGGGCGCGTCCGGCTGGCAAATGTTCCGCCGCGTGACGCTGCCGAACATCCGCTGGGCGCTGCTGTACGGCGTGGTACTGACTAACGCGCGCGCCATCGGTGAGTTCGGCGCGGTGTCGGTGGTGTCCGGCTCGATTCGCGGTGAAACGCTGTCGCTGCCGCTACAGATTGAATTACTTGAGCAGGATTACAACACCGTCGGCTCCTTTACCGCCGCGGCCCTGCTGACGTTAATGGCTATTTTGACCCTGTTTTTGAAGAGTATGTTGCAGTGGCGCCTCGAACATCAGGAGAAGCGCGCGCAACAGGAGAAACATCATGAGCATTGAGATTGCCAGCATTAAAAAATCCTTTGGCCGCACCCAGGTGCTGAATGATATCTCCCTTGATATTCCGTCAGGTCAGATGGTGGCGCTGCTCGGGCCGTCCGGTTCGGGTAAAACAACGCTGCTGCGTATTATCGCTGGACTGGAACACCAGACCAGCGGGCAGATCCGCTTTCACGGCACCGATGTCAGCCGTCTGCACGCGCGCGACCGCAAAGTCGGGTTTGTCTTCCAGCATTACGCGCTGTTTCGCCACATGACGGTATTCGACAATATCGCTTTCGGCCTGACGGTGTTGCCGCGTCGTGAACGTCCGAATGCGGCGACGATCAAAGCTAAAGTCACCCAACTGCTGGAGATGGTGCAGCTGTCGCATCTGGCGGAGCGCTATCCGGCGCAGCTTTCCGGTGGGCAGAAACAGCGCGTGGCGCTGGCCCGCGCGCTGGCGGTTGAGCCGCAGATCCTGCTGCTTGACGAGCCTTTCGGCGCCCTGGATGCGCAGGTGCGAAAAGAGCTGCGTCGCTGGCTGCGTCAGCTGCATGAAGAACTGAAATTTACCAGCGTTTTCGTGACTCACGATCAGGAAGAGGCGCTGGAAGTCGCTAACCGCGTGGTGGTGATGAGCCAGGGGAATATCGAACAGGCCGATGCGCCGGATCAGGTCTGGCGCGAACCGGCGACCCGTTTTGTGCTGGAATTTATGGGCGAAGTCAATCGCCTGAAAGGCACTATCCGTGGCGGGCAGTTCCACGTTGGCGCGCACCGCTGGCCGCTGGGCTACACGCCTGCGTATCAGGGGCCGGTGGATCTGTTCCTGCGTCCCTGGGAGATAGACATCAGCCGTCGCACGAATCTTGATTCGCCGTTGCCGGTGCATGTGCTGGAAGCCAGTCCGAAAGGGCATTACATCCAGCTGGTGGTGCAGCCGCTCGGCTGGTATCCGGATCCGCTGACCGTCGTGATGCAGGATGATGAGGTTCCGCAGCGCGGCGATCGCCTGTTCGTCGGTCTGCAAAATGCCCGTTTGTATAACGGCAACGATCGCATCGAAAATCGCGCGGATCTTGCTCTGGCAGAATCTGCCTGATAGGTTAGATCTACGTGGTTTTGCCGGGTGGCGCTGCGCTTACCCGGCCTACAATATGATCCCTGTAGGCCCGGTAAGCGAAGCGCCACCGGGCTTTTTATTGGATAGCGCTTTTGAACACATTAGAACACACCATCGGCAATACCCCTCTGGTCAGACTGCAGCGAATGGGGCCGGACAACGGCAGCGAAATTTGGGTCAAACTGGAAGGCAACAATCCGGCCGGTTCGGTGAAGGACCGGGCCGCGCTGTCCATGATCGTGCAGGCGGAAAAACGCGGTGAAATTAAACCCGGCGACGTGCTGATCGAAGCGACCAGCGGCAATACCGGCATTGCACTGGCGATGATTGCCGCCCTGAAAGGCTATCGCATGAAGCTGCTGATGCCGGACAACATGAGTCAGGAACGCCGCGCGGCGATGCGTGCCTACGGGGCCGAGCTGATTCTGGTGTCGAAAGAGCAGGGGATGGAAGGCGCCCGCGATCTGGCGCAGGCAATGGCCGATCATGGCGAAGGCAAGCTGCTCGATCAGTTCAACAATCCCGATAACCCTTACGCGCACTACACCACGACCGGCCCGGAAATCTGGCAGCAAACCGGGGGCCGCATTACTCATTTTGTCTCCAGCATGGGCACCACCGGCACCATCACCGGCGTCTCGCGTTTCCTGCGTGAACAGGCGAAACCGGTCACCATTGTCGGCCTGCAACCGGAGGAGGGGAGCAGTATTCCGGGGATCCGCCGCTGGCCGGAAGCGTACATGCCGGGCATCTTCAATGCCGCACTTGTGGACCAGGTACTGGATATTCACCAGCGGGAAGCGGAAAATACCATGCGCGAGCTGGCGGTGCGCGAAGGGATCTTCTGCGGCGTCAGTTCTGGCGGCGCGGTCGCCGGGGCGCTGAGAGTAGCGGCAGCACACCCCGGTGCGGTGGTGGTAGCGATTATTTGCGATCGTGGCGATCGTTACCTCTCCACCGGCGTATTCGGAGAAGAGAGCTACAGCCAGGGGGCAGGTATCTAGACACATGGAAATGATTTTATTTCGCGACAAAACCCGCGCGCAGCAGGCAGATATTGTCGCCGTGCAGTCTCAGGTGGTTTATGGCAGCGTCGGTAACAGCGTCGCGGTACCGAACATTAAGCTGCATCAGTTGAACGTGCTGGCGGTGCCGACGGTATTGTTCAGCAACACGCCGCATTACGATACGTTCTACGGCGGGGTGATCCCGGATGAGTGGTTCAGCGGCTATCTGGCGGCGCTGGACGAGCGCGATGCGCTGCGCCATCTGCAGGCAGTCACTACCGGTTATATGGGTACTGCCAGCCAGATAGCGATTCTGGCAACGTGGCTGGCCGCGCAGCGGGAAAAACACCCGCATCTGCTGATTATGGTCGATCCGGTGATTGGCGATACCGACAGCGGGATTTACGTCAAACCCGAACTGCCAGACGCCTACCGTGAGCTGCTGTTGCCGCTGGCGCAGGGCATTACCCCGAACGTGTTTGAACTGGAAGTGTTAACCGGTAAGCCGTGTCGGGATCTGGATTCCGCTATCGCGGCGGCGAAAGGACTGTTGTCGGAAACGCTGAAATGGGTTGCCATCACCAGCGCGCCGGTGAACGATGGCAGCGCGTTCATGTGGTGCTGGTGTCGTCCAGTGGCGTTGAGGTGAGCCATTACCCACGCGTAGCCGCTGAGCTGAAAGGCACGGGCGATCTGTTCTGCTCGGAGCTGGTGAGCAATATTGTGCAGGGTAAAGCGCTGGCGCAGGCGGTACAGGCCGCGGGCGACAGAGTGGTGGATGTGATGCGTTACACCCTCGAAAAGGGTTATGACGAACTGATTTTACCTGCGCTTTAAATGTGAAAATGGCGCCCGGAGGCGCCATTTTTATTGCTGTGCAGCAAGGCTTATTTCTTGATGCGGATAACCGGCGTTTCGCCAACGGTTACGCTACCGGACAGTTTGATCAGCTCTTTGATCTCATCCATGTTAGAGATCACAACCGGTGTCAGGGTTGATTTGGCTTTCTCTTCCAGCAGCGGCAGATCGAATTCGATAACCGGATCGCCCACTTTCACGCGCTGACCTTCTTCAGCAATACGCTTAAAGCCTTCGCCTTTCAGTTCAACGGTGTCGATACCGAAGTGGACGAACAGCTCAATGCCGCTATCAGATTCAATAGAAAACGCATGGTTGGTTTCAAAAATTTTGCCGATGGTGCCGTCTACCGGCGCAACCATCTTGTTGCCAGTTGGTTTAATGGCAATGCCGTCACCAACGATTTTCTCAGCAAAAACAACATCCGGCACATCTTCGATGTTGACGATTTCGCCAGAGAGCGGTGCAACAATCTCAATAGTTCCGGTGTCTTTTTTGTCATCAGAAACCAGAGATTTTAGTTTATCGAACAAACCCATGATCTTCTCCTAAGCAGTAAATTGGGCCGCATCTCGTGGATTAGCAGATTGTTTTTTCTTCAATGAACTTGTTAACCAGCGTCATTAACTCGTCCGTTGTCGGTTGAGCAAGAGCCTGCTCTGCTAACACCTTCGCATCTTCGAAGTTCGTGTTCCGAATGATCTTCTTAATGCGCGGGATGGAAATGGCGCTCATAGAGAATTCGTCCAGACCCATACCCAGCAACAGAAGTGTAGCACGTTCGTCGCCTGCAAGCTCACCACACATGCCGGTCCACTTACCTTCTGCATGAGAAGCATCAATAACTTGCTTGATCAAGTTCAGTACGGACGGTGACATCGGCTGGTAGAGATGTGAAATCATATCATTACCACGGTCAACTGCCAGAGTGTACTGTGTTAAATCATTGGTACCAATACTAAAGAAGTCAACTTCTTTGGCCAGATGACGCGCAATGGTCGCCGCCGCCGGTGTTTCCACCATCACGCCGATTTCAATGCTTTCGTCAAAGGCTTTCGCTTCGTCGCGCAGCTCCTGCTTGTAAATCTCGATCTCTTTTTTCAGTGCACGCACTTCTTCAACAGAGATGATCATCGGGAACATGATGCGCAGTTTTCCGAAAGCGGACGCACGGAGAATCGCGCGCACCTGGTCACGCAGGATCTCTTTACGATCCATGGCGATACGCACGGCGCGCCAGCCCAGGAACGGGTTCTCTTCTTTCGGGAAGTTCATGTACGGCAGTTCTTTATCACCGCCGATATCCATGGTACGGACGATCACGGCCTGAGAGCCGCAGGCTTNNGGCCGCAAACTGCTCTTCTTCCGTCGGCAGCGCGTCACGATCCATGAACAGGAATTCAGTACGATACAGACCAACGCCTTCCGCGCCGTTGCGCTCAGCGCCTTCTACGTCGCGTACGGTACCGATGTTGGCACACACTTCAACCTGATGACCGTCCAGCGTAATCGCCGGCAGATCTTTCAGTTTCGCCAGTTCGGCTTTTTCAGTAGCAACCTGCTCCTGAACGGCGCGCAGTTTTTCGATAACGTCGTTGGTAGGGTTGACGTAAACCTTGTTGTTTACGGCATCCAGAATCAGATAGTCGTCGTTTTTCACCTGAGAGGTGACGCTGCCGGTACCCACGATAGCTGGCAGTTCCAGAGAACGCGCCATAATTGAGGTGTGAGAGGTACGGCCACCCGCGTCAGTGATGAAACCCAGCACCTTTTTCAGGTTCAGCTGTGCGGTTTCGGACGGGGTAAGGTCAGCGGCAACCAGGATAACTTCATCCTGAATCGCACTCAGGTCGATGATGGCCAGACCGAGAATGTTGCGCAGCAGACGTTTACCGATGTCACGCACGTCAGCCGCACGTTCTTTCAGGTATTCGTCATCCAGTTCTTCCAGCGCAGTAGCCTGACCTTCAATCACTTCATGAGCCGCTGCATCAGCAGTCATGCTTTTGTCTTTAATCAGGGCTATGATTTCCTGCTCAAGCTCCTCATCTTCGAGCAGCATGATATGCCCTTCGAAGATGGCTTCTTTTTCTTCACCGAACGTCTCACCAGCTTTGGTTTTGATCGCTTCCAGTTGCGCAGATGCCTTAGCACGCCCGCTCAGAAAACGCTCAACTTCCTGGTCAGCCTTATCGGCAGAAATTTTTTTCCGGTCAATGACGATTTCGTCTTCTTTCAGCAGAAGTGCTTTGCCGAAAGCGATACCCGGGGATGCTAAAATGCCTGAAATCATAACCCTACCTTTACTTGTGACTGATATTTAAACGAACCCCAGAACTTATTCGAGTTCCGCCATCAGTTTTACCAGATGCTGAACAGCTTTTTGCTCATCGTCACCTTCTGCGGCGATAGTAACAACAGTGCCCTGAGTCAGACCCAGAGTTTGTAGTTTGAACAGGCTTTTTGCGCTGGCGCTTTTGCCGTTGGAGGTCACAGTGATCTCAGAGGTGAAGCCTTTCGCTTCTTTAACAAACTGAGCAGCAGGGCGGGTGTGCAGACCGTTCGGAGCGGTAATAGTAACTTCTTGCTGGAACATTATATTTCCCCAACTTATAGGTTTAGTGTTGTGGAACTAAAGTCTAGCCTGGCGGCTGGACTTTAGCCTGTATTGTTAGCGCCGGCGTTTACGATCGCGACTCAGAAAATTATACGCAATCCTGACGGGCACTTCTGGCCACTGACGTTTAGTTCGTCATTAAACATTATGCCGCGAAAGCAAGACTTGAACCAAATCATAAAATCGATTCAGCATGCGGAAATCCTGTAATGAATAATTTCGCGCTTCAAAATAAATGTGATGGTTAAATACCAGACCCGAGGAGGTGAAGCAATGGCAGGGGGGGTAAAAATTTGAAGTACGCCACAAAAAAGCACCCGACTGGGTGCTTTTTTACGCATTATCTTCAACCTGGCATCACTGTTGCAGTTCTTTCTCAGTAAAGAGATCGGCGAACAGTGCGGTGCTCAGATAGCGCTCACCCGAAGACGGTAGGATAACCACAATATTCTTATTGGTAAAGGTTTCATCTTCCTGGAGCTTAAGTGCCGCTGCAACGGTTGCCCCGGAAGAGATGCCTGCCAGAATACCTTCTTCTTCCATCAGACGACGGGCGGTGGAGATAGCCTCTTCGTTAGTGATGGCGACGACTTTATCGATAAGCTTCAGATCGAGGTTGCCCGGAATGAAGCCCGCGCCGATGCCCTGGATTTTGTGCGGGCCAGGCTTGATTTCTTCGCCAGCCAGCGCCTGGGCGATCACCGGGGAATCAGTCGGTTCAACCGCCACGGTAATCAGATCGGTTTTGCCTTTGGTGCCTTTGATGTAGCGGGTCACGCCGGTCAGCGTACCGCCAGTGCCCACGCCAGAGATAAACACGTCAACCTGGCCATCGGTATCTTCCCAGATTTCCGGGCCGGTGGTTTTCTCGTGAATTTCCGGGTTGGCCGGGTTGCTGAACTGCTGCAGCAACAGGTATTTTTCTGGATCGCTGGCAACAATTTCTTCGGCTTTCTGAATCGCGCCTTTCATGCCTTTCGCGCCTTCGGTCAGCACCAGGTTTGCGCCCAGCGCTTTCAGCAGCTTGCGGCGTTCAATACTCATGGTTTCCGGCATGGTCAGCGTCAGCTTATAACCGCGCGCGGCGGCAACGTACGCCAGTGCAATCCCGGTGTTACCGCTTGTCGGCTCAACCAGCTCGACGCCAGGCTTGAGTACGCCACGCTTTTCGGCATCCCAAATCATATTGGCACCGATACGGCATTTGACGCTAAAGCTTGGGTTACGGGATTCTACCTTCGCGAGAATGCGTCCGTTACCGATTCGGTTCAGTCGAACCAGCGGCGTATGACCGATTGTCAGCGAATTATCTTCAAAAATCTTGCTCATAGCCCGTCCTTAACTGTTTGAAATTGGGAACCGCCATCAGCATACCTGCTCAGGGAATATGCGGAAGTACGGATTTCGCATATCTATATGCTGATGTGAAATAAAGATGAACGGTATGGAATAAGGGTGGCATAAGCCACCCCGATTTTCAGATTATTTCCACATCGCGTGTTTATCGCGGTAGCAATCAACCCACATGGCGGTGGCGCCGCAGATGGCGACAGGCAGGATCACCAGGTTGAGCACCGGGATCATCGTGAACAGGCTGGTCAGTGCGCCAAACTGCATGTTAGTCACTTTGCGGGTGCGCAGCGTTTCGCGCATAGTGGCGAAAGGGACTTTGTGGTTGTCGAAGGGATAATCGCAATACTGGATCGCCATCATCCAGGCGCTGAACAGAAACCACAGTACCGGCGCCACGGTTTGACCGATGCCCGGAATGAAATAGAGGATCAGCAGCACCACGGCGCGCGGCAGATACCACGCCAGTTTCTGCCATTCGCGTTTCAGAATGCGCGGGATATCTTTCATGATGCCGAACACGCCGACATCCGGCGGTGTCGCGCCCGTCATCCGCGCTTCAAGCTGTTCTGCCAGCAGGCCGCTGAAAGGGGCGGCAATCCAGTTGGCAATCGTTGAAAAGAAATAGCCGAACACCAGCAACACGGAGATGACGGCGACGGGCCACAGCAGGTAGCTCAGCCATTGCAGCCAGTCGGGTACTCGGCTCATCAGCGACGGGATCCAGGTGTCGAGCCTGGTGAACAGCCACCAGAACGCGCTTCCCATCAGCACAATGTTGACCAGCAACGGCAGGATCACGAAACGGCGGATACCCGGTAAACGGATCAGTTTCCAGCCCTGGGAAAAGTAATACACACCGCTACGCGGGGCAGTTGCAGAAGATGAAACCATGGTCAGGTGGTGCTCCTTTTATAACAGCCTGATAAAATGCCCATCTATCTTATCGGGTTGTCCGTGAATAACCAGTTCAGAAATGTTCGAAAAAGCAGCAAAAAGCACGATTTAGTTCATCTTTATGGGGTGAAATCCACCCACGCACTTGCACTTGAGGTCAACGGCAAATACTCTTAGTGAGTAAATGTTTGCCGTGGTGGCAAGGTGTTAGAACAACAGAGAATATAATGATGCAGGATTTGCGTCTGATATTAATCATAGTTGGCGCGATCGCCATAATTGCACTGCTGGTTCACGGTTTCTGGACCAGTCGCAAAGAACGGTCTTCTATGTTCCGCGATCGCCCGCTGAAACGCATGAAGTCGCAGCGTGATGACGATGAGTCTGACGATGACGGCTTTGATGACGAAGGCGTAGGTGAAGTGCGCGTTCACCGGGTGACCCCTGCCCAGCATGCGCCGCACGGGGAGCAAGACGCCCCTCGTCAGTCGCCGCAACACCAGTACCAGCCCCCTTATGAGCGTCAGGTTCAGCAACCTGCTCGCCGTGAGGCACCGGCACATCAACCACCACAATCTCAATCCACTCCGCGCCCTCAGTCTCAGCCGGTTCAGCAGCCGCATGCGCAGCAACCGGCCCAGCCAGCGCAGCAGCAACTGGAGTTTGATACTGTCGCGCCACCGCCGCCACAACCCGCGATACCGCAGCCAGAACCAACCCCGGCACCGGTGGAACCCGTACAGCACATGCCAGAGCCTGAAACGCAGGTTGAAGAAGCGGCTCCCGCTCCGGCACCTGAGCCTGAGAAGAAAGAGCGCAAAGAAGCGGTGATCGTGATGAACGTCGCGGCGCATCATGGCTCGCAGATCAACGGCGAACTGCTGCTTAACAGCATTCAACAGGCCGGTTTCAAATTTGGCGATATGAACATTTTCCATCGTCATCTCAGCCCGGACGGTAGCGGCCCGGCCCTGTTCAGCCTGGCGAACATGGTAAAACCGGGGACGTTTGATCCGGAAAGCATGGTCGACATGGCCACGCCAGGGATCACCATTTTCATGCAGGTGCCGTCCTACGGCGACGAACTGCAAAACTTTAAGCTGATGCTGCAATCCGCCCAGTACATTGCGGATGAAGTAGGTGGTGTGGTGCTGGACGACCAGCGCCGGATGATGACCCCGCAAAAGCTGCGCGAGTATCAGGACCGCATTCGCGAAGTCAGAGACGCCAACGCCTGATCGCTGGTGTTTCGCAATTCCTCCTGAACCCCCGCCTGCCGGGGGTTTTTTATCATTGATGGTGTGATATGGCCTCTATTGAACAACAAATAACAGAACTGCGAACCACGCTTCGCCATCATGAATATCTCTATCACGTGATGGATGCCCCTGAAGTCCCGGATGCAGAATATGACCGCCTGATGCGCGAACTGCGCGAACTGGAAACGCAACATCCCGAACTGATCACCCCGGATTCCCCTACGCAGCGCGTCGGTGCAGCGCCACTGGCGGCCTTCAGCCAGATCCGCCATGAAATTCCCATGCTGTCGCTGGATAACGTGTTTGATGAAGAGAGTTTTCTCGCCTTCAACAAACGCGTGCAGGATCGCCTGAAAAGCCCGGATGCCCTGACCTACTGCTGCGAGTTGAAACTGGACGGGCTGGCGGTCAGCATTCTGTATGAAAACGGTGTGCTTGTGCAGGCGGCAACGCGTGGCGATGGCACCACCGGTGAGGACATCACCACCAACGTGCGGACTATTCGCGCTATTCCGCTTAAGCTTCGCGGCGACAATATTCCGGCGCGTCTGGAAGTGCGTGGCGAAGTATTTCTGCCGCAGGCCGGGTTTGAAAAAATAAACGATGAGGCCCGTCGTACCGGCGGCAAAGTGTTTGCTAATCCGCGTAATGCTGCCGCAGGTTCATTGCGCCAGCTCGATCCGCGCATTACGGCGAAGCGACCGCTCACTTTCTTTTGCTACGGCATCGGTATTCTGGAAGGCGGTGAACTGCCGGATACCCATCTCGGGCGCCTGCTGCAATTTAAAGAATGGGGGCTACCGGTCAGCGACAGAGTGACGTTGTGCGATTCCCCTGAAGCGGTACTGGCGTTCTATCATAAAGTTGAAGAGGATCGCCCCACGCTTGGGTTTGATATCGACGGTGTGGTGATCAAAGTCAACTCACTGGCGTTGCAGGAACAGCTGGGCTTCGTGGCGCGTGCGCCGCGCTGGGCCGTGGCCTTTAAGTTCCCGGCGCAGGAACAGATGACCGTGGTGCGCGATGTGGAGTTTCAGGTCGGGCGCACCGGCGCTATCACGCCTGTGGCGCGTCTTGAACCGGTGCAGGTGGCGGGGGTGCTGGTCAGCAACGCCACACTACATAATGCCGATGAAATTGAACGTCTGGGCCTGCGGATTGGCGACCGGGTGGTGATCCGCCGCGCTGGTGACGTTATCCCGCAGGTGGTGAATGTCATTCTGTCAGAGCGACCGGATGATACGCGTCCCGTTGAGTTCCCGACTCATTGCCCGGTATGTGGCTCTGACGTGGAGCGTGTCGAAGGTGAAGCGGTCACGCGCTGCACCGGCGGGCTTATCTGCGGCGCGCAACGTAAAGAGTCGCTGAAGCATTTTGTCTCGCGCCGGGCGATGGACGTCGACGGCATGGGCGACAAAATCATCGATCAATTAGTGGAGAAAGAGTACGTTCACACACCAGCGGATTTGTTCAAACTGACGGCGGGTGTGTTGACCGGTCTGGATCGCATGGGGCCGAAATCGGCGCAAAACGTGGTGGATGCGCTGGAAAAGGCGAAAGAAACCACCTTTGCCCGTTTCCTGTACGCGCTGGGTATCCGCGAAGTGGGCGAGGCAACGGCCGCCGGGCTGGCGGCGCATTTTGGCAGCATCGATGCGCTGGCGGCGGCTTCCATTGACGAGCTGCAAAAGGTACCGGATGTCGGGATTGTGGTCGCTACGCACGTCTTCAACTTCTTTGCCGAAGAGAGCAACCGCGACGTCATCCAGCAGCTTCGCGATCAGGGCGTACACTGGCCCGCACCGGTGGTGTTCAACGCCGAAGAAATAGACAGCCCGTTCGCCGGGAAAACCATTGTGCTGACCGGCAGCCTGAGCCAGCTTTCGCGTGAGGAAGCCAAAGAACGGCTCACCGCGCTGGGCGCGAAAGTGGCGGGCAGCGTGTCGAAGAAAACCGATCTGGTGATTGCCGGTGAAGCGGCGGGCTCCAAACTCGCCAAAGCGCAGGAGCTGGGAATTGAGGTCATCGACGAAGCCGAAATGTTGCGGCTTCTGGGAGCGTAACGTGGACAGCGAGCAGCTTATCGAAATTGCCAACACTGAAATGCCGTTTGGTAAATACAAAGGCCGCAGGCTGATTGATTTGCCGGAAGAGTATCTGCTGTGGTTTGCCCGTAAGGATGAGTTTCCTGCCGGGCATCTGGGGCAACTGATGGCGTTTACGCTGCTCATCAAAAGCGAGGGGCTGACCCATCTGGTTCAGCCCCTGAAAAAACCGCGTTAAGCGCTGGCCTGGTTCTGCTGCATGTTTTCGATCTGGCGTTTATAGCGACGCGCCAGCACCGCGCAGACCATGAGCTGGATCTGATGGAATATCATCAGCGGTAGCACCATCATCCCAATCATTGCGGTCGGGAAGAGAATATTGGCCATCGGGATACCGTTGGCCAGACTCTTTTTCGATCCACAAAAGACAATCGTGATTTCGTCCGCTTTGCTGAAGCCGAATTTACGCGCCACCCCCACGTTAACCAGGATGACGATCGCCAGCAGCACCAGGCTGACCACCACGATAAACAGCAGCGAGCCCAGGCCCACTTTATGCCAGATACCGTTCACCACGGCTTCGCTGAAGGCAGAGTAGACGACTAACAGTATCGAGCTCTGATCCGTTTTCGAAATCCACTTTTTGTTGCGGCTGACCCATTCGCCAGTCCACGGGCGTGACAGGTGACCAAGGACGAACGGCAGCAACAGTTGCAGCATGATTTTACCCACCTGCTCCAGACTGCCTTCCGCGCCATGAATATTCATCACCAGACCCACCAGCAGCGGCGACAGAAAAATCCCCAGCAGGCTGGATGCCGACGCTGAACAGACCGCGGCCGCAACGTTACCGCCTGCCAGCGACGTAAAGGCAATAGCGGATTGTACCGTCGCGGGCAAAATACACAGATACAGAAAACCGGTATACAGCGCGGGATCGACATTCACTGGCGCCCATTTCGCAAACAACACCCCTAAAACAGGAAACAGCACAAACGTGCTACACATCACCCACAAATGCAGCCGCCAGTGGCTACCCCCCGCGATNNTGGCCGCAATGGAAAAACTGGCCGGTAAACCGGGCGTGCATATTTATAACCTCGGTGCCGGCATCGGCAGCAGCGTGCTGGACGTGGTCAACGCCTTCAGCAAAGCCTGTGGTAAACCGGTGAAATATCATTTTGCCCCCCGTCGCGACGGCGACCTGCCGGCGTACTGGGCCGATGCCAGCAAAGCCGATAAAGAGCTGAACTGGCGTGTAACCCGCGATCTCGATCAGATGGCGCAGGACACCTGGCACTGGCAGTCACGTCATCCTCAGGGCTATGCAGACTAAGGAACTACATGTAATGGAGCGCTTTAATCCCGTCGATCACCCGCATCGTCGTTATAACCCGCTGACCGGGCAATGGATCCTGGTTTCTCCACACCGCGCGAAACGCCCCTGGCAAGGGGCGCAGGAAACGCCGGCTAAGCAGACGCTACCAACCCACGATCCGGACTGTTTTCTCTGCCCGGGCAACACCCGTGTGACTGGTGATAAAAACCCGGACTACCCCGGCACCTATGTGTTTACCAACGATTTCGCGGCGCTGATGGCGGACACGCCCGCCGCGCCAGAAAGCGACGATCCGCTGATGCGTTGCCAGAGCGCGCGCGGCACCAGCCGGGTGATTTGCTTTTCGCCGGATCACAGCAAAACGCTGCCGGAACTGAGCGTCAGCGCACTGAAAGAGGTGGTGAAAACCTGGCAGCAGCAGACCGCCGAGCTGGGCGAAACCTATCCGTGGGTACAGGTGTTTGAAAACAAAGGCGCGGCGATGGGTTGCTCCAACCCGCATCCGCACGGTCAGGTATGGGCAAACAGTTTTCTGCCGAACGAAGCCGAACGCGAAGACCGCCTGCAGCGTGATTATTTTCAGCAGTACGGCTCGCCGATGCTGCTGGATTATGTCCAGCGCGAACAGGCTGACGGCAGCCGAACAGTGGTCGAAACCGAACACTGGCTAGCGGTAGTTCCCTACTGGGCAGCGTGGCCGTTTGAGACATTGCTGCTGCCGAAAGCGCACGTTCTGCGGATGCCCGATCTCAGCGACGCGCAGCGTAGCGACCTCGCGCTGGCGCTGAAAAAGCTGACCAGCCGCTATGACAACCTGTTCCAGTGCTCTTTCCCCTACTCGATGGGCTGGCACGGCGCGCCGTTTAACGATGACACCCATTCGCACTGGCAACTGCATGCCCATTTCTATCCACCATTACTGCGTTCGGCCACCGTACGCAAGTTTATGGTCGGTTACGAAATGCTGGCGGAAACCCAGCGCGATCTCACGGCAGAACAGGCGGCTGAACGTCTGCGTGCCGNNGCGAATCCGGAGAATAACAATGAGTCTGAAAGATAAAACCCAATCCCTGTTTGCTGAAAAATTTGGCTACCCTGCCACCCATGTTATCCAGGCACCAGGCCGCGTGAATTTGATCGGTGAGCACACCGACTATAATGATGGTTTTGTACTGCCGTGCGCCATTGATTACCAGACGGTGATCAGTTGCGCCACACGTAACGACCGCACGGTGCGCGTCATCGCCGCCGACTACGACAATCAAATCGATGAGTTCTCACTGGACGCGCCGATTGTCACTCACGACAGCCAGCAGTGGTCGAACTACGTGCGCGGCGTGGTGAAACACCTGCAAAAACGCGACCGCAATTTCGGCGGCGTGGATATGGTGATCAGCGGTAACGTGCCGCAGGGCGCGGGCTTAAGCTCATCGGCGTCGCTGGAAGTGGCGGTGGGTACCGTCATTCAGCAGTTGTATCATCTGCCGCTGGATGGCACGCAAATCGCGCTAAACGGCCAGGAAGCGGAAAACCAGTTTGTCGGCTGTAATTGCGGCATTATGGATCAGCTGATTTCCGCGCTGGGCAAGAAAGATCATGCGCTACTGATTGACTGTCGTTCGCTGGGCAGCAAAGCGGTGTCGATGCCGAAAGGCGTTGCAGTCGTGATCATCAACAGTAACTTTAAACGTACGCTGGTGGGCAGTGAATACAACACTCGCCGTCAGCAATGCGAGACCGGGGCGCGGTTCTTTACCGTGGAAGCCGCCGATGCGCTGGAAAAAGGCGATCTGCAGCGCATGGGTAAACTGATGGCCGAATCTCACGCCTCAATGCGTGACGATTTCGAAATCACCGTGCCGCAAATCGACACGCTGGTGGAGATTGTGAAAGCGGCGATCGGCGACAAAGGCGGCGTGCGCATGACCGGCGGCGGTTTCGGCGGGTGCGTCGTGGCGCTGGTCCCGGAAGATCTGGTCGGGACTGTGCAACAGGCGGTAGCCGCGCAGTATGAAGCCAAAACCGGCATCAAAGAGACTTTCTACGTTTGTAAACCATCACAAGGAGCAGGCCGTGCTTAATGAGACACCTGTGCTGGCCCCCGACGGTCAGCCCTTTCGACTCCTGACCCTGCGCAACCGTGCGGGGATGGTCGTCACGCTGATGGACTGGGGAGCCACGCTGCTCTCCGCCCGTATTCCCCTTTCTGACGGCTGCGTGCGCGAAGCGCTGCTTGGCTGCGCCAGCCCGGAACAGTACCCGGAACAATCCGCTTTTCTTGGCGCCTCGGTAGGGCGTTACGCGAACCGCATCGCCGACAGCCGTTATACGCTGAACGATGAAGTCATCGAACTGGTACCGAGCCAGGGCGTGAACCAGCTGCACGGCGGCCCGGACGGCTTCGACAAACGCCGCTGGCAAATCATCAGCCAGAACGAAGAAGAGGTACTGTTTACGCTGGCCTCTGACGATGGCGATCAGGGCTATCCCGGCAATCTCACCGCCCTTGCGCGATATCGTCTGACGGACGACTGCCGGATCTCCATTGAATATCGTGCCACCGTCGACAAAGCCTGCCCGGTCAACCTGACCAACCACGTCTATTTTAATCTCGACGGTGTGCAGGGCGACGTGCGTCAGCATAAATTGCAGATCCTCGCTGATGAGTATCTGCCGGTGGACGAGATGGGCATCCCACGCGAGGGGCTGAAAAGCGTGGCGGACACCAGCTTTGATTTCCGCACGCCAAAAGCGATCGCGCAGGATTTCCTCAGTGATGACGATCAGAAAAAAGTGAAAGGCTACGATCACGCCTTTCTGTTACAGGCCAAAGGCAACGTGCGCGAGCCAGTGGCCCGCGTCTGGTCGCAGGACGAAAAATTGCAACTGGCGGTATACACTTCCGCCCCTGCCCTGCAGTTTTACTCCGGCAACTATCTCGGCGGTACGCCGTCGCGTGAACCTGGAACCTATGACGACTGGCAGGGGCTGGCACTGGAGAGCGAATTTCTGCCAGACAGTCCGAACCATCCGGAATGGCCGCAGCCCGACTGTATTCTGCTCCCCGGCGAAGAGTACATCAGCCTCACGGAATACCAGTTCATCGCCCGATAACGCGAAGCCCTCCTGATGGAGGGTTTTTTCACTGCAAATTGCTGAAAATAGCGCCATTCGCAGACAAAATCATAACCCTGAATTCACAAGCATCTTACACTCGGGCACTATTTTCGCTATGGTTATGGATAACCGTTGCCGCGTACATCGCCATGGCAATACAATGAGAATTATTATCATTAGAGTAAGACGTGAGGAGAGTAAAATATGGCTGTAACTAAGCTGGTTCTGGTTCGCCACGGCGAAAGCCAGTGGAACAACGAAAACCGCTTTACCGGTTGGTATGACGTTGACCTGTCTGAGAAAGGCGTGAGCGAAGCAAAAGCGGCGGGTAAGCTGCTGAAAGAAGAAGGCTTCAGCTTTGATTTTGCTTATACCTCTGTGCTGAAACGTGCCATCCATACCCTGTGGAACGTGCTGGATGAACTGGATCAGGCCTGGCTGCCGGTTGAGAAATCCTGGAAACTGAACGAGCGTCACTACGGTGCGCTGCAGGGTCTGAATAAAGCCGAAACCGCTGAGAAGTACGGTGACGAGCAGGTGAAACAGTGGCGTCGTGGTTTTGCCATCACGCCGCCGGAGCTGACCAAAGATGACGAGCGTTATCCGGGTCATGATCCGCGTTACGCAAAACTGACCGACAAAGAGCTGCCGCTGACCGAAAGCCTGGCGCTGACCATCGACCGCGTGGTGCCGTACTGGAACGAAACCATTCTGCCGCGCCTGAAAAGCGGTGAGCGCGTGATCATCGCGGCTCACGGTAACTCCCTGCGTGCGCTGGTGAAATACCTCGACAACATGGGCGAAGACGAAATTCTCGAGCTGAACATCCCGACCGGCGTGCCGCTGGTGTATGAGTTCGACGAGAACTTCAAGCCGATCAAGCATTACTATCTGGGTAACGCCGACGAAATCGCTGCGAAAGCGGCTGCGGTGGCAAACCAGGGTAAAGCGAAGTAATAAAAAAGGCCCGGTTACCGGGCCTTTTTTCTGTCTGGCATATGCTTAACCGCGACGCGCTTTGACCGCGTTCGACAGCTGACGCAACACCGTTTCGGTGTCATCCCAGCCAATGCAGGCGTCGGTGACGCTCTTACCGTAGACCAGCGGCTCCCCGCCCCNCCAGGTTCTGATTCCCTTCCACCAGGTGGCTTTCAATCATCACACCGATGATCCCTTTCTCACCGCTGGCGATCTGCGCGCAGACATCCTGCGCGACCTCCATCTGCTTTTTAAACTGCTTGCAGGAATTGGCATGGCTGAAGTCGATCATCACCTGTTCCGGCAGACCGGCTTTCTTCAGACCCGCTTTGACCTCAGCGACATGCTGCGCGCTGTAATTCGGCTCTTTGCCGCCGCGCAGAATGATATGGCAGTCGCCGTTGCCGCCGGTGTTTACAATGGCGGAGTGGCCCCATTTGGTGACCGACAGGAAGCAGTGTGGCGCGCCGGCGGCGTTGATCGCATCGATAGCCACTTTAATCGTCCCGTCAGTGCCGTTTTTGAAACCAACCGGGCAGGACAGACCGGACGCCAGTTCACGGTGCACCTGTGATTCCGTGGTACGGGCGCCGATAGCGCCCCAGCTCATCAGATCGGCAAGATACTGCGGCGTGATCATGTCGAGGAATTCACCTGCCGCTGGCAGGCCGCTGTTGTTGATTTCCAGCAGCAGCTTACGTGCGATGCGCAGACCGTCGTTGATCTGGAAGCTGTTATCCATGTGCGGATCGTTGATCAGCCCTTTCCAGCCCACCGTGGTACGCGGCTTTTCAAAATAGACGCGCATGACAATTTCCAGCTCGCCTTTCAGCGCCTCACGCAGCGCCAGCAGGCGAGTGGCATACTCTTTCGCCGCCGCCGGATCGTGGATTGAGCACGGGCCAATCACCACCAGCAGACGATCGTCATTGCCTTTGAGGATCGTGTGAATCGCTTTGCGGGCATGTGAAACAGTATTCGCGGCGTTTTCGGTAGCAGGGAATTTTTCAAGGAGCGCGACAGGGGGCAATAACTCGTTGATCTCTTTAATTCGTAAATCGTCGTTCTGATAATTCATGTTCTTTCCAGCGTTGCCATACTTATCTGATTGTGTGCAATCCCTCCAATCTAACTTGTCGGTCAGGAAGTGTAAACGGGCTTTTACACTCGGGACGGATAATTCCTGGAATTCGAGAAAATTTCGCGACAAAGTAGCGGAAAGTGAGATCACGACTACAATTTTTACCTGGAAACACTCTGTTTATGCCACTTGACAAAATTCCATGCTGAGTTAAATCAGCGATGTGGAGTTTTAACCCTATTGAGGGCGTCTTGCCCTCGCGCATGCACTGTTGGAAGAAGTTATCCGACGTAACGACCAGAACAGGAGCATCCTTATGAAAATGAATAAATTAGCCTCACTTTTCCTGACGGCAACTCTCTCCCTGACCAGCGGTGCAGTGCTGGCCGCCACCACCGGTTCGGACAGTAACGGCGACGCAAACGCGGCGGCAGAAGCCGGTCCGTCAAAATACCGCGCCGAATAATGTTGATAACAGCCAAATCAACACCGGCGGCACCATGCTTCATCCGAATGATTCCACTTCAGGCAGTGCGAATCAGGAAGGGATGACTAAAGATGAAGTGCACAAAAACTCGATGTGTAAAGACGGTAAATGTCCTGACATCAACAAGAAAGTCCAGACTGGTGACGGCATCAACAACGATGCTGATACTAAAACGGACGGCACCACGCAGTAACCCCTCCTCTCTGCACCCCACCCGGGAGAGCTTCGGCTCTCCTTATTTGTATGCGCAACCGGGAAAGATCTGTAATGATAACAGGCATAAAATGTAAATAATCAGGACCACGTTATGGCGCACTCCCATTCGCACTCCCATACTCCGCCACCGCAGGACGGCAACGCCCGTCGGTTGCTGCTGGCGTTTTGTATTACCGCAGGCTTTATGGTTATCGAGGTCATTGGCGGCCTTATCTCCGGCTCGCTGGCGCTGCTGGCCGATGCCGGGCATATGCTGACCGATGCCGCCGCGCTGCTGTTTGCCCTGTTGGCCGTGCATTTTGCCCGTCGTCCACCCAACAACCGCCATACGTTCGGTTGGCTGCGCCTGACGACGCTGGCGGCGGTTGTGAANTTGCCCTGGTGGTGATTACGATTCTGATTGTCTGGGAGGCGATCCAGCGTTTTTATCATCCGCAGCCAGTGGCCGGGGCGACCATGATGGTGATTGCCGTGGCGGGGCTGCTGGCGAACATTTTTTCGTTCTGGATTTTGCATCGCGGCAGTGAAGAGAAAAATCTCAATGTACGTGCCGCCGCGCTGCATGTGCTGGGGGACCTGTTAGGGTCAGTTGGCGCTATCGGTGCGGCGATTGTCATTCTGCTGACCGGCTGGACGCCCATCGACCCGATTCTGTCGGTACTGGTGTCGTGCCTCGTGCTGCGTAGCGCCTGGCAACTGCTGAAAGAGAGCGTGAATGAGCTGCTGGAGGGTGCGCCGCGGGCCATTGACGTTGGCGAACTGAAGCGCAAGCTGAACCGGGCGTTACCGGACGTGCGCGACGTGCACCATGTACATGTCTGGATGGTGGGCGAGAAACCGATCATGACGCTGCATGTTCAGGTGATCCCGCCTCACGACCACGACGCGCTGCTTGAGCGCATTCAGCATTTCCTGGAGCACAACTACAACATTGAGCATGCCACCATTCAAATGGAGTACCAGCCCTGTAGCGGCCCGGAATGCCGCCTTAGCGAGCTGCACGCCGGGCATGACCATCACCACCACCATTAGCGTGAAAGCGCGCGAGAGCCTCGCTCACGTGCGCTATTAATCCACATCCGGCTACCGTTGAGTGCGATGAAGGTAAGCAGCAGGTATTCCAGTGACATCGCGTAGACGCCCTGTAAGGCAAAAATGACCACGCTGATAACGTTAATGATCCCCCACAGCAGCCAGTTTTCAACATACTTACGGGTCATCAGGATCATCGCTACAATCGACAGCACCATCNTCTGAAAGAAGATAATGGCGAACAGGGTGACGTTGATCAGGCCAAAAGCATAGTTGCTGATTTTCTCGAGGCTGGCGAGCCAGATGCACAATAACCCTGCCAGCGTCCCGACGGCTTCAATCCACGACAGATCGTAACCACCTGCGCCAATCGGAATGTGTACCAGTATGTTCTGCGTGCTGAAGAAATCCATTTTTAACTCCGCAAGTTAACCATCGTTAAGGTCGAAGTGTAGCCGCAAAATCGAGCATCCGGTTGAGAGGCAGCAATGCGCCCTCACGCAACGCGGCATCGACGTGAATCTCATGCGCCGCGCCGCCGTTCTCCAGCCCTTCGGCAATCGCTTTTAAGCCGTTCATTGCCATCCACGGACAGTGCGCGCAGCTACGGCAACTGGCTCCCTCGCCTGCGGTTGGCGCCTCCAGTAGCTCTTTTTCCGGCACTGCCTGCTGCATTTTGTAAAAAATGCCACGGTCGGTTGCCACAATCAGTTGCTGATGAGGCAGCGTTCTGGCGGCAGCAATCAGCTGACTGGTCGAGCCCACCGCATCGGCCATATCAACGACGGATTGCGGCGACTCCGGGTGAACCAGCACGGCGGCATTCGGGTACAACGCTTTCATGCGAGTCAACGCCTGGGTTTTAAATTCGTCATGGACGATACAGGCGCCCTGCCAGCACAGGACATCCGCTCCGCTCTGCTTTTGCACATAGCGGCCGAGGTGGCGGTCCGGCGCCCAGAGGATTTTCTCGCCGAGGCTGTCGAGATGTTCAATCAGTTCAACGGCGATACTGGAGGTCACTACCCAGTCTGCTCGCGCTTTTACTGCCGCCGAGGTGTTGGCATAAACCACCACCGTGCGATCCGGGTGCGCATCACAAAATGCGTTAAACGCATCGCTCGGGCAACCGAGATCCAGCGAGCATTCCGCCGCCAGCGTCGGCATCAGGATAGTTTTTTCCGGGCTGAGGATTTTGGCAGTTTCGCCCATAAAACGCACACCAGCGACAAGCAGCGTGGAAGCCGGATGTTTCGCGCCGAAACGCGCCATCTCCAGCGAATCAGAGATACAACCGCCCGTCTCTTCTGCAAGCTGTTGAATTTCAGGATCGGTGTAGTAATGCGCCACCATCACCGCATCACGCGCTTTCAGCAGGCGTTTGATTTTTTCACGATAGAACTGCTTTTCATCCGTACTCAACGGCACGGGCTTCGGCGGGAAAGGATAAATGGCGGTTTCGGGATCAAACATGACGCTCATCTTGCAATCTCGTTTTACAGGCTTAACAAAATGCCGTTATGGTCGCTGAGAGGCGGCTACAGACGGCCAATATGTTTTATATGCTAAACAAGATATCAGATTGTTGAGGGCAAGGTATATCGCAGATAGCAAAAAAGCGCCTTTAGGGCGCTTTTTTACACTGGTGGGTCGTGCAGGATGACTCGCTTCGTTCGCCCTACGGGCCGTTGCTGATGCAACGTTATCCTTCACGTTTTACTATCGCTATCCACCTAACGATTGGTGGGTCGTGCAGGATTCGAACCTGCGACCAATTGATTAAAAGTCAACTGCTCTACCAACTGAGCTAACGACCCCTTGCGGGATTGTTCTTCGAAGTGGTGGGTCGTGCAGGATGACTCGGCTCCGCCTCGCCCTTCGGGCCGTTGCTGACGCAACGTTATCCTTCACACTCTCTACCTGTGACCACCTGTGGAATGGTGGGTCGTGCAGGATTCGAACCTGCGACCAATTGATTAAAAGTCAACTGCTCTACCAACTGAGCTACAGTAATAATCAGTGTGAGCGTGAAGGGATCCAGAATACGAAACAGTTTCATAAACACTCCTCAAATTCGATAACACTATTGTGCGTTGTCTGGTTTGAGAAATAAAACGGATTTCTTACATCCTTAGCGCAAAGACGGTGGCAGGACGCGTGGGGGAGGGAAAGGGCGAGCAGGCAGAGAGGCTGTCGGCTGCTCGCATTGAAGCGCGGCGATATCAGATATAGATGTCGATCTGGTACTGACTGGCAGCGGTATTACCGCCGGTCGCCTTAACGTCCTGCTGCTCCTGTTTCTGCTGCGCTTTTTCAGCCTGCTGACGCTGCAACTGTGCAAGCTGCGCCTGCAATACTTTGATCTGCGCCTGAATCAATTCCTGCTGCTTTTTCTTCTCTTCAACGCTGGCGCTGGAGTTGGGAATATCCTTCAGCTGTTGCGTCAGTTCGGTAATTTTCTTAGTGATGCGCGCAATCTGCGCTGCCGTATCGTCACCTTGCGGCGTGCTGGTCGAACTGCTTTGTATTGATGGTGTTGATGTCAGAATGGTCGTCATATCAAACTCCTTTTCTTTGCCCTAAAACAGCAATATCGGCAGTTTGGTGAGAATCTTGATGGATAAATAGCAGACAGCAAAAAGGCGCCTTTAGGGCGCCTTTCTACATTGGTGGGTCGTGCAGGATGACTCGCTTCGCTCGCCCTTCGGGCCGTCGCCGCAAGCGGCTCCGTTGTCTCACTACGTTCGACCCGAACCTGCAGCAGGTTCTCATCCTGACGATTTGCAGACAGCAAAAAGGCGCCTTTAGGGCGCCTTTCCACATTGGTGGGTCGTGCAGGATNNTACGGGCCAGGCTTCGAAGATAATTTTACTCGGAACCACTTGAAGTGGTGGGTCGTGCAGGATGACTCGGCTTCGCCTCGCCCTACGGGCCGTTGCTGACGCAACGTTATCCTTCACGTTTTACTATCGCTATCCACCCAACGATTGGTGGGTCGTGCAGGATTCGAACCTGCGACCAATTGATTAAAAGTCAACTGCTCTACCAACGGTACTTCACTGATAAGAATTCGCTGGCGAGAAAGTGGTGGGTGATGACGGGATCGAACCGCCGACCCCCTCCTTGTAAGGGAGGTGCTCTCCCAGCTGAGCTAATCACCCACTTCTCATTCTTATCTACACGGCGGAGACTACAAAAGTAGTGGTGGGTGATGACGGGATCGAACCGCCGACCCCCTCCTTGTAAGGGAGGTGCTCTCCCAGCTGAGGAAGTGGTGGGTGATGACGGGATCGAACCGCCGACCCCCTCCTTGTAAGGGAGGTGCTCTCCCAGCTGAGCTAATCACCCGATACTACGCTGGATATTACTTAGTGGTGGGTCGTGCAGGATGACTCGGCTTCGCCTCGCCCTACGGGCCGTTGCTGTCGCAACGTTATCCTTCACGTTTTACTATCGCTATCCACCTAACGATTGGTGGGTCGTGCAGGATTCGAANCTTTTTTGCTGCTTCGGAGAGGTTTGATATCCCTCGGCAACGGCGGCATATATTACTGATTTAAGATTTCAGCGCAACAAAAATTTCGATGAAGATCACTTAACTGCTTACGATTCATGCGACACGACCAGAAAAAACACGATTCCTGGTCATGCCGTCATCATTGCAGCGATCCGAGACGTTTTTGCGCCTGTTTTGCGCCTTCGGTGCCAGGATACTTGCTGACCACCTGCTGGTAGACCGCTTTCGCTTTTGCCGTANTCCTGCATGATCACGCCGACCTTGTACATCGCGTCAGAGGCTTTTGGTGACTTTGGGTAGTTTTTTACGACAGAAGCAAAATAATAGGCTGCGTCATCTTTTTTACCCTTGTTGTAATTCAACTGACCGAGCCAGTAGTTGGCGTTCGGCTGATACGTTGAGTCCGGGTATTTTTTGATGAAGTTCTGAAATGCTGCGATCGCGTCATCCTGGCGAGAAGAGTCCTTCACCAGCGCAATGGCGGCATTGTAGTCAGTGTTCGCGTCACCGCTTTGCACCGGTGCGCCAGACGTCGCTGCACCGGCCGCAGGCGCGGTGTTGGATGCGCCAGCGTTGCTGCTCTGATCGCCGCCTGTCTGCTGCGTCTGCGCTGCCGCACCGCCGCTGGTCAGGCTGTCGATCTGCAGCTGCACTTGTTTCTGGCGTTCAATGGCCTGATTCAGCTGGTACTGACTCTCCTGGATCTGTCCGCGGAGGGCGTCAATATCGGCCTGATTATCAGAAACTTGCTGCTGGAGTTGGGTTAAAAGCTGGCTGTGAGCATTCGAAATACGCTCGAGTTGAGTGACACGGTCTTCGACCGAGCCTGAGCCGACACTACTGATTGGTGCCTGAGCAAAAGCGGCCCAGGGGGCCGCTATTCCAACCAGTAACGACAGACTCAACAGGTGATGTCTGAAGTTACTGTTCATGCGATTCTCTTAGTAAACCAGTACGGCGCGACGGTTTTTAGCGTAAGCCGCTTCGTCGTGACCCAGTACTGCAGGTTTTTCTTTACCGTAAGAAACGATGGAGATCTGATCAGCAGAAACGCCTTTACCCTGCAGGTACATCTTAACGGCGTTAGCACGACGTTCGCCCAGAGCGATGTTGTACTCCGGCGTACCACGTTCGTCCGCGTGACCTTCTACGGTAACTTTGTAGGACGGGTTGCTACGCAGGAAGTTAGCGTGCGCATCCAGCATCGCAGCGAACTCAGAGCTTACGTCGTATTTGTCCAGACCGAAGTAAACAATGTTGTTCTGCTGCAGCTGTTGCATCTGCAGACGAGCCTGCTCTTCAGAAGACATGTTGCCGTTAGCATCCATACCAGTGCCGGCGCCCATCATGCCTTCGCCGCTCTGGTCGTTGCTGGCGTTCTTGTTGGAAGAACATGCCGCGATTGCCATTACCGGCAGAGCCAGCATCAGTCCTTTCAGCACTTTGTTCAGTTGCATTTCTTTGATTCCTATATAACTAATTATTTATTATTACAGATACGGAGACCAGGCAGGGAATTTGACCTGTCCATCAGTCGCCGGAAGACGCGCTTTGAAACGCCCATCTGTAGAAACCAGGTTCAGCACGGATCCCATCCCCTGAGAAGAGCTGTAGATAACCATAGTGCCGTTAGGTGCCAGACTTGGCGTTTCATCTAAAAACGTTGACGACAGAACCTGTACGCCACCCGCTTCCAGATCTTGTTTGGCAATGTGCTGCTGACCATTGGCCGAGCTTACCATTACCATAAATTTACCGTCTGCGCTCACGTCCGCATCCTGGTTCTGATTACCTTCCCAGGAAATGCGCTGCGGAGTACCGCCGTTGATGTTCACTTTATACACCTGCGGACGACCGGCCTGGTCAGAGGTAAAGGCCAGGTTCTGGCTGTCCGGGAACCAGCTTGGTTCGGTGTTGTTGCTGCGACCGTTAGTTACCTGACGAATTTGGCCAGAGCCGATATCCATTACGTACAGGTTCAGGCTACCGGTTTTAGACAGTGCAAAGGCCAGTTTGCTGCCATCCGGCGAGAACATCGGCGCGCCGTTGTGCTGCGGGAAAGAAGCGACCTGACGCACCGCGCCATTCGCCAGCGTCTGGATGACCAGCGCAGAACGACCGCTTTCGAAGGTCACATAAGCGAGTTTGGAACCGTCCGGAGACCATGCCGGAGACATCAGCGGCTGCGGAGAGCGGTGTACGACGAACTGGTTGTAGCCATCATAGTCAGACACGCGCAGCTCGTACGGGAACTGACCGCCGTTGGTCTGCACGACATAGGCGATACGGGTACGGAACGCGCCCTTAATACCGGTCAGCTTCTCAAACACTTCGTCACTGGCAGTATGACCGGCATAGCGCAGCCACTGCTTGTTCACTTTGTAGGTGTTCTGAGCCAGTACGGTACCCGGTGCGCCGCCGGTATCCACCAGTTGATAGGCGACGTTGTAGGAGCCGTCCGGGTTAGGCGAGACCTGCCCGATAACGACAGCGTCAATACCGAGCGCGGACCATGCTGCAGCTTGAACTTCCTGCGCGGAACCCGGCTGCTGAGGCAGGCGAGAACGATCCAACGGGTTAAATTTACCACTGTTGCGCAGGTCAGCCGCAACGATGCCACCGATATCTTCAGGTGCTGCACCCGGCCCGGCCCACTGGAAAGGCACAACGCCAATCGGGCGCGCCGAGTCCACCCCCTGGGTGATCTCGATACGTACTTCTGCGTGCAGCACCGCTGCCCACAGCATCAGAAAACCAAATGCTACTCGTAATGCCTGCTTCATCATATCTCCCTTATCCGGATACAAAATCCACGATAATTTAGCAGAATGTTAACAAACTCAAATACACAAGACTACCAAAACCCTGAGACTACCGTAGTTTGTTTTCTCCCCTTTTTCCTGGGGAGAAATCCATTAAGGTTTGAAGTCCAGCGGCGCATTTTTGAACACTTCGTAAACAGCCTGTGACGGTGGTTTGGGGAACTTCGCCTGTCGGGCTGCTGCAAGCGCCGCGGTACAGAGCGCAGGGTCACCACCTTCAGACTGAATATCCAGAAGCATGCCATCTGGCGCCATTTTGATACGTAATGTACATGTCTTACCGGCATAAGAGGAAGCATCATAAAAACGGCTTTCGATAGCTGCTTTTATCTGCCCGGCGTAGTTACTGATATCCGCCCCTGATGCACCGTTATTTTTATTGTTACCGCTTCCGGCCGGTGAAGCATTGTTCCCTTTCGCTCCGCCCCCTGTTTTCGGCGCATTCTTACCTGAACTCAGGTCGCCGAAAAGATCGTCAACATCTGCTTCTGACGCTTTTGCTGCGGCAGCTTTCTTCGCGGCGGCGGCTTTGGCAGCTTTATCCGCTGCGGCTTTCTCTGCTGCTGCCGCTTTTTCAGCAGCGGCTTTTTTCTCGGCCGCGGCTTTGGCGGGAGNTAGCCTCTGCAGCCGCTTTCTTCTCAGCCTCCTGCTGCGCTTTCTTCGCGGCATCAGCTTCGGCTTTCTTTTTAGCATCCGCAGCGGCTTTTGCGGCGTCGGCTTCGGCTTTCTTCTTCGCATCGGCGGCAGCTTTTGCGGCATCCGCTTCGGCTTTTTTCTGTGCGTCGGCAGCGGCTTTCTTCGCTGCCTCTGCTGCCGCTTTGGCGTCAGCTTCCGCTTTTGCTTTGGCATCCGCAGCCGCTTTCGCGGCGGGTTCCGCTGTGTGGAGTCGCATTATAGGGAGAGTTGAAAATGAGTCAACGCATTTTCAAAAGAAATTGTCCGTTCGTCGTAAATTTAAACAAAACTCTCACTGAAGCCTCCGCATGGCCTGATTTATAAACAAAAATGGCAAAGCGAAGCGTCCGGGTGGGAACAAGATTGAGGAATCAGACCACAGTGATAGAATACCACCCTGTTTCTCTTTCCAGGATTTGCCGGTTGTCGGCATCTATACCAACGTAAGGCCTTTTCATGAAAATCAAAACTCGCTTCGCGCCAAGCCCGACAGGCTATCTGCACGTCGGCGGAGCACGAACTGCTCTCTATTCCTGGCTTTTTGCACGTAACCACGGTGGTGAGTTTGTGCTGCGTATCGAAGACACCGATCTCGAACGCTCAACGCCGGAAGCTATTGAAGCCATTATGGATGGCATGAACTGGCTGAGCCTGGAATGGGACGAAGGTCCGTACTTCCAGACCAAACGTTTTGACCGCTACAACGCGGTCATTGATGAAATGCTGGATGCGGGCACGGCATACAAATGCTATTGCTCCAAAGAACGGCTTTTCGCGCTNNTATTTGACGACCAGATCCGTGGGCCTATCGAGTTCAGCAACCTGGAGCTGGATGATCTGATCATTCGCCGTACCGATGGTTCACCCACCTACAACTTCTGTGTCGTGGTGGATGACTGGGATATGGAGATCACGCATGTGATCCGCGGTGAAGACCATATCAACAACACACCGCGCCAGATCAACATCCTCAAAGCGCTGAACGCGCCGGTGCCGGTATACGCGCACGTTTCGATGATCAACGGCGACGACGGCAAAAAGCTCTCCAAGCGTCACGGCGCGGTGAGCGTGATGCAGTATCGCGACGACGGTTATCTGCCGGAAGCACTGCTCAACTATCTGGTGCGTCTGGGCTGGTCCAGCGGCGATCAGGAAATCTTCACCCGTGAAGAGATGATCAAACTGTTCAGCCTCAGCGCGGTCAGTAAATCCGCCAGTGCGTTCAATACCGAAAAACTGCAGTGGCTGAACCATCACTACATTAATTCGCTGGCACCGGAGTACGTGGCGACGCATCTGCAGTGGCACATCGAGCAGGAAAACATCGACACCCGCAACGGCCCGCAGCTGGCTGATCTGGTGAAACTGCTGGGCGAACGCTGCAAAACGCTGAAAGAGATGGCGGCGAGCNCCGGTAGCGCGTCAGCCGCTGGAAGTGGTTCGCGACAAGCTGGCCGACATTACCGACTGGACGGCTGAGAATGTGCATCATGCGATTCAGGCCACCGCCGATGAGCTGGAAGTGGGAATGGGTAAAGTGGGAATGCCGCTGCGCGTTGCAGTGACCGGTGCTGGTCAGTCTCCAGGACTGGATGTTACCGTTCATGCGATCGGCAAAACCCGCAGCATTGAGCGCATCAACAAAGCACTCGCTTTTATTGCGGAACGAGAATCCCAGCAGTAAGAGAGCAGGCTACAAAAACGGCAGGGGAGGCCNCTTCCCGGGCGAGAAACACCGCCAGCCGTTGTTTTTCCGCGTCGGTCATCACCTGTAAAATATCGGCAATCTGTCGCAGGGCAGGGTCAGTTTCCTTCACCACATAATTTTTCACTGGCTCAGCAAGCTGATATTGCGTTGAACCGTGACGCAGCGCAGGCGTGTTCGCCAGATATTCCCTGACGCGATGATCGATATGAATCAGTCGCGCGCGTCCACCTTTTACACCCGGAATCGTTTCTGTTTGCCAGCCCTGTTCGCGGATCCATCTGTTGATGGTCTGTTTTGCGATGCCGAGGCACTGAGCCAGCTCTTCCGTGGTCATTTTGCTATGTAATATTTTCATAGATGTTGTTAGCTTCGAATGCCCAGACGTTGTAATAACCCGGAGATACCCTCGCGCAGCAGAAGTGACGTCAGTTGCTGTCGTTCCGCATCGGTCATTTCTTTAGCGAGAGTAAGAAGAAGTGAGTCAAAGCTATTGCTGGCAGGATGCACCGTGGCCGCACCGTTGGCTGCTCTTTGCGCGCTGCGGATAAACTCTCTCACTCTGTCATTAACGTGTACCAGGCGTGCTTTACCGCCCTGAACACCAGGGCGAGGAGAGGTTTCCCAACCTTCTTTTCTCACCCATTTGTTAATGGTTTGCCGGCTGTAACCGGTCAGATGAGCAATTTCCTCCGGCGTCATTCGTTCCTTGAGCATAGTATTTCCTGACTGGAAGTGTGGGAATTAGTGGTTCCTGTTATAGCATCATTTTAGTGGAAAATGTGACAGCTTTTAGTACTGTCTGCGAAGCCGCTCGCAATGTCATTCATTTGTCTGCTTTTTCAGCGATTGAAAGGGGGGGAGATATTTTGCCGTTGACACCTGGCAATGGAATTCATATTATGCCGCCCGTCAACACGACAGCTTTACGTATCGGGGCTATAGCTCAGCTGGGAGAGCGCTTGCATGGCATGCAAGAGGTCAGCGGTTCGATCCCGCTTAGCTCCACCAAATCCTGCTCCCATCAGGTTTGGAACGTAAAACGCCCGTGGGGCTATAGCTCAGCTGGGAGAGCGCTTGCATGGCATGCAAGAGGTCAGCGGTTCGATCCCGCTTAGCTCCACCAAATTAATGAACCCTCGCTCAGGCGGGGGTTTTTTATTTCTGTTATTCTTATCCAGATGTCTTAACGTAAATCACCGGATCTTTGGCTGCCGTAAAACCAGGATTTTTTCGCATGCGTGTAAACTTGATTCGCGCAATTAATAAACTTACTATCTGTGCCGCTAATCCAGCACGGCACAGGAAATGTTATTACCCACCATGCGCATCACACTGAACCCCCCAGCCAAAAAGTTTTTGCTTGCGCTGCTCCTGTGCCTGATCTTTATTCCGTTTGCGCGTTTTATCTCGCCCCGCGCGATTATCGACAACAACAGTATTTTTCTGGCCTGGATGCCGCTCAGCGTGATGCTGGCGATCATGATGCTGTTTGGCCGTCATGCCGTGCTGCCGCTGGTCGTCGGGCTGTCGTTGAGTAACGACTGGCTGCTGAATCTGCCGTATCCCCAGTCGCTGGTGCTGATTATCTGCCAGCTTTCCGGCGTGTTCGTGACCGGCGCCTGTGTGCGTCTGATGTTAGGACGGCGGTGGCGGTTTGGCATGTCGAACCGAAACATGGGCGTGCGGATCTTCTGGTTCGGATTCATTACACCTGCACTGATAAAATGCTCAATGTATTTGTCGGGGGAATATATGGACTTCCCGCTGACCGTCTCCAGCTATTTCAATTCAACGTCAGTGATCTACATGATCGTTGATGTCCAGAGCCTTGTCAGTGCGGCGCTGATTTTCACCATGCTGTTTTATTATCCGATGCGCATGATCCTCAACCCGCGCTATGCCCGGGCCTTCTGGTTGCGCCACGTACAGCCCAGCATTAGCCGTCCACGCCTTTTCTTCACCCTAAACTGGGCGCTGGCCCTGGTGCTGGTGTTAATCATTCTTTGCGCGCCCTACGAGTCTGACTACATTGCCGGTTACCTCGTGCCGGTCATCTTCATTCTCTATTTCCTTGCGGTGAGCCGGATGAGTTGGCCCTTTATCAACCTGACGTGGGCGGCTTCCGTCTTCTCGTTACTGATTTACAACAAAAACTTTCTGCATGGCGTGGATACCGAATATTCGCTGTCGTTTGTGCTGTCCGTGCTGATCTCCTTTACGATTTGCATGCTGTATATGTCGCAAATCTACTACCGCAGCGACGTGCTGAAGCGCAAATGGCAAAGCCAGGCGATGCAGGATCCGCTCACCGGTTTGCCCAACCTGCGCGCCCTCGAAAACTATTTATCCCGGCATCAGAAGGTCAGCATCTGTTGCCTGCGTATGGACAATCTGGAATTTCTCAGCCGCCATTACGGCATGATGATGCGGGTCCACTGTAAGCGCGTGATTACCCGCGATTTGCAGCCGCTGCTCGGCGTTGATGAGAAGCTGTTTCAACTGCCGGGAAGCGAACTGCTGCTGGTACTGAACGGGCCGGAAACCCTGGCGCGCCTGACGCACATTGTCGATTTTCTCAACAATCGCCCCATCTACTGGCACAATACCCGGCTGGAGCTGCAGTTTGGCGCCGCCTGGGGCGTGGTAGACGGGCAGGGGGAAGATTTACACCATATGTTGGGGCAACTGAGCTGGTTGTCCGAAGAAGCCTGCCAGACGCAGCACGTGCTGGCGCTGGACAACAGCCAGTCGACGGTCACTGACCAGACGACCGAGCGTGTTCTGCTGCTCAATCGCATTAAGCGCGCGCTGGAAGGTAACGGCATCGCGCTCTATGCGCAGCCGATCGTCGATGCACAAGGGAAGGGGTATCACGAAATCCTGAGCCGTCTGGTGTGTGACGGCGAGATCATCACTCCCGATCTTTTCATTCCGGTGGTTGCGCAATTCAACCTGAGCAAGCGGTTTGATATGCAGGTGCTGGAGACGCTGTTTACGTCGCTTCATGCGCATCCGGGGCAGCATTTCTCGGTCAACCTGCTGCCTTTTACGCTGATGCAAAAAGAGAGCGCGGCGGAAATCATCGCGCTGTTTACCCGCTACGGTGTGGACGCGCAGACCATTACCATCGAAATTACCGAAGAGCAGGCGTTTTCTAATTCGGAAACCAACGCGAAAAACATTCAGCAATTACGTGACTTTGGCTGCCGGATCGCAATTGACGATTTCGGTACCGGTTATGCCAACTATGAGCGGCTGAAAACCCTGCAGGCGGACATCATCAAAATTGATGGCTGCTTTGTCCGTGACATCGTGACGGATTCGATGGACAGCATGATTGTGAAATCGATATGCGATATGGCGAAAGTGAAGAACCTGACGACGGTGGCCGAGTTTGTCGAAACCGAGGAGCAGAGAGCGTTGCTGCTGAAACTTGGGGTGGATTATCTGCAGGGATATTTGTTGGGGAAACCGCGACCGCTCAGTGAGTTACAGGCGTAAAAAAACCGGCACGAATGCCGGTTTTTTATTGCTGCGGCTTACAGAACCAGTGCGGCAATGGAAGCAGACAGCACGCTCACCAGCGTAGAGCCGTAAACCAGTTTCAGGCCAAAACGGGAAACGACGTTACCCTGCTCTTCGTTCAGGCCTTTAATCGCGCCTGCGATAATACCGATTGAAGAGAAGTTAGCGAAGGAAACCAGGAAAATGGACAGGATGCCTTCCGCACGCGGAGACAGCGAGCCTGCCACTTTCTGCAGATCCATCATTGCCACGAATTCGTTGGATACCAGTTTGGTCGCCATGATACTGCCGACCTGCAGCGCTTCGCTCGCCGGAACACCCATCACCCAGGCAATCGGGTAGAAGATGTAGCCGAGGATGCCCTGGAAGGAGATACCCAGCACCGCCGCGAACAGCGCGTTCAGGCCAGAGATCAGCGCGATAAAGCCGATCAGCATCGCCGCAACGATAATCGCAACTTTAAAACCAGCCAGGATGTATTCACCGAGCATTTCGAAGAAGCTCTGACCTTCATGCAGATTAGACATCTGCAGGTTTTCTTCACTTTCTTCGACGCGGTACGGGTTCACCAGCGACAGCACGATAAAGGTACTGAACATATTAAGCACCAGCGCGGCAACCACATATTTAGGCTGCAGCATGGTCATGTATGCACCGACGATAGACATGGAAACGGTAGACATTGCCGTGGCCGCCATGGTGTACATGCGGTTGCGGGACATCTTGCCGAGAATGTCTTTATAAGCAATGAAGTTTTCTGACTGACCGAGGATCAGGGAGCTGACCGCGTTAAATGATTCCAGTTTCCCCATACCGTTCACTTTGGACAGCACGGTCCCGATCGCGCGAATGACAATCGGCAGAACGCGGATGTGCTGCAAAATACCAATCAGAGCAGAGATAAAGACGATCGGGCACAGGACTCTCAGGAAGAAGAATGCCAGGCCTTCGTCGTTCATTTTGCCGAAGACGAAATTTGTCCCTTCATTGGCGAATCCGAGCAGTTTTTCAAACATTTCAGAAAAGCCTTTAACGAATCCAAGGCCAATATCAGAGTTCAGGAAGAACCAGGCCAGTAAAACTTCAATTACGAGTAATTGAACAACATAGCGAATGCGAATTTGTTTACGGTCATGACTGACCAGTAACGCAAGAATCGCTACAACAACAAGTGCGAGGACAAAGTGCAAAACGCGGTTCATATTTGCTCCAAATATGAGGCAGGTTATATTTCCGTGCACATTCTATGCAACAAGCTAAAAGAAAACGAGATCCATGCCGCATTATAATAACAGCCTGTGAGCAAACTCTGAAAAAAGTGATCAGGCATACAAATTTGTTATGTTTGGTAAATGTGTTAAAAGTTGTCTTTTTGTTCTAATCTTGATAACAAGGTAGCATGTCTCCGGACTGCTCGCCCGTATCCTCATTTAATTCAGCCCAGCTTATCGATCATAGCTATCAGAGCAATCATTATCACCTTGCTAAATGAACTTGATAATCATTCTCATTTTAGTAATATGAAACATAGCAAAGGCTATATTTCAGAGGCAGAAAATGACAAACAGTCGCGTTGAAAACAGTCGTGGTCGTGCAGCGCGCCGAATGCGGCTGGCGTTGATGGGGCCGGCATTCATTGCTGCCATTGGCTATATCGATCCAGGTAACTTTGCGACCAACATTCAGGCGGGTGCCAGCTTCGGCTACCAGTTGCTGTGGGTAGTGGTATGGGCAAACCTGATGGCGATGTTGATCCAGGTGCTGTCGGCGAAACTCGGCATTGCTACCGGAAAAAACCTCGCAGAACAAATTCGCGACCATTATCCGCGCCCGGTGGTCTGGTTTTACTGGGTGCAGGCGGAAATCATCGCCATGGCGACCGATCTCGCTGAGTTTATCGGGGCCGCCATCGGCTTTAAGCTTATTTTAGGTATTTCACTTTTGCAGGGGGCCGTGCTGACTGGGGTCGCCACCTTCCTGATCCTGATGCTGCAACGCCGCGGCCAGAAACCGCTGGAAAAAGTGATTGGCGGTCTGCTGCTGTTTGTCGCCGCGGCTTATATTGTCGAACTGATATTCTCTCAGCCCAAACTGGCGCAGCTCGCCAAAGGGATGGTGATCCCGTCGTTGCCGACCAGCGAAGCGGTATTCCTCGCCGCCGGGGTGCTCGGGGCGACGATTATGCCGCACGTCATTTATTTGCACTCTTCATTGACGCAACATCTTCACGGCGGCACGCGTAAGGAACGTTACAACGCCACCCGCTGGGATGTCGCCATTGCTATGACGATTGCCGGTTTCGTCAACCTGGCGATGATGGCGACCGCGGCCGCCGCGTTCCACTTTAACGGCCATACCGGCATCGCCGATCTTGATGAAGCGTACCTGACGCTGGAGCCGTTGCTCAGCCATGCGGCGGCAACGATCTTCGGCCTCAGCCTGATCGCTGCCGGGCTGTCCTCGACGGTCGTTGGTACGCTGGCAGGGCAGGTGGTGATGCAGGGATTTATCCGCTTCCATATTCCACTGTGGTTCCGCCGGGTGGTGACAATGGCGCCATCGTTCATTGTTATTTTGATGGGACTTGACCCGACCCGCATTCTGGTAATGAGCCAGGTCCTGCTCAGTTTTGGTATCGCCCTGGCGCTGGTTCCGTTGCTGATTTTCACCAGTGATAAAACGCTGATGGGGGATTTAGTCAATTCAGAATTAGTGAAACGCATTGGCTGGATCATTGTTATTTTAGTGGTCGCATTGAACGCCTGGTTGCTGATAGGCACCGCACTCGGACTGTAAGGAAGTCCTTAAATCTCCGACTTCTCAGCCAGCCTGGCAACGTGAAACCCGCGTGCCAGGCTCTTCTTAAACCGTTTACAACCATTTTGTGATCTTCTTATATAAGACCATTTCACTGCGTCCGGCGTGATCTCGCTGGCATTCTGTACTGACTAAATTTCACCCTGGTCCCGCGACAGAGACCACTAAACAGTACAGACAGACAATATGAAAAACACCTATATCGTTACCGACAATGCGTTCTTACGTTCAGGCCTGATTACGCTGGCGCAGGAATCCAGTATCACCATTCAGCCAGCAGATATTCGTGAGCCGACGTTTATCGATTCTCTTGGTAAAGACGATGCGGTTATCGTCCATATCGACAGAAATACGCCTGCAGAATACTTCGATTACACCGCACGGATTAATGAAAAATGTCGTCTGATGCTGGTGCTCAACAACCCGAACCTGATTTACATCTGTGATGCGAGCGTGATCACCACGTCCAGAAGTTCTCTGCCGGAATTAATGCGTGCGGTGAATGTGCTGATGAGCAATAAGAAGCTGGAAAACCAGCTGCGCGTTTCGCTTTCGGCGAAAGAGAAAATCATTCTGCGTGAAACGATGAATGGTCAGAAAGTAGAGCAGATTGCGAAAGTGCTGAACATGTCGCCGAAAACGGTGTATACGCACCGTGCGAATGTCTTCAGTAAGCTCGGCGGCAGCAGCGTGAACGCCATCTACTCCCTGAAAAACAGAATTATGACGGAAATGACCGCCTGATTTCCATAAAGCAGTAGACCGGTTGCCAGAGTCCATTCTCCTTCGGACTCTGGCTTTTTTTTTGCCTTAATGATGATGGCCATGACCCCGGCCACGACCGCGATGGTCGTCACGGTCACTCCAGCCTTCACGATAGCCGCGTTCATAGGCTTTGCGGTTATCCCAGCCACGATGGCGACCGTTGTCATGTCTCCACCAGCCTCTGTCGCGCCATTCATAGTGACGATGCCAGTAATCCCGGTCGCGCCAGCGTCCGCCGTCCCAGTAGTTACCGTAATTGTCACGATCGCCAATTTGTAATTTTATCGATGGCAACAGGGTGATTTCGCCAGCGCTGGCAATCAGCGGCGCTGATGAAGCCAGCAATGCTGCTGCAAGAATCAGTGACCTGAACATACTCTTCTCCTTCACGATCGGGGCCTTGAGCGGCCTGTTACCGCAATATTACGGGGTGGTAAAGTCCCGTCGCATCGGCAACACTCTGAAACATGCAGTGAGAGCACTTTTTGCTAAAGAAAAATCTACTTTTGCCCTGTCAGGATCGTCTCAATCGCAGCGCGTTCTTCTGCCGTGAACTGCCGGTTCGCCAGCATGCCCACTGCGTCATCCAGTTGTGACGTCTTGCTGGCGCCAATCAGCACGGAAGTAATTTTCTCATCGCGCATCACCCATGCCAGCGCCATCTGCGACAGTTTCTGCCCGCGTTGCGCCGCCAGCGTATTCAACTGTCGAACTTTATGCAGCTTCTCTTCGGTGATCTGATCGGGATTAAGAAAACGACTGCCGCTGGCTGCCCGTGAATCGGCGGGTATACCGTTCAGGTAGCGATCGGTCAGTTGCCCNCGCCAGCGGTGAAAACGCAATGCTGCCGACGCCTTTTTCCTGCAGCGTATCCAGCAGCCCGTCTTCCACCCAGCGCTCAAACATAGAGTATTTCGGCTGATGGATAAGGCAGGGGGTGCCGAGGTCGTCGAGGATCTCAATCGCTTCCCGCGCCAGTGCCGCCGGATAGTTCGACAGCCCGACATACAGCGCTTTGCCCTGGCGGACGATGTGATCCAGCGCGCGCATGGTCTCTTTTAACGGCGTCTCCGGGTCCGGGCGATGGTGATAAAAGATATCGACATACTCGAGACCCATGCGCTTCAGGCTCTGATCCAGGCTGGCAATCAGGTATTTTCGCGAGCCCCAGTCACCGTACGGACCGTCCCACATGGTGTATCCCGCTTTGCTGGAGATGATGAGCTCATCGCGCCAGGGCAGAAAATCTTCCCGCAAAATGCGGCCGAAATTGCTCTCCGCTGAACCGGGGGGCGGGCCGTAGTTATTGGCTAAATCAAAATGGGTGATACCGAGATCGAACGCATGACGCAGCAACTGGCGGCTGTTCTCGACCTGTGTCGCATCACCGAAGTTATGCCAGAGCCCAAGCGAGATGGCCGGCAGCTTCAGCCCGCTGTTCCCGCAGCGGCGGTAGTCCATAGACTGGTACCGCGCACTATTTGCCTGGTAAATCATTCTCGTCTCCACAAATTGTCAGGGTGGGTAAGTACTTACACTAATGAATGTTCAGCGCTGAGTACACTGCCGAATTTCGTAAAGCAGAATTTCCAGACGCTATCTCCGATACATCCTGGACAGCATTAGCGCTTCTCCAATACTCAAATTTATCTTAACAGAGGAGGTAATGACGCTATGCAACTGACTTACACCATTGGTGATTATCTACTGGATCGTCTCTCTGCGCTGGGCATTGACCATCTGTTTGGCGTCCCTGGGGATTACAATCTGCAGTTCCTCGATCATGTCATCGCGCATGATTCTGTGTGTTGGGTTGGTTGTGCCAACGAACTGAACGCGGCCTACGCGGCCGACGGTTATGCCCGTGTGCAGGGGGCTGGTGCCCTGTTAACCACCTATGGCGTGGGCGAACTGAGCGCCATCAATGGCACCGCCGGAAGCTTTGCGGAGTATGTGCCGGTGCTGCATATCGTCGGCGCGCCACGCACCTCGGCACAACAGCGTGGTGAATTATTGCATCACACGTTGGGCGACGGAAACTTTAGCCATTTTTATCAAATGAGCGGGCCGGTAAGCTGTTCACAGGCGCAGCTTACGGTTGATAACGCCTGCCGTGAAATCGACCGTGTGTTGCAGGAGATGATCGCCCACCGACGCCCGGCCTATCTGATGCTGCCTGCCGATGTGGCAAATGCGCCGACGTCGCCGCCTGGCTGTCCATTGGCCGTTGAGTCATCGGTGGTGGATGACAATCAACTGGCCGAATTCAAAGAGCAGGCACAGCGCCTGTTACGTAACAGCCGCCGCGTCGTGCTGCTGGCCGATTTCCTGGCGCAGCGCTTTGGACTGCAACAACAGCTTCAGGCATGGGTGGAATCACAGCCACTGCCACATGCCACCATGCTGATGGGGAAAGGGCTTTTTAACGAGCAACATCCGGAATTTATCGGAACCTATTGCGGCGTTGCCAGCGACAAACACACCCGCGAAATTGTTGAAAGCGCTGAAACGCTGATCTGCGTCGGGACGCGCTTCACCGATACCCTGACCGTCGGGTTTACCCATCAAATCGACCCCGAAAAAACCATCGAACTGCAGCCGTTTGCCGCCCGGGTGGGCAACCGCTGGTTCAGCGGTTTGTCGATGCAACAGGCGCTCCCGGCATTGATTGACGTCACCGCAGCACTGGCCTCGCAATGGGTATCGCCGCACTATTCCAGCCGTCCGATCCCGAAAGAAAAGCAGGGCGACCTGACGCAGAAAAATTTCTGGAGCACGATTCAGGAGCAGCTGCAGCCGGGAGATATCGTACTGGCCGATCAGGGAACCTCGGCGTTTGGCGTGGGGGCGCTGAAGCTGCCGCGTGACGTGACGCTGATCGTTCAGCCGCTGTGGGGCTCGATTGGCTTTACACTGCCCGCTGCGTTTGGCGCGCAGACCGCCGCACCGGATCGCCGGGTGGTCTTGATCATCGGCGACGGCGCCGCACAGCTGACGATTCAGGAAATCGGCTCGATGATGCGGGACGACCAGCGGCTGGTGATCCTGCTGTTGAATAACGAAGGATATACGGTGGAGCGAGCCATTCACGGGCCGGAAGAGCGTTACAACGACATTTCGCTGTGGAACTGGACGCAACTGCCGCAGGCGCTCAACCTCGACAGTCAGGCGCAGTGCTGGCGTGTCACCCAGGCGGTACAGCTGAAAGAGGCGTTAACCCGCAGCGAACAGCGCGACCGGTTAACGCTGGTGGAAGTCATGCTCCCGAAAATGGATATTCCGGATTTCCTCCGCGTGCTCACGCAGTCCATCGAAGCGCGCAACCAGACCGCATAATCACTCGCGCCGCTGCGCCATCATCACCGGTTTCCCTGCCAGCAGCAGCCAGGCTGGCAGCATCACGATGCACAGCAGCGGCAGCAGAGTGGTATCCGGCACCACNTGAGCCAGCCGTCGCGGGTGACGACCAGCACCAGCCCCAGAATAGCGCAGGAGACGGTGATCGCTGCCGGCACCGCGTCCACATGGGCATGCAACATCAGTCCCAGGGCGACGGCGACAAATACCGCCGGGAAAATGCGCCCGCCACGAAAGCCGCTGGCGGCGGGAANAATGAGCATAAAATCGGAGGCTGTCAGCGTCTGGCTGAATGCCAGTTGCTGCATCTCATCCAGCCCTTTAAACAGGGTGATATGACCGCCCACGACGCCCAGCAGTCCAAGTAAAAAACCGCCCAGCGTGAGGACAAGGATCGGGTTTTTCAGGCGGTGTAGCAGCGTATGCAGGCGCGGCAGACACCAGACGGCCACCATCCCGACGGCAATGGCGATAATAGCGACTATCGCGCCGCTAAAAATATCCACGATGCGCATCTGTCCGTAATGCGGGATCGGCAGCGAAAAGTGGGGCTCGAAGAACAGGCTGGTGGTCAGCGCGCCCGCTGCGGCGGCGATCAGCGGCGCAAACAGGCGATCCCATAGCGGTGCCTCGCCGTTGCCGCTCAGGGTTTGTGAAAAGACCAGCGCGGCGGCGACCGGGGTGCCAAACAGCGCGCCGATGGTGCCGGAGGCGGCAAGGATCGTCCAGTCGAGGGCGTTCACGCGCGGGAAAACGCGCGCGCCAATCGCCACCGCCAGCGCGATGTTCACCGACATGATCGGATGCTCCGGCCCCAGGCTGACACCGAAGACCGATAATCAGGGCGAGGATCAGCCCAGGCAGCGGGCCGGTACCGGTCGGCGTACCAATCAGCGGCTCCAGCGCCGGATCGGGCCCCGCATGCCCCGGGCTGTAGCGAATGACCAGACCCACCGCCAGCCCGGTCAGGGTCAACATCACCACGATCCAGACGTGGGAATCGAGACCCACGCCGAGGCTGAGCGGGATGGATTGCCAAAGTATCGTCTGCAACAGGGCGGCAACTTTCATCACCACGACTAAAATCAGGCTGGACGCGATGCCAATCATTAATGCCGGCAGGGAGAGCAGCAACATGGTACGGGCTCGCGGATGGAGCATGATGATTTCCTTTTAGTTTCAGCGCACAGCACAGTGCTCCCGTTTTCGGGAAGCGTCAGTGCAAATGGTGCTGAAACGATAAACTTAATCTGTGACGCAGATCGATAATCCTGGGGTGCTCGTGCGGCGGGCGTTGTCGTTCTGGCGTCATGAATTTACAGTGTTTGCAGAAAAGTATTCTGACTTTAGCGGAGCAGTAACAGAATGACAAAGTTTGCGTTAGTGGGTGATGTTGGCGGTACCAATGCGCGTCTGGCTCTGTGCGATATGACCAGCGGTGAGATTTCACTGGCCAAAACCTATTCCGGGCTGGATTACCCCAGTCTGGAAGCGGTCGTACGTGTGTATCTCAAAGAGCACAATGTGGAGGTCGAAGATGGCTGCATCGCCATTGCCTGCCCCATTACCGGCGACTGGGTGGCGATGACCAACCATACCTGGGCTTTTTCTATCGCAGAGATGAAAAAAAATCTGGGCTTCTCGCACCTGGAAATCATCAACGATTTCACCGCGGTGTCGATGGCCATTCCGATGCTGAAAAAAGAGAACCTGATCCAGTTCGGCGGTGCTGAACCGGTTGACGGTAAACCGGTGGCAGTGTTTGGTGCAGGAACCGGGCTGGGCGTGGCGCATCTGGTTCACGTCGACAAGCGCTGGGTCAGCCTGCCAGGCGAGGGCGGCCATGTGGATTTCGCGCCGAACAGCGAAGAAGAGGGGATTATCCTCGAAGAGCTGCGCACCGAACTTGGGCACGTTTCTGCAGAGCGCGTACTCTCCGGGCCGGGGCTGGTCAATCTCTATCGGGCGATTGTGAAATCAGATGGTCGCCTGCCGGAAAACCTGCAGCCGAAAGACGTCACCGAGCGGGCACTCGCCGACAGTTGCATCGACTGCCGTCGCGCGCTGTCGCTGTTCTGTGTCATCATGGGGCGGTTTGGCGGGAATCTGGCGCTGACGCTGGGCACGTTCGGCGGCGTGTACATCGCGGGTGGCATTGTGCCGCGCTTCCTCGACTTCTTTACCGCCTCCGGTTTCCGCGGTGGTTTTGAGGATAAAGGGCGTTTTAAATCCTACGTGCAGGATATCCCGGTGTACCTGATCGTCCATGAAAATCCGGGGCTTCTCGGTTCCGGCGCGCATCTGCGTCAGATTCTGGGGCAGTTCCTCTAATCTTGCTGGCCCGGTCGTCGCCGGGCCCTGTCCTCACAGGTGCATCAGCTGGCGAAACTCTTTCACTTTGCTGCGGCTGACCGGCACCTGAAAATCAAGATCCCGCAGGCGCAGAATATAGGTGTTGTTAAACCACGGTTCGATTTCACGGATCTTATTAAGATTCACGCAGTAGGATCGGTGGCAGCGGAAAAAGTGTGACGGCGGCAGTTTGCTGCAAAACTCGGTGATATTCATCGGCATTACGTAGGATTCGCGCTTCGTATAAACGAACGTCATTTTCTCATGCGCTTCAGCGTAATAAATATCGTTGATGCTGGTGACGATAATCTTCTCGTCCTTGATCAGATTGATGGTGTCGTTTTCACGCGTCACACCCGGGGTGCTTGTCCCCGACTGCTGCTGCCAGGCATTTTCCAGCTTTTGCAGCATATTGATGATCCGCGACTCCTGATACGGTTTCAGAATGTAGTCAAAAGCTTCCAGTTCGAAGGCTTCTACTGCGTGCTCTTTCCACGCGGTGATGAATACGATAAACGGCTTATGGGCAAACTGGCTGATGTTCTGCGCCAGCAATACGCCGTCCAGTGAGGGGATGTTGATATCGAGGAAAATGGCGTCCACTTTGTTGTGCTGCAGAAACTTCAGTACGTCCAGCCCGTCGTCGAACGTGCCGATGATCTCCATCTGGCTGTGTTCTTTGATAAGCCAGGTCAGTTCCTGCTGTGCAAGGAATTCATCTTCAACAATAATGACTTTCATATGAACTCCGGTTCAGGGTAAGAGCGTGACTGGCGCAGCGACAGGCGAACGCTGGTTCGGTACGTAAAACGCAATCTCAGTGCCTGGCTCGAGGCGGCGAATGTGCAACCCTTCGCCATACAGCAGCTTCACGCGGTGGTGCACGTTCAGCAGCCCGATTTTATTGCCTGGCATCTCATTGGCTTCCACACGCGCCACCACGTTCGGGTCAATACCGTTGCCGGTATCACGCACGCTGATGCGCACCCGATGACCGCATTCGGCGACGCTGATGGTCACCACGCCTTTGCCTTTGCAGGGTTGAATGCCATGCACGATGGCGTTTTCCACCAGCGGCTGGATCAGCAGACTCGGGATCACGCAACTGACCTCCTCATCAATGTCGTAGATCACCGTCAGCTTGTCACCAAAACGCGCCTGTTCTATCGCGATATAGTCCTTTATCTGGTAAAGCTCTTTCTTAATATCGATCTGTTCATCGTCATTTAATTCAATGTTATAGCGCAGATAGCGCGATAAATTAAAAATCAGCTGCCGCGCGGTATCGGGATTCAGACGAATGGACGACGAAATGGCGTTGAGAGCGTTAAACAGGAAATGGGGATTGATCTTGCTTTGCAACGCGCGAAGCTCTGCCTTATTTGCCATCTCGCGTAACTGTTCGGCACGGGAGACTTCCAGCTGAGTGGAGATAATCTGCGACAGACCAATGGCCATCTCCTGCAGCGAAGAGGTGATCTGGTGCGCGTGGCAGTAATAGATTTTTAGTGTGCCGGTCACAATACCTTTCTCCCACAGCGGGATCACCAGCATCGAGTGTATTTCGGGCGTGCGGTGCGCTTCATCGTTGTTTTTAATGATGATTTTACCGCTGTTGATCGACTGGCGGGTCGTCGGGCTGACAATATCGTCGCTGTCACGGTAGTTCTTTTCCCCGACGCCGACGTAAGCCAGCACGTGTTCGGTATTGGTAATGGCGACGGCGTCGGCACTGATATCACGACGAATGATATCGCAGACCTGGCGCAGCGATTCGCTGTTAACATGGCGAAACAGGGGCAGCGTCTTGTTGGCGATATCCAGCGCCAGCTTGGCCTGACGCGCGGCGCTGGCTTCTTTTTCGCCTTCCACGCTCTGTACCAGCAGCACGATAAAGCCAATACAGACGCTGCCGAGGATCATCGGAATCCCGATTTTGGAGACGATATCAATGCCCAGTTCGGTTGAGGGTGCCCACACCACCACCAGAATCATCGTTAGCGATTCGCACAGCATGCCGCCCAGGATCCCCGCCTTCCAGTGCTGTGCTTTCGCGATGCGGCGGTGGATCCATCCGGAGAGCACGCCTGCAATAATGCTGGTGATAAAACAGGGCACCGCCGTCACGCCGCCGATGTCGATCAGATAGCGATGCGTCCCGGCGATCAGACCGGTAATAATGCCGACCCATGGGCCAAACAGAATGCCACCGGACATCACCGCAATAATGCGCACGTTGACCAGCGATCCTTCCACCGGCACGCCGGACCAGGTGCTGAACAGGGCAAACAGCGAGAAGATCGCGGTCACCGCCAGCAGCTCTTTCGGCGTGTGGGCGGATTTATGCAGCAGCTCGCGGAACAGGCGGATACGGATCAGGAAGAACAGACAAATCAGCATCAACGCGGCCCGATCGAAGACCGCGAGCAGCATGGTGAATATTTCGTGCATGGGGGTGTCATCGATAACGCAGGGAGAAGGTATGATAAGAAACCTGGCGGCGAATGACCAGTTATCCCGCATCAGGCGCATAAACCGGAAAAACCTTAATTTTAAAAGGGGATTGTTACGGATTTTCCGTAACGCAAGGAAATCGTGGCGACAGGGAAAAATGAAAGTAAAAAATCTGATGTTATTGTGTTAATTAAAAATATCATTTCGTGAATTTGCGGAACAGAGTCAGGGTTTCACTGCCCGAAAGAGTTCCTTATTTAATTATTTTTTGCTCACCCTCTCGACAGCGTGAAATTTTTCAGCGTATTTTCTAATGACGCCACACACGTGGCAGCGTCGCTCGGACGGTCCGGGCGCTAACGTTAATCCGAGGAATCTATGGCTGACATCAGTCCTGAACGCCGTTTTTCGCGTATCGATCGTCTTCCCCCCTATGTATTTAATATTACCGCTGAGCTGAAAATGGCTGCGCGTCGGCGCGGCGAAGATATTATCGATTTCAGCATGGGCAACCCCGATGGCCCGACACCGCCGCATATCGTTGAGAAACTGTGTACCGTGGCGCAGCGCCCGGATACGCACGGTTATTCGGCCTCCAGAGGCATTCCGCGCCTGCGTCGGGCGATCTCTCGCTGGTATCAGGATCGCTATCATGTCGATATCGATCCGGAAACCGAAGCGATTGTCACTATCGGTTCGAAAGAGGGGCTGGCGCACCTGATGCTGGCAACGCTCGATCATGGTGACACGGTGCTGGTGCCAAATCCCAGTTATCCGATCCATATTTACGGTGCGGTGATTGCGGGCGCGCAGGTGCGCTCGGTACCACTGGTGGAAGGCGTCGACTTCTTTAACGAACTGGAACGGGCGATCCGCGAAAGTTACCCGAAACCGAAGATGATGATCCTCGGCTTCCCGTCCAACCCGACGGCGCAGTGCGTGGAGCTCGATTTCTTTGAGAAAGTGGTCGCGCTGGCGAAACGCTACGACGTGCTGGTGGTTCACGATCTGGCCTACGCCGATATCGTTTACGACGGCTGGAAAGCGCCGTCGATCATGCAGGTGCCGGGGGCGCGGGACGTTGCCGTGGAATTCTTTACCCTGTCGAAAAGCTACAACATGGCGGGCTGGCGCATCGGCTTTATGGTCGGCAACCCGGTGCTGGTCAACGCGCTGGCGCGCATCAAGAGCTATCACGATTACGGCACCTTTACGCCGTTGCAGGTGGCGGCGATTGCGGCGCTGGAAGGCGATCAGCAATGTGTTCGCGACATTGCCGCGCAGTACAAGCGCCGTCGCGATGTGCTGGTGAAAGGACTGCACGAGGCGGGCTGGAGGGTGGACATGCCGAAAGCGTCGATGTACGTGTGGGCGAAGATCCCTGAACCGTACGCTGAAATGGGGTCCCTGGAGTTTGCCAAGAAGCTGCTGAAGGATGCGAAGGTCTGCGTTTCCCCCGGCATCGGCTTTGGCGACTACGGCGATACGCACGTCCGTTTTGCGCTGATTGAAAACCGCGACCGTATCCGCCAGGCGGTGAGGGGCATTAAAGCGATGTTCCGTGCTGATGGCCTGCTGCCTTCAACGGCAAAAACGTCAGCCGAAGAGGCGTCATAAAAACGCAAACAGGAGCCAGATGGCTCCTGTTTTTTTTTGCATTATGCTCAGTTTAGATCATCAGGGCAAAGGTACCGGCCCACACGATGACCATAAAAGAAATGCCCATAAAGAAATATTTCACGTCTCACCACTCCGCGTCGTACTGATACGCTCAAATGACTGATTATAGAGAGCTGACACCCGACTGAAACAGAATTAGGAATACTCCCGCGTTCACTCTGGCACCACCTCAGAATTCTGTGCGATCTCGCTCCAGACGGCGCTAATGTACGCCTAAAAAAGAGGGGTAGCAAGAGGGATTTTTTTATTTATTTTTAGCAACTTACAAGTGTCGTGAATCGGCGACAGATTAATTTCGGTGGGTAATATATTACATTCGAGCGACGCTGCGAAACGGCAAAAAAATGGCCGAAACACCTTATTGATTTCAGGGTATTTCGGCCACGTTTATCAGACTTTCCTGCTCTATTTCTGCGAGTAGCGTGTGCGGGGATTACTGATTTTCCACCCGCAACCACGGCGTGATAGTGACGCCGGTCAGCAGCCCTTCCGGGCTTAACAGGCGCGTCACCGTCTGACCCCAGGGCTCTTCACGTCTGGCGACCAGCAACTGATAGCCTCGGGCGACCAACGTGCGCGTGGCGCGATCGATGTCCTGTACTTCAAATTCGATCCACGCCTGAGGGAGCGGCAATTCCGCAGGCCATTCGCGGGTGCCGAAGCAGGATTCCGCCGCCTGCGACAGCGGCCACAGAGCGAAATGCTTCACGCCATCCAGCGCGTTTTCTTCGGTGAGCAGATATTCTTCATTCCCTTCCATCGCCTTCAGCGGCAGCCCCAGCGTTTGCTGGTAAAACGCCTGACTGATTTTTGTATCACGAGAGATGGGGCCAAAGCCTGCAATAAACAGCACATCTATGTCGGTGAGATTCATCGCTATACCTGCTTTCTGTGAATACTGAGAATAAGTATATGCGCTCTGCCGACGGCGCGTGTCGGCAGAGCGTGAGAAGCGAGATTAATATTTCAGGGTGGAAAGGGCGTATCTGCCCGCCTGCGCGTATTTATCTTTGATGTCTTCCGTGGCGTTAAACGTGGAGATCATCAGCTTCCCGTCCATAGAGGAAATCTGCATCACGTTGAAGATTTTTCCGTCCGGGCTCGGGGTGGTCATTTCCAGACGGGTCATTTTTTTACCGTCGACGGTCACGTCAGACACCGCCGGTGAGAAAGCGCTCATCTGGGTTTTCAGGACGGTGGCGAACTGCGGGAGCTGGGCTTCCGTCATGCGGTTGTCGGTCTGAGCGAATGCGAGCGTCACTTTGCCGCCTTCGCTTTCCACGTACCAGGCTTCCTGCGGACGCTGACCCGGGTTGGTGTATTTCTTATCCATCAATTCTTTCGGCATCTTCACGAAGCCTTCCGGCAACACAACAGACGCTTTGCCATCGAGGATTTTGGTGGCTTTATCGCTGTCTGTGGAGTCGGCGCTATCACAAGCGGAGAGAAACAGCGCAGAACTGACCAGCAGCGCGCTAAACATGGCGTTGATTTTCATCGATTAACTTCCTGTATTATGGGTAAATCCGTTGGCTTCACCACAGAGCGTGGCTGAAAAATAATGGTCACTTTATCAGCCATTTTGCAAGAATTTATCTTAAATCGTTGAATCTGTCCGCAATCAGATCGGTTGTGATCCGGTCTGCACAGACGCTATCGCCCCCTGTGTGTAACAAATCGTAACTCTTTTTGATCCCGCCACGGCATTTACCTCCATCGGGGTATGCACCTGTCACCCTTCCTCACATAACGTACACAGTAGATGGGTACGCAATAAATAAAGGGTTTTTGATCAATCCCTGAGCCTTGCAAGGAAGTTGTCATGGTTGATGTCACGCGTCGCGGCATGCTAACCGGATCCTGGCGTAATGCCGTTCCGGCCATCCGCCCACCCTGGAGTGGTGATGAAGCGGATTTTCTCGCACGTTGTACGCGCTGTGACCGCTGTGTGGCGCATTGCGAAACCGGCGTGCTGCAACGTGGATCCGGGGGATATCCCACCATCGACTTTCCGCGCGGTGAATGCACGTTTTGTTATGCCTGCGCTGATGCCTGCCCCGAAACTCTTTTTATGCCGCGCCACACCAGGGCATGGGATCTCTCAGTCACCATCGGGGATCGCTGCCTGGCGCAACAGTCCATCGACTGTCGCCATTGTCAGGATAGCTGTGAAGCATCGGCGATTGTCTTTCGTCCCGGGATGCGCGGCATCTGGCAACCGGAATTAAATCAGGAAACGTGCAGTGGTTGTGGCGCGTGCGTCACCCGTTGCCCGATCAATGCAATAACGGCGGAGTATAGCCATGGAAACGCTCTGGCAGGTTTGTAGCCTCGTGGTTCAGGCAAAAAATCAGCGGGTCCCGGAGGTCAGCAAAACGCTGAGCGGGTTACCTGGCTGTGAAGTCGCAGTTTCTGATGTCACAAGCGGCAATCTGGTGGTGGTGGTTGAAGCGACAGAAAGCCAGATGCTGTTAGACACTATCGAGTCAGTACGCAACGTAGAGGGCGTGCTGGCGGTTTCGCTGGTTTATCACCAGCAGGATGAGCAAGGTGAGGAAGCACCATGAAACTCAGTCGTCGTAGCTTTATGAAAGCTAACGCCGTTGCGGCCGCTGCGGCGGGGGGCNATGGGATAAGGCACCCTGCCGCTTTTGTGGTACCGGATGTGGCGTGCTGGTGGGTACGCAGAGCGGGCGCGTTGTTGCCTGTCAGGGTGACCCCGATGCGCCGGTTAACCGTGGTCTGAACTGCATTAAGGGCTATTTCCTGCCCAAAATCATGTACGGAAAAGACCGTCTGACACAGCCGCTGCTGCGTATGACTGACGGCAAATTCAACAAAGAAGGCGAATTTACCCCGATCAGCTGGGAACAAGCCTTCGATATCATGGAAGAGAAGTTCAAAACCGCGCTGAAGGAAAAAGGGCCAGAATCCATTGGCATGTTTGGTTCCGGTCAGTGGACCATCTGGGAAGGTTACGCCGCCGCGAAGCTGTTCAAAGCCGGTTTCCGCTCCAACAACCTCGATCCTAACGCCCGCCACTGTATGGCGTCGGCGGTGGTCGGCTTCATGCGTACCTTTGGCATGGACGAACCGATGGGCTGTTACGATGACATCGAACATGCCGACGCGTTTGTGCTCTGGGGTTCAAACATGGCGGAGATGCACCCGATCCTGTGGTCGCGCATCACCAACCGCCGTCTGGCGGATCCGAACGTCACTGTAGCCGTTCTTTCGACCTTCCAGCACCGCAGCTTTGAGCTGGCGGATAACGGCATGGTCTTCACGCCGCAAACCGATCTGGTGATCCTCAACTACATCGCCAACTACCTGATTCAGAACAACGCGGTGAATCAGGATTTCCTCGATAAACACGTCACCCTGCGTAAAGGCACGACGGATATCGGCTACGGTCTGCGTCCGAACCATCCGCTGGAGCAAAAAGCGAAAAACCCCGGCGCGGATACTTCTGAGCCGATGACCTTCGACGAGTACAAAGCGTTTGTCGCGGAATATACCCTCGAGAAAGCCGCGCAGATGTCCGGCGTACCGGCCGATCAGCTGGAAAAACTGGCGCAACTCTATGCGGATCCGAAGAAAAAAGTCATCTCTTACTGGACGATGGGCTTCAACCAGCACACCCGTGGCGTCTGGGCCAACAACCTCGTTTACAACCTGCACCTGCTGACCGGTAAAATCTCGCAGCCAGGCTGCGGACCGTTCTCCCTGACCGGGCAGCCTTCCGCGTGCGGTACGGCGCGTGAAGTCGGTACTTTCGCCCACCGTCTGCCAGCCGACATGGTGGTGACCAACGAGAAACACCGTGAAATCACCGAGAAGCAGTGGCAGATCCCGGCAGGCACCATTCCGCCGAAAATCGGTCTCCATGCTGTGGCGCAGGATCGCGCGCTGAAAGACGGCAAGCTGAACGTCTACTGGACTATGTGTACCAACAACATGCAGGCTGGTCCGAACATTAACCAGGAGCGTATGCCTGGCTGGCGCGATCCGCGTAACTTCGTGATCGTTTCTGACCCGTATCCGACGGTGAGCGCGCTGGCTGCGGACCTGATCCTGCCAACCGCCATGTGGGTAGAGAAAGAGGGCGCCTACGGCAACGCCGAGCGTCGTACTCAGTTCTGGCGTCAGCAGATCAAAGCGCCGGGCGAAGCTAAATCCGACCTGTGGCAGCTGGTGCAGTTTGCCCGTCGATTTAAAACCGAAGAGGTGTGGACCGAAGAGCTGCTGGCGAAGAAACCGGAACTGCGTGGCAAAACGCTGTTTGACGTACTGTTCGCCAACTCTGAAACCACTAAATTCCCGCTCACTGAGCTGGCAGAAGGGCAGCTTAACGACGAGTCCCATGACGTCGGGTTCTACCTGCAAAAAGGGCTGTTCGAAGAGTATGCCGCGTTTGGCCGCGGTCACGCTCACGACCTGGCGCCGTTCGACGACTACCACAAAGCGCGCGGTCTGCGCTGGCCAGTCATCAACGGTAAAGAAACTCTGTGGCGTTACAGCGAAGGCAACGACCCGTACGTGAAAGCCGGTGAAAGCTACAAGTTCTACGGTAAGCCGGATGGCAAAGCGACCATCTTCGCCCTGCCGTATGAGCCTGCAGCGGAAGCGCCGGACAGTGAATACGATCTGTGGCTGTCGACCGGTCGTGTGCTGGAACACTGGCATACCGGCAGTATGACCCGCCGCGTGGAGGAACTGCACCGAGCCTTCCCGGAAGGCGTCGTGTTTATGCATCCGCAGGATGCGAAATCGCGCAATCTGCGCCGTGGCGACAAGGTGAAAGTCATCTCCCGCCGTGGCGAGGTGGTGTCTATCGTCGAAACGCGTGGTCGTAACCGTACGCCGCAGGGTCTCGTGTATATGGCGTTCTTCGATGCCGCACAACTGACAAACGCACTGACGCTGGATGCGACAGATCCGATTTCGAAAGAGACGGATTACAAGAAGTGCGCCGTTAAACTGGCAAAGGTGTAACGCATCATGTCCCGGGTCGTGAAGTCGCAAGGTCGTCGCCGCTTTCTGCGTGATATGGTTCGCGCAGCAGGTGGGCTGACCGTCGTTGGCGTCACGCTGGGTTTGCAACAGCAGACCGCGCGCGCCAGTGGCGTGCGGCTGCGCCCACCGGGTGCGCTGGCGGAAAATGCTTTCGCCAGCGCCTGCCTCCGCGACGCTGGCGTCAGGGCTGTCGGCGGGAACGCCGTATTTCGTCGCCCGCGATATCCCCTGTGAAATGTGCGAAGACGTTCCCTGCGCGGTGGTCTGCCCGAGTGGCGCGCTGGACAGCGAAATTCCCTCTATTGATGATGCCCGGATGGGGCTGGCGGTCCTGCTCGATCAGGAAAACTGCCTGAACTATCAGGGGCTGCGCTGCGACGTATGCTATCGCGTCTGCCCGTCTATCGATAAGGCGATTACGCTCGAACTGGATCGCAACATGCGCACCGGCAAACACGCCCGCTTTATCCCGACCGTCCACAGCGATGTCTGTACCGGATGCGGTAAATGCGAGAAAGCCTGCGTACTGGAACAGCCAGCCATCAAAGTGCTGCCGCTGTCGCTGGCGAAAGGGGAACTGGGGCACCACTACCGTTTCGGTTGGCTGGAGGGAAGCGATGGCAAACCGTAAATGCGACGCTGGCCGCGAAGCGCTGGCGAAAAAGGGATGGTGGCGCAGTTACAAATGGCTGGTGTTGCGCCGGGTAAGTCAGCTGTTGATTCTCGGCATGTTCCTCAGCGGGCCGTGGTACGGCGTCTGGATCCTGCGCGGGAACTACAGCGGCAGCCTGTTGCTCGACACCGTACCGCTGACCGATCCGCTGATGGCGCTGCAAAGCCTCGCCAGCGGACATCTCCCCGCGGTGCCTGGACTTACTGGCGCCGTCATTATTTTGCTGTTGTATGCCGTAAGCGGAAAACGGCTGTTCTGCAGCTGGGTCTGCCCGGTGAATCCGCTCACCGATCTTGCCAGCTGGCTGCGTCGTCGGTTCGATATCAGCCAGTCCGCCACCATTCCCCGTTACCTGCGCTATCTGCTGCTGTTGATGGTGCTGCTGGGCGCGGGGATCACTGGCACGCTCATCTGGGAGTGGATCAACCCGGTGTCGTTGATGGGGCGCAGCCTGATTTCCGGATTTGGCAGCGGCGCGTTCCTGTTTCTGGCGCTGTTCCTGTTTGATCTGCTGGTCGTCGAACACGGCTGGTGTGGGCATCTCTGCCCGTTAGGGGCGCTGTATGGCGCGGTGAGCAGTAAAGGCGCGTTAACGGTGTCAGCGAAGGGGCGTGGGCAATGTACGCGCTGTATGGATTGTTTTCACGTTTGCCCGGAGCCGCATGTGTTACGTGCTCCGGTTCTGGATGAGCAAAGTCCGGTGCAGATAACGGGCCGCGATTGCATGACCTGCGGCCGCTGTGTGGATGTCTGCCCTGAGGATGTATTCACAATAACAACACGATGGAGTTCGGGAGCGAAATCATGAAGAACCATGTCCTGATAAAGGCGTTAAGTCAAGGGATGGCGGCGCTGGCCCTGGTAGTAAGCGGGATGGTTTGGGCGGCGAATGGCGTGGATTTTAGCCAGTCGCCTGAAGTGTCGGGAACGCAGGAAGGGGCGATCCACATGCCGAAAGAGCAGGATCGGATGGCGCTGAACTACGTCAACCAGCCGCCGATGATCCCGCACAGTGTGGACGGCTACCAGGTAACCACCAACACCAACCGCTGCCTGCAGTGTCACGGTGTGGAAAGTTACCGCACCACCGGTTCGCCGCGCATCAGCCCGACCCATTTCATGGACAGCGACGGTAAAGTGCTGGCTGAAGTGGCGCCGCGCCGCTATTTCTGCCTGCAATGTCACGTGCCGCAGACCAATGCTGCGCCGATTGTCGAAAATACATTTACCCCGTCGAAAGGGTTCGGGAAGTAAGAGGCTGCTATGGAAACATCGAACCGTAAACCGGGAATCATTCGACGCCTCTGGCAATGGTGGCGGCGACCAAGCCGTCTGGCGCTGGGAACGCTGCTACTGACAGGGTTTATCGCCGGGATCATTTTCTGGGGTGGATTCAACACCGGCATGGAAATGTCCAACCGTGAAGAGTTCTGCATTAGCTGCCACGAAATGCGTAATACCGTTTACCAGGAATACATGGAAACGGTGCATTACAACAACCGCAGCGGCGTGCGTGCTACTTGCCCGGATTGCCACGTTCCTCACGAATGGGGCCCCAAAATGTTGCGCAAGATCCAGGCAAGTAAAGAACTTTACGGAAAAGTGATGGGCCTGATTGACACGCCCCAGAAGTTTGAAGACCATCGCCTCTCGATGGCGCAGAACGAATGGCGTCGAATGAAAAACAACAACTCACAAGAGTGCCGGAACTGTCACAATTTCGAATTCATGGATCTCACGATGCAGAAAGGCGTGGCGGCGAAGATGCACGATCAGGCAGTGAAAGACGGGCAAACCTGTATCGATTGTCATAAGGGTATTGCACACAAACTGCCGGACATGCGTGACGTGAAGAATGGATTTTAACCCATGCTTGAAGTGGTAACGTTGTACTGCGAAAGGGACGACCGGGTGCTGTTTAGCGACCTGTCGTTTGAGGTCAACGCAGGTGAGTGGGTTCAAATCACCGGCGGTAACGGCGCGGGCAAAACGACATTGCTGCGCCTGCTGACCGGGCTGTCGCGTCCCGATGACGGTGAGGTGCGCTGGCAAGGAACGCCAGTCTCCCGACAACGGGATGTGTTCCACCAACAACTGCTATGGATAGGTCATCAGCCGGGTATCAAAGCCCGGCTGACCGCGCTTGAGAATTTACGTTTTTTCCACCATGACAGCTCGCTTCAGGCCTGTTTTGCCGCCCTGGCGCAGGCGGGGCTGGCCGGTTTTGAAGATATCCCCGTTAATCAGCTTTCTGCGGGCCAGCAGCGCCGCGTCGCGCTGTCACGCCTGTGGCTGAGCCGCGCCCCGCTGTGGATCCTCGATGAGCCGTTTACCGCCATTGATGTCAACGGTGTCGAACACCTGACCGCGCAGATGAGCGCCCATACGGAGCAGGGCGGGATGGTGATCCTCACCACCCATCAGCCGCTGAACGTCGGCGACGATAAATTGCGTCGTGTCTCCCTCACAGAAGGGGCGGCATGATGTGGCAAATTTTCCGACTTGAGCTACGGGTAGCGTTTCGTCACAGTGCGGATATCGCAAATCCGTTATGGTTCTTCTTAATCGTTATCACGCTGTTTCCGTTGGGCATTGGGCCCGAACCGCAACTGCTGGTGCGCATTACCCCGGGCGTGATTTGGGTCGCTGCGCTGCTTGCGTCGCTGCTGGCGCTGGAGCGTCTGTTCCGCGATGACCTGCAGGACGGCAGCCTCGAACAGCTGATGCTGCTGCCGCTGCCGTTANCTGGCGCATTGGGTGGTGACCGGGCTGCCGCTGATTGTCCTCTCGCCGTTAGCGGCCTTGCTGATGGGCATGGATTTTCACACCTGGCAGGTGATGGCGCTGACGCTGCTGTTGGGCACACCGACGCTTGGTTTTCTCGGTGCGCCAGGCGTCGGGCTGACGGTGGGAATCAAGCGTGGTGGCGTGTTGCTCAGTGTGCTGGTGTTGCCATTAACCATCCCACTGCTGATTTTTGCTACAGCGGCGATTGACGCCGCGACGATGCATCTGCCGGTTGACGGCTATCTGGCAATACTTGGTGCGCTGCTGGCAGGCAGCGCAACGTTAAGTCCCTTTGTGACTGCAGCAGCGCTACGCATCAGCATGCAGTAACTGGATGCGAAAGGATTTGGTGACAACTATGTGGAAACAACTTCATCAACTGGCGATACCGCCCCGGCTTTATCGACTCTGCAGCAGGCTGATTCCATGGTTCGGCATTGCCAGCCTGCTGGTTCTGCTGACTGGCTGGATCTGGGGATTCGGTTTCGCGCCCTCGGATTATCAGCAGGGGCAAAGTTACCGCATTATTTATCTGCACGTACCGGCGGCGATCTGGTCCATGGGGATTTACGCCTCAATGGCAATGGCGGCGTTTATCGGTCTGGTCTGGCAGATGAAAATGGCCAACCTTGCCGTCGCCGCGATGGCACCGGTTGGCGCAGTGTTTACCTTTATCGCGCTGGTGACCGGTTCCACCTGGGGTAAACCCATGTGGGGCACCTGGTGGGTATGGGACGCTCGCCTGACCTCGGAACTGGTGCTGCTGTTTCTCTACGTCGGCGCCATCGCGCTGTGGTACGCCTTTGAGGATCGCAAGATTGCCGGGCGCGCGGTCGGAATTCTGGTGCTGATTGGCGTCGTCAATCTGCCGATTATCCACTACTCCGTGGAGTGGTGGAACACGCTGCATCAGGGCTCCACCCGCATGCAGCAAAGTATCTCCCCGTTGATGCGCACGCCGCTGCGCTGGTCAATCGTGGGTTTCCTGCTTCTTTTTGTCACCCTTACCCTGATGCGGATGCGCACCCTGATTTTGCTGCAGGAGCGCCGTCGCCCGTGGGTCAGCGAACTTATCGCTAAGCGAGGTCGCTCGTGAACAGCGCATTTGCATCCTGGTCTGATTTTTTTGCCATGGGCGGTTACGGCTTTTACGTCTGGCTGGCCGTCTGTTTTACCGTTTTTCCCCTGCTGGCCATTTGCTTCCATAGCTGGGTGCAGCATCGCGCCATTCTGCGTGGGCTGCAGAAACAGCAGGAAAGGGAAGCGCGCATGCGTGCCGCGAAGATGCAGAAGGAACTGGCATGAATATTCGTCGTAAAAACCGTCTGTGGTTAGCGGTCGCCGTACTGGCGGGTTTAGCGTTGACGGCAACGCTGGTGCTTTACGCCCTGCGTTCGAATATTGACCTTTTCTACACGCCGGGCGAAATCGTCTACGGCAAACGCGAAACGCATCAGTTGCCGGAAGTGGGCCAGCGCCTGCGGGTTGGCGGCATGGTGATGCCGGGCAGCGTTAAGCGCGATCCGGGTTCGCTGAAAGTGACCTTCACCGTGTATGACGCGGAAGCGGAAATCAACGTCAGCTACGAAGGTATTCTGCCGGATCTGTTCCGTGAAGGTCAGGGCGTGGTGGTGCAGGGCGAACTGCAAAAAGGCGACAGCGTGGTGGCGAAAGAAGTGCTGGCGAAGCATGACGAAAACTACACGCCGCCGGAAGTAGAAAAAGCGATGCAGGAAAACCATCGTCGTCCTGCCAGTTTCTACAAGGAAAACGCCTCATGATGCCTGAAGTCGGCAATGCGTTGCTGTGCCTGGCGCTCGGCGTGGCGCTGTTGCTCTCCGGTTATCCGTTACTGGGCGTAGCAAGAGGGGACACGCGTCTGATGGCGATGGCGCGACCACTCGCCTGGCTGTTATTTATTGTGGTCAGCGGCGCGTTTGCCATACTGATCCACGCCTTTGTGGTCAATGATTTCACCGTCCTTTACGTCGCCAGCAACTCCAATACGCAACTGCCGGTCTGGTACCGTGTGGCGGCGACCTGGGGCGCGCATGAAGGCTCGCTGCTGTTATGGGTGTTGCTGATGAGCGGCTGGACGTTCGCGGTGGCAATCTTCAGCCGCAGAATTCCGCTCGATATCGTCGCCCGCGTGCTGGCAGTGATGGGCATGGTCAGCGTCGGTTTTCTGGTGTTCATTCTCTTCACCTCTAACCCGTTTAATCGCACCCTGCCGGACTTCCCGATAGAAGGGCGCGATCTTAACCCGTTGTTGCAGGATCCGGGGCTGATTTTCCATCCGCCGTTGCTTTATATGGGCTACGTCGGTTTCTCGGTGGCGTTTGCGTTTGCTATCGCCTCGCTGCTGAGCGGTCGTCTCGACAGCGTGTACGCCCGTTTTTCCCGGCCGTGGACGCTGGCGGCGTGGATTTTCCTGACGCTGGGCATCGTGCTGGGCTCGGCCTGGGCCTATTACGAGCTGGGCTGGGGCGGCTGGTGGTTCTGGGACCCGGTCGAAAACGCCTCGTTTATGCCGTGGCTGGTGGGCACCGCGCTGATGCACTCGCTGGCGGTCACCGAGCAGCGTGCCAGCTTTAAAGCCTGGACGCTGTTGCTGGCGATCACCGCGTTTTCGCTGTGTCTGCTCGGCACGTTCCTCGTGCGTTCCGGGGTGCTGGTATCCGTTCACGCTTTTGCTTCCGATCCCGCGCGCGGCATGTTCATTCTGGCCTTCATGGTGCTGGTGATCGGCGGCTCATTACTGCTGTTCGCGGTGCGAGGGCATCGCGTGCGGTCACGCGTCAACAACGCGCTGTGGTCGCGCGAATCGTTGCTGCTCGCCAATAACGTGCTGCTGGTCGCCGCCATGCTGGTGGTGCTGTTGGGCACGCTGCTGCCGCTGGTGCACAAGCAACTCGGGCTGGGCAGTATTTCTATCGGCGAACCGTTTTTTAATACGCTGTTCAGCGCCCTGATGGCGCCGTTTGCGCTGCTGCTGGGCATTGGCCCGCTGATCCGCTGGGGCCGCGATCGCCCCGGCAGACACAAAAAGCGGTTCCTGCTGGCGCTGGTTTCCACGCTGGTGCTGTCATTGCTGCTGCCGCTGCTGTTACAGGACCACATTATGGCGATGACCGTGGCCGGGCTGGCGATGGCGGTCTGGGTGCTGGTGCTGGTGATCGCGGAAGTCGCCCTGCGCCTGAAGAAGGGCAACAAACTCACCGCCAGCTACTGGGGCATGGTGCTGGGGCATATCGGCCTGGCGGTGACCGTCGTGGGTATCGCCTTCAGTCAGAACTACAGCGTGGAGCGTGACGTGCGCATGAAAGCGGGCGACTCGGTGGACATCCACAACTACCGCTTTATCTTCCGTCAGGTGGAAGAGCGCAACGGCCCAAACTGGCGCGGCGGCGCGGGGATCATTGACGTCACCCGCAACGGCAAGCCGGAGGCGACGCTGCATGCTGAAAAACGCTTTTATAACACCAGCAGCATGATGATGACGGAAGCGGCGATTGACGGCGGCGTAACGCGCGACCTGTATGCCGCGTTGGGTGAAGAACTGGATAACGGTGCGTGGGCGGTTCGCCTTTATTACAAGCCGTTTATCCGCTGGATCTGGGCGGGCGGCATTCTGATGTCGTTAGGTGGCCTGTGCTGTCTGTTCGACCCGCGTTATCGCAGGAGGCCACATGAAGCGTAATGTTCTGCTGATTCCTTTTTTCATTTTCCTGGCGATTGCCGCCGCGCTGCTGTGGCAACTGGCGCGTAACGCCGAGGGCGATACGCCGACGAATCTCGAATCAGCGCTGATTGGCAAACCGGTACCGGCGTTTCGCCTGGAATCGCTCGACGAGCCGGGGAAAGTGTATGACGCGGCGGTGCTCACGCAGGGGAAACCGGTGCTGTTGAACGTCTGGGCGACCTGGTGTCCGACCTGCCGCGCTGAACATCAATATCTTAATCAGCTTGCCGCGCAGGGTGTGCGCGTAGTGGGCATGAATTACAAAGATGACCGCGCAAAAGCAATGACCTGGCTGAAAGAGCTGGGCAATCCGTATGCGCTAAGCCTGTTTGATGGCAACGGCATGTTGGGGCTGGATCTCGGCGTCTACGGCGCACCGGAAACCTTTCTTATTGATGGCAAAGGGATTATTCGTTACCGCCATGCCGGGGATATGAACAGCAAAGTCTGGGAAGAGGAAGTGAAACCGCTGTGGGATCGCTACAGTCAGGAGGCGAAATCATGAGAACGTTACTGTTCAGCCTGCTGGTGATGTTCTCCTCTGTGACCTTTGCCGCCACCGACGTCATGACGTTTCGCGATGAGGCGCAGGAGCAACAGTTCCGGGAACTAACCGCCGAACTGCGCTGCCCGAAATGCCAGAACAACAGCATCGCTGATTCCAATTCCATGATCTCCGTTGACATGCGTCAGAAGGTTTATGAACTGATGCAGGAAGGGAAGAGCAAGCAGGAAGTGATCGATTACATGGTGGCGCGTTACGGCCATTTTGTGACCTACGATCCGCCACTCACCCCGCTGACGGTGTTGCTGTGGTTGATCCCGGCGGTCGCGGTGCTGGCAGGCGGCTGGGTGATTGTTGCCCGTACGCGGCGTCGGGTGTTGAAGGCGAAGGACGATGTGGTACCGCCACCGACAGCCGCCGCGCCGCTGAATCTGTGGCTNCTGGAGCTACTACCAGGTCGGCGGCTATGAGAAAGTGCGCGTCTGGCACATGGCGGCCGCACAGACCAGTGATCTGATGGCTCGCGTGCTTGATCAAAACGCCAAAGCGCTGGATATCGAAGAGATGTCGCGCCTGGGACTGGGTCTGCGAACGCGTCTGCAAAACCATCCCAACGATGTTGATGGCTGGATGATGCTGGGGCGCATCGGGATGGTGCTGGATAACGCCAGCACCGCGACGGATGCCTGGGGCCGCGCCTATGCACTCGCGCCAACCAACAGCGAAGTGGCCGTGGGTTACGCGCAGGTGTTGATTCGTTCACCGGACAGCAACGACAACCGCCGTGGCGGCGAGCTGCTGCGCGAGCTGGTGAAAAAGAATCACGCTGACGTGCGGGTACTCAGCCTGTATGCCTTTAATGCCTTTGAAGAGCAGCGGTATGATGAAGCGATTTCGTCATGGCAACTGATGCTGAAACTGTTGCCTGAGGGCGATCAGCGCCGCGCTATCATTGAGCGCAGCATTGCACAGGCGATGCAGCAGCGGGGTGGCAGCTAAACGCGGCCAGGGGAAGCGTTACTGAATGCCGCGCGTTTGCAGGAACAGGATCGTCGCGGCAACTCTTGAACGCACATTAAGTTTGCGCAGCAGATTGCGGATGTGCACTTTCACTGTCTGTTCGGAGATATCCAGCACGGAAGCAATCTGCTTGTTCGACAGGCCGCGCGCCAGTTCATGTAACACATCCAGTTCACGTTCGGTCAATACGCTAAACGGATCGTTTGACGTGCCGGAGGCTTCGCGCTCCTGAAGGTAAGCGAACACCCGCTCACTGAACGCATCACCGCCGTTGGCGCTTTCGCGTATGGATTCCAGCAGCTCTTCCGGCTCGCCGTCTTTCAGTAAGTAACCATCCGCACCCGCATCAATCATCGCGTAGATATCGCTGGCCGCGTCGGAAACGGTGAGTATGACGATCCGCGCTGTGACGCCATCGCGGCGCAGCGCTCTGAGCGTATCCAGCCCGCTCATTTGCCCCATATTGAGGTCGAGCAGGATCAGGTCGAGGTCGTTCTGGTTAGCCAGCTCAATGGCCGTCTGACCATCGCCCGCCTCAGCAACGACGTTAAAGACACTATCAAGTTCCAGCAACTGACGAATCCCTCGTCTCATGAGGGGATGGTCGTCCACAATCATCACCTGAAAGGAGGTGGTTGCAGGCATAACAGACTCCATGGCCATAAAAGTACCCCAGGGGTATTACTCATTATTGTTATTGCGTGTGTGATTTTCCAGATTTCGCACCAGCGCGAGAAGAGCAAATATTACCTTAATTAATCCAGGGTCAATAAGAGAAAAGGGCTCAATGTTAATGCTATGTCGCAAAAATAAGAATTCATAGAAATATTGTCTGGGTCCTTTCCGGGGTTCTCCCACCTCGTATCACCGCTCAAAATACATAAATGCATAATTTCTTTAATAACAAAGTGTTAGGTTAAATTTATGCGCCGTACCAACAAAGGGTTTGCGGGTTTATTGATTTCACCCGGCGATCTAACCCTAAAGGTGTATTTCGCATACATTTACATTTGAGTAAAAACAACATTATTGTTGTGGTTTTTTGTTACATATAGAAATGAGCAATGTCATGACGGTTTTTTGTGCGGTTACTGTCATGGAAGAAAAAATAACAGAGCCGCCGTATAACAGGGTGGCACCATCTNCCCTATGGCAAGGATAAAAATAAGCGCACGCCGAATTTTCAGCTTGATTCTCCCTCTCTGCTTTATCTTTAGTGCCAATGCTGAACCGACGGCGGTACCCGCGAAATCTGCACCCATTGAGGCAAAGAACGAAACCTTCGCCTCTAAAAACCCTGACCAGTACCAGTCCTGGAAGGCAACCAGCGAGCAGTCAGACCGCGTCGACGCACTGGCTGAAGATCCGCGTCTGGTCATTCTCTGGGCGGGGTACCCCTTCTCACGCGATTACAACAAACCCCGCGGCCATGCGTACGCGGTCACCGACGTACGTGAAACGCTGCGTACCGGTGCACCGAAAAACGCAGAAGACGGTCCGCTGCCGATGGCCTGCTGGAGCTGTAAAAGCCCGGATGTGGCTCCCCCCCTCCCCGTATGCCGCGCGTGCGATGGAAACCATCGGCAAGCCGTTCGATAAAGCCAGCCGTTTCGATCAGCAAGCCATGGTGTGCGGTCAGTGTCACGTTGAGTACCACTTCGATGGCCCGAACAAAGCGGTGAAATTCCCGTGGGACAACGGCATGAAAGTGGAGGATATGGAGAAGTACTACGACGCCATCACCTTTGCTGACTGGGTCAACCCGCTGTCAAAAACCCCGATGCTGAAAGCGCAGCACCCGGAATATGAAACCTGGGCCGGTGGCATCCACGGCAAAAACAACGTGACCTGTATCGACTGTCACATGCCGAAAGTGCAGAACGCCGAAGGCAAAATGTACACCAGCCACAAGATCGGCAATCCGTTTGATTCCTTCGAGCAGACCTGCGTGAATTGCCATACCCAGGACAAAGCCACACTGCAGAACATCGTCGCCGAGCGTAAAGAGGCGATTCGTGTGCTGAAGCTGAAGGTTGAAGATCAGATTGTTCGTGCGCACTTCGAAGCGAAAGCCGCATGGGATGCGGGCGCGAAAGAAGAAGACATGAAGCCAATTCTGATGGACATCCGTCATGCGCAATGGCGCTGGGACCTGGCTATCGCCTCTCACGGCATTCACATGCACGCCCCGGAAGAGGGTCTGCGCATGCTCGGTGGCGCGCTGGATAAAGCCGCCGATGCCCGTACCAAACTGGTTCGTCTGCTGGCGAGCATGGGTATCACCCATGAAATTCCGGTACCGGATATCTCCACCAAAGCGAAAGCACAGGCAGCGATTGGTCTGAACATGCAGCAAATCAAAGCCGAAAAAGAGGACTTCCTGAAAACGGTTGTTCCGCAATGGGATGAGCAGGCGCGTAAAAACGGTCTGTTAAGCCAATAACCCCCATCTCCGCCCCTCGCGGGGCGGATTGATCAATGGAGTGAATATGAGCGTACTACGTTCGTTATTAACTGCCGGGGTGCTGGCGTCAGGCCTGTTATGGAGCCTTTCCGGGATGTCCGAAACGCCAGCGCCACAGGATCCCGACCAGCGCTGGACGGTGACCCAGCAGCGCAATCCGGATGCCGCATGCCTTGACTGCCACAAACCTGATACTGAAGGTTTGCACGGCAAACATGCCTCGGCGATTAACCCGGGTAATAAATTGCCCGTAACCTGCACCAACTGTCACGGTAAGCCGTCGCCGCAGCACCGTGAAGGTGTGAAAGACGTCATGCGTTTCAACGATCCGATGTATACGGTAGAACAGCAGAATAGCGTCTGTATGTCCTGCCATTTACCGGAACAGTTACAGAAAGCGTTCTGGCCTCATGATGTCCACGAGACAAAAGTGGCCTGCGCCAGTTGCCACCAATTGCATCCACAGCAGGATAAGATGCGGGCGTTGGACGATAAAGGGCGAATTAAATTGTGCGTAGATTGCCACAGCGATCAGCGTACCAATCCGCACTTTAACCCGGCGTCAGTGCCCCTGTTTAAGGAGCACCCATGAGTTGCTCACGTCGCCAGCTAATCACCCGTATGGGCGCGCTGATTGCGATCAGCGGGGCGGCGGGGCAGATTGTGGCTAAAACGCTGAATATTAACGGAGTGCGTTACGGCATGATCCACGACGAGTCGTTGTGCATCGGCTGTACCGCGTGCATGGATGCCTGCCGGGAGGTGAATAAGGTCCCGGAAGGCGTCTCACGGCTTACCATCATTCGCAGCGAGCCGATTGGCGAATTCCCGGACGTGAAATACCGGTTTTTCCGCCATTCGTGCCAGCACTGCGACGCTGCACCTTGCGTTGAGGTGTGCCCGACCGGCGCCTCTTACCGCGATGCGGCAAATGGTATTGTGGACGTGAATCCAGACCTTTGCGTGGGTTGCCAGTACTGTATCGCCGCGTGTCCGTACCGCGTTCGCTTTATCCACCCGGAAAGCAAAACGGCGGATAAATGCGATTTTTGCCGGAAGACCAACCTCAGACAGGGAAAACTGCCTGCCTGTGTGGAATCCTGCCCGACAAAAGCGCTCACCTTTGGCAATCTGGACGATCCCAACAGCGAGATCTCTCGCCTGTTGCAGCAAAAAGCGACCTACCGCTTCAAGCTGGCGTTGGGAACGAAGCCGAAAGTCTATCGCATCCCTTTTAAATATGGAGAGGTGAGCCAATGACCCCCGCTTCTGCTTTCCATTTTGAGTCGCTGGTCTGGGACTGGCCGATTGCGATTTACCTGTTCCTGATAGGTATTTCCGCAGGGCTGGTGACACTGGCTGTGCTGCTGCGCCGTTTTCACCCTGCAGAGGGAACCGCAGAAAGTTCGCTGATGCGCACCACGCTGTTCGTCGCGCCCGTCACCATTATTCTGGGTCTGGTGATCCTCATCTTCCATCTGGCGCGGCCATGGACATTCTGGAAACTGATGTTCAACTACAGCCTGACGTCGGTTATGTCGATGGGGGTACTGCTGTTCCAGGTCTACATGGTGGTGTTGATCCTGTGGCTGGCGGAAATTTTCGAAAACGAGACCCTCGCGCTGCAACGTAAGTATCTGCCGCGTCTGACGTTCGTCGAAAAAGTACTGAAAATGCTGACGGTCATTCAACGGCCGCTGGAAACACTCATGCTGGTGCTGGCTGTGCTGCTCGGCGCTTACACCGGTTTTCTGCTGTCGGCACTGAAGTCCTATCCGTTCCTGAATAACCCGGTGCTGCCGGTGCTGTTTCTCTTTTCCGGTATCTCATCGGGTGCTGCCGTGGCGTTGATTGCGATGGCGTTTCGTCACCGCGATAACCCGCACAGTACGGAAGTCCACTTTATTCATCGCGTTGAAAAACCGGTGTTCTGGCTGGAAGTCTTCCTGCTGGTGGCGTTTTTCGTCGGGCTGGCGCTGGGCGATGACGGCAAAATGCGCGCGCTGGTTGCGGCACTGGGCGGCGGGTTCTGGACGTGGTGGTTCTGGATTGGCGTGGCGGGTATTGGCCTGGCGGTGCCGTTGCTGCTGAAGCGGTGGGCAACGCGCGATTCTGCGTTTGTTGGCGCAATCGTGGTCAGCGGGGCCAGTCTCACTGGCGTCCTGCTGTTGCGCTTCTTCATTCTGTATGCAGGACAGTTAACAGTGGCGTAAGCCCGGCAAGGTGATTTCTGGAACTGTTTGTACCCGAAGCGGGTTTTCTGGCATTACTGCTTAGCCTCGGGGCCAGCCTGCTGACCCCGCTGGCGACGCTTACGGGCGTTCGCCTGCGCTGGCGGAGTATCACTCGCCTGGCGGTTGGCGGTGTGTGGATCCAGTTTATTTTCCTGCTGCTGGCGTTTGCCATACTGATTCAGAGTTTCATCAGCGATAACTTCACGGTGGTCTATGTTGCTCAACATAGCCACCGTTCGTTGCCTCTGGGGCTCAAAATCGCCGCCGTATGGGGCGGTCATGAAGGCTCCCTGCTGCTGTGGATTTTCTTCCTTTCCGGCTGGAGCGCACTGTTTGCCTGGCGCTACCGGCAACAAACCGACCCGCTGTTTGCGTGGACGCTGACCCTCCTGTCAGCGCTGACCGCGCTGCTGTTGCTGTTTGTTGTTATCTGGTCCGATCCTTTCGTTCGCCTGTTCCCGCCTGCGGTGGAAGGGCGCGACC
>NZ_JNGH01000104.1 GCF_001188485.1 Trabulsiella odontotermitis
TGCGGGCATACACGCGCGCGCCGGGCAAAATGCCTTCCACTTCTTCCAGCGGCATCAAAAACAGACGATGGCCGTTGAAGCCCACCACTTCGCTTTCCACTTCCTGCGTCTCATTGCCGTCCTGACGTTCAATGATGCAGGTCGCGCCGAGCGGTAATTGCAGACCCGTCGCTTCCAGCACCAGACCGGTGGCACGGGTCAGTCGACCGTAGCGACGCACCGCCGGAAGCTGGGCGATTTTGGCCTCGAAATTATCCAGTGTGTTCAGCCAGCGCGTGAGTCGTGCAGTCATTAGCAAGCTCCAGGGGCAGCAAGACGGCACAGTTCCTGCCAGCGCGTCGCCACACTGGCATCGAGATCGCCTTCGTCTGCCGAGACTTTGCAGCCGCCGTGGTGCAGCGTTGGATCGCCGCGCAGACGCCAGCCATGCAGGCTGAGCGTGGCGCCGAGCATCGCTTCCACGCGCTGTAAATCATCCGGGTGCACGCGCAATTGCGGTTTACCGCTGAACAACGGCTCCTGTTGCAGCAGCAACTGGATCTGTTTAATCAGCGCCGAGTTGTCGACAGTCGGTGTCTGGCCAATCACCTGACGCGCCGCCTCCAGCGCCATCTGCATCAGGCGAGAGGCGATGACGCTGTCGAGGGCGTCCAGCGTGTGCTGGAACTCGCTGACCAGCTGTTGCATGCGCGCGTGAATCGGCGCCTGTTGCTGCTGCGCCTGCTTCAGGCCTTCCTCAAGCCCTTTCGCCAGCCCTTCCTGATAGCCTTCTTCATGACCGGCGCTGCGGCCTTCTGTCAGACCAGCGGAATAGCCCTGCTCATGCGCCTGCATTTGCAGATGCGCCAGCTGTTGCTGGAGCTTCTGCTCTTCGCTTAATTCTTCTTCTTCGAATCCGTCGCTTTCCAGCTCCGGCTCATTCATCTCAGGGATGAACTCATGGAGCGGGGGAGCCAGATCGTCAGGCAGCCAGACCTTCCACGGCGTGGTATCAGACATAGGTATCGTCTCCGCTGCCGATCACCATCTCGCCGGTTTCCGCCAGACGGCGGACAATAAGCAGAATTGCTTTCTGTTCGTTCTCGACCTGAGACATACGGACCGGGCCACGGTTGGCCAGGTCGTCGCGCAGGATGTCGGCAGCACGCTGCGACATGTTGCGCAGGAATTTCTCGCGCAGTGGCTGTTCGGCGCCTTTGAGCGCGATAAGCAGCGATTCGGAATCCACTTCCTGCAGCAGGCGCTGGATGCTGCGGTCGTCGACATCGACCAGGTTTTCGAACAGGAACATCTCGTCGATGATTTTTTGCGCCAGCTCGCCGTCGAATTCGCGCACCGCGGTGATAACCGCTTCTTCCTGCTGCGTTTTCATCAGGTTGATAATTTCCGCCGCGGTTCTCACGCCGCCCATTTTGCTGCGCTTGAGGTTGGTGCCGTCGAGCAGGTTGTTGAGCACTTCGGTCAGCTCCGCCAGCGCCGCCGGCTGGACGCCGCCGAAGGTGGCGATACGCAGCATCACGTCATGACGCATACGCTCGTCGAACAGCGCCAGAATATCCGCCGCCTGCGCGCGTTTGAGGTGCACGAGAATGGTCGCGATAATCTGCGGGTGCTCGTCGCGAATAAGGTCCGCGGCACTCTGCGGCTCCATAAAGTTGAGCGTTTCGATGCCGCTGGTGGTTTCGCGGGTTTCGAGAATATCTTCCAGCAGGCTGGCGGCGCGCTCTTCGCCGAGCGCTTTCACCAGCACCGAACGCAGGTATTCGTTGGCGTTGACGTTCAGCGCCGCGAACTGTTCCGCTTCCTGCTCAAACTCCGCCAGCACTTCGGTGAGCTGTTTATTGGAAATCTGACGCACGTTGGCCATCGCCGAACTGAGCGTTTGTACTTCGCGGGTGGAGAGGTGCTTGAACACCTCCGCCGCGCGGTCTTCGCCAATGGTCATCAGCAGGATGACGCTTTTATCGATTCCTGTAAGGTTATTACTCATGGTCGTTATTCATCCACTGGCGAATGACCAGCGCCACAACGCGCGGATCGTTATCTGACATTTCGCGAATACGCTGGCTCATCACCTCAGCGCCCAGACGCTGGTTAGCGCGACGCTGCTGAACCACTTCGTCTTTGCTGAGGGTGACTTCCACCGCTTCAACCGTTTCCTGACGAATGCGGGCTTCTTCCTGCGCCAGTTTGATCTCTTCCTGACGGCGGAGGATTTGCGGACGGATGGCTTTACGCCACAGCAGCCACGTCACCAGCGCCACCAACAGCCAACGGCCTGCGGTCATCAACTGGTCAATAAACGCCTGCGTTTTCCAGAACGGCAGTTCGCCGCCGGTTTCATCCGTGCTATTGAACGGTGAGTTCACCACGTTCAGGGTATCGCCGCGTGTGTCGGTGAAGCCCATGGCTTCGCGGGTCAGATCTTCAATTTGTTTCAACTGGTCTGCGGTTAACGGCAGCGGTTTGCCGTCCGGCAGATTGCGGTAGTTCACCACCACGGCAACGGAGAGACGCTGGATATCGCCAATGTTCTTCCTGGTATGGCGGATTGTGCGGTCAACTTCGTAGTTGCTGGTTTCGTTACGCTGGGTATTGCGCGGACCGTTGGTGGTTTCCGTCCGCTGCGTGTTGTTTTGCGCGTTCTGCTGGTTAGCCGGTGGCGTAGATATCGGCGCGGTCGGTGCCGGAGCAGGGGAGTTGGAGAGCGCGCCCGGCACGCCGCCCGGATACGGGCTGCCAACTTGCTCGCTTTCATTCACCTGGCGTGAACGCAGAACCGCCTGGCTGGCATCGCCATTCGGGCGATACTGCTCTTCGGTCTGCTCTTTGTTATCGAAATCGATCTGTGCGGTGACCTGCGCATGCACGTTACCGTTACCGACCACCGGCGAGAGAATGGCTTCGATGCGGCGCTGAATACGGCTTTCCACATCGGCGGCGTATTTCAGCTGGGCGTCGTTAAGATCGCGATCCCCGGTGTTGGATTGCGTTAACAGATGACCACCCTGATCGACCAGCGTCACGTTACCCGGCGGTAACCCGGCGACCGCGCTGGAGACAAGGTGTACAACGGCCGCGATCTGGCCTTCATCCAAAGCACGCCCGGTTTCAAGATTCAGGGTGACGGAGGCGGAAGGGGACTTTTGTTCGCGGACAAACAGCGACGGTTTCGGCATGGCGAGGTGTACACGCGCGCCTTTCACCGGGCCGAGGGTTTCGATGGTGCGGGCCAGCTCCCCTTCCAGCGCTCGCTGGTAGTTCACCTGCTCGCTGAACTGGCTGATGCCAAATTTTTCCTGATCCAACAGTTCAAAACCGACCGCGCCGCCTTTCGGCAGTCCTTGTTGTGCGAGACGCAGACGCAGCTCATGCACTTTATCGGCCGGGACTTCAATCGCCCCGCCGCTGTCGGCGAAACGATAAGGGACGTTCATCTGCTGCAACTGGGTGACGATGGCACCGCCGTCCTGGTCAGACAGATTGGAGAACAGGGTGCGGTAGTCCGGGCTCTTTGCCCACAGTACCAGCGCGACGACAATAGCAACCGCAGCGGCACTCGCCACCATCAAAGGGATTCGGGGATTGGAACGCAGGCGATTGACCCACTCTGGAATTTTAGTATGTGGCGTGGTCGTTGCAGTCGCGCTCATTGCGCACCTCGTAAATCCTGGCCAGTGGCGAAAAAGAGATTCAGAAACAAAACAGACTCCCGGGTCGACAATCGCATAAAGAAAGCCATGTCATTATTTGATGCTTCAGGATTTTCTATGCGCCAAATAACCTGTTTTTTTATCGCTAATTAGCGCCTTTATCTTATTGACAAGCTGGTAATCTCATCACCAGAAAAATCTAACCAGGGGATTATCATGGCTGTTCAGGGTATCGAAGGCGTTCTGAATCAGATGCAGATGGCGGTGAGCGCCGCGAAAAATCAGGTGGAAGCGCCGCAGCAGAGCATCAGTTTCGCCGGACAACTGACCGCTGCACTGGATCGCATCAGCGATACGCAAAACGTCGCACGCGTGCAGGCGGAAAAATTTTCTATGGGCGAACCGGGCGTGGCGCTGAACGATGTGATGACCGATTTGCAAAAATCGTCGGTTTCACTGCAGATGGGCATTCAGGTGCGCAACAAACTGGTGTCGGCGTATCAAGAGATGATGTCGATGCAGGTGTAGGTTTTTGCGAACGTCGCGGCGACTCCTCCCTGAGTCGCACGTGGGTGTGAATTATTCCGCCAGCTCTGGCATCTGTTCCAGGGCAAACATCAGCACTTTTTCGCCATCCAGGGAAGCGAAGGGGTAGCTCTCAATAACGTAAATCGGACGTGAGTCCGCGATAATCGTATTCAGCTCTTCGAGTTTATATTGCACGTGGGGTGCAAGCAGAAAAGCATCATAGGCGGGGGCGACGCTGGCAAAATTCTCCAGCCCGACGGCGCTGATCAGAACCGGGTAACCCTGTTCATCCGCAACCTTTTGCATCTTTTTCGCCAGCGAGTTTGCTGTATTGCCGAACAGACAGCATATCAGTAACTTTTTCATGGGTAGGTCCTCCGGGAAATTCCCCCTACACTAGTCCCGCTTTTGCCTGGAAAATGAGCGTTATCTCAATATTTTTGTGAAAATTCTGAAAGATATGACGGCTGAAATCAAACTTGCGTAAGATTTTTCTGCACGGCGAAAGGGTGGCGGAGCGCACCCGTTAATGCCACAATATTTTTTTCTCCGTTTGCAGGATGAGTGATGAAGAAATTAGTGATGGCGAGCACGTTGCTGATGCTGGCGGGTTGTGTGCAGGTCGATAATTACAATGCGGTGGTGAAAGCCCCTGCGCCCGCAGCGCTGGCGGGTTTCTGGCAGTCGAAAGGGCCGCAAAGCGCGATGGTCAGCCCGGAAGCGATTGCCAGTCTGATTATTACCAAAGAGGGCGATACGCTCGATTGCCGTCAGTGGCAACGCGTCACGGCGGTGCGTGGCAAGCTGATGCAGCGCGGTGAGGATTACTACAACGTGGTCGCCAACAAAAAACTGGCGGCTTACAGTCTCGATCTTGATGACGGTGTGCTCGATTATGACCGTCTCGAGCTGCAGCGCGTCGATCGCCCTACGCAGGAGTGCGTGGAGGCGATGGCGAAAAACGGTTTAACCGAATAAGTCAGTGACCCCGGCGTGTAATGCCGCCGGGGAACGCCTCAGAGCACGTCTTCCATAACCCACACGCTGACGCTGCCGCCGTTGCAGGTAAAGTTAGCCGTGCCTTCGTCATCGGTTTCAACCACTTCTTCGCGGTTACCCAGAAAATCCACCCAGCGTTTTCCGCCGTAGTTTTCCCCGAGCGTGATCGTCTTCTCGCCGTCGTCGCCGTTGGAAAGCACCACCACGCAGCCGGGCGCTTCGTCAGTCCCGCTGCGGCTGAACGCGATGCAGTTGGGATGATCGAAATACAACGTCTGCACGCCGTGGGCGAAACGCTGGCGGGCGTCAATCAGCTCGTGGAGCTGTTCAATCACCGGCATCTCGATTTGATAGGTATTGCCATCGCCACCGGTGTCTTCGTAGCTGGCGCCAAACAGATCCGGGTAAAATACCGACGGCACGCCGTTCTCGCGCAGCAGGATCAACGCATAAGCCAGCGGTTTAAACCACGGCTCGACGGGGGCTTCCAGCGCCTGTAGCGGCTGAGTGTCATGGTTGGTCACCAGCGTTACGGCGTGGAACGGATCGGCTTCCACCAGCGTGCCGGTGAAAATCTGGCTCATATCGTAATCGCGACCCTGCAACGACGCTTCGTGAAACTTCATTTGTAGCGGGGCGTCAAACAGCATGGTCTGCCCGGCAACCTGATCGATGTACTGCTGGAGCTTATCCACTTCATGCGACCAGTATTCGGCGACGATAAACAGCGGCTGCGGCGCAACCTCCTGTACATGCTCGATCCACTCTTTATAAAACCAGGCCGGGATATGCTTCACGGCGTCAAGGCGAAACCCGTCGCAATGGGTCTCTTCCATCACCCAGCGCGCCCAGTATTTAATCTCTTCGGTGACGGCATGGTTGCGATAATCGATGTTTTCGCCCATCAAATAGTCAAAGTTACCCATTTCATCATCGACCTGATCGTTCCAGCCTTCACCGGTGTAGTCGTTAACGATTTTGAACAGGCCGTCCTCGTCCGGGTTTTCAATATGGTCGATGCCGCTGAAACATTTGTAATCCCAGATAAACTGCGAATATTTGCCCTGACGGCCAGGGAAGGTGTAGCGGGTCCAGGCCTCGCATTCGATGATCTCGTCGTCGATTTGCGTGCGATCCTGTTCGTTGACGCGCTGCACGCGCACCGGCTCTTTTTCGTCCGCGCCCATTTTGTGGTTCACCACCACATCAATCAGCACGGCAATGTCGTGACGTTGCAGGGCGTTGATGGCAGACAGCAGCTGGGCTTTATCGCCGTACTTGGTCGCCACGCTGCCTTTCTGGTCAAACTCGCCAATATCAAACAGATCGTAGGTGTCGTAGCCCACAGAATAACCGCCGGACGACCCTTTGCTGATGGGCGGTAACCAGATCATGTTAATGCCGATTTCATTCAGATTCGGGGCGAGGGCTTCCACTTCCTGCCACAACTGCCCGCCTGCGGGGTAATACCAGTGAAAACATTGTAATAAGGTAGGATTTATCATGCGCCGTGCTCCAGATGGCCAACAAACTGACCTCTGGAGTATGGCGTAACTTCCGCGAAGGGGAAAATCAGGGGTTATATTCGTTCGGGATAAGAATGTTGCCGGAAAGTTTTCCGTACGCTGTTGTCAACGATTTCTGCTTGCCGGTCTGGTCAATCAGGGTCTGCAGTTCTGACATTCGTACCTGCAATAGTCCTTTAAGCTCAGACTCGTTGCTCAGGATCTTCACCAGCAGGGCGCGTGCTTTTTCCTGTAGCTTTGCATTGCCCGCTGGCAAAGGGTTCAGAGCAATCTCTTCAACCAAAGAGACATACTTGACTTCATGATCAATCAGCTCATCCCACCTCCCGGCCTGGGCGAGGTTGAGCATAGTGTTACTTAAAGCAAATAGCGCGTGCCAGTTATGCAGGGATGAGATGAAGTCTGTCATCAGAACGAGTCCTGGGTTGATGGTGAGTTCGGGCCTATCTGTTTCCAGGCATCGGCAATGTTAGCCAGCAGTTTTTCGACTTCAGCAATTGCTTCGGCATCATTGCGCAGATTGGCATGCAACAGGCGTCGCACCATATAGTCATATAACGCTGACAGGTTATGCGGCAGTTCGCCCCCAACATCCATGTTAAGACCCGCTTTCAGGCCGTTCTCAATGATGTTGATCGCTTTAGAGAGCGCTTCGCCCTTGGCGGTGATATTGCCTTGCTCAAGAAACAGCCGCGCCCGTACCATAGAGCTCAACGCCCCATCGAATAACATCACGACGAGCTGATGGGGGCTGGCGCTGAGCACCGCGCTCTCCAGCCCCACTTTCTGGTATGCCTGCGCACCAGAATGGTTATACATATCCTTTCCTTAACTGCTCGAATTAAACTGCTGAGTCAGATAGTTAGACGTGTTCGTCAGCTTGCTCACCAGCGTACTGAGGTTGGTAAACTGCGTTTTATAACGCGCCATGGTGGCATCGATAGACGCCTGCATATCGTCGTAACGCTTATCCAGCGTTTTCAGGGTGCTGTTGATACCGTCTTTGGCATTCTGAACGATCCCTTCTTTGCCCGTGGTAGTGCTGAGCATGGTGGTCAGGGTGTTGTTCATCTGGGTGGCAAAACCGGTGGTTTTACCGTCGCCGATGAAATACTCCTGAATCGCGTCCGGGTTATCGGTTAATGCTTTGGTCAGCTTCGTATCGTCGATTTTCAGGTTACCGAGCGTGCCATCAGCGGCAATGGTCGGGTCCTGAGTAATGCCCAGCTGCGACATCAGTTTATAGGCGCCGCTGCCCTGAACTTCGGTCAGCAGGCCGCGCAGTTGAGACTGCACAGAACGCACCTGGCTGTCGCCAATCAGCGGACCGTTGCTGCTGGACTGCGTCGTGCCTGCATCAACCGCCACATATTTGGTCAGGCTGTTGATGGTGGACTGCAGCGAGTTATACGCGGTCACCCAGTCGGTAATCGCCTTTTTGTTGGCATCGGTGGCGCGCGACACTTCCAGCGTTTCCTCAGCCGTACTTTCGCTTTTCAGCGACAGCGTGATGCCTGGCAGTACGTCCGTAATGGTGTTCGACTGACGTTCAATATCAATATTGTTAACAGTCAGTTTGGCGTTTTGCGACGCGGACTGGATGTTCAGGGCACCGGTTTTGGTGGTTGAGTCGAAACCAATCGCATTCTGTAACGTATCGTCACCGGTAACGGTAACCGTCATATCGCCATCGGTACCGGTCGATTTCGACGTCAGCATCAGACGATAATCACCGTCGGTGGCTTTAATCACGCTGGCAGTGACGTTGCCGCCTGCTTTGTTGATCGCCTTGGCAATCCCGTTCAGCGAGGTATCAGAATCAGACAGCTCAACTTTGAGCGGGTCTTTGGTCCCTGGCTGAGTGATAGTAATGGTTCGTGTCCCGCCGGTTGTTTCACCCAGCTGAGTGGAGCCGCTGGCCATACTGGCCGTGGTCAACACCTGCGCTTTGGCGATTTTCGACACGTTAACCGTATAGGAACCTATCGGCGCCCCGCTGGTCGTTGTGGCGGTAAACGACGTGTTGGTGCTAGTGACAGAGGCCGAGTTCCAGGTATCCGTTTTCCCTAGCGCCGCCGTAGCGGTCTGAAGACTTTGCAGAGAGCTTTGCAGTTTACCCCACGCGCTCAGCTGGGCATTGTAAGTGCTTTGCTGGTTAGTGATGATAGTCAGCTTGCTCTGTTCCGCGGTTTCCAGTTGGGTGTAGAGCGTGTTCAGGTCCAGACTTGTTCCTGCACCGAGGTTGCTGATTGAAGCCATACAAATTTTCCTTGATGTCTATGGGCGTTTGAGACTCTTATCGGCGCAGTGTCAGGAAAGTTTACACATCAGATGAAAAAATAATCCCCGGAATAGCACGGGCGTTTGTCGGTTTATAACCCGATTGGTAAATCAAGGAAGGGGAGAGGGATTTTGCTTTAGATAATACCGGCTGCGATCGTGAGTAATTAATAAGGAAAAAAAACGGGCTGGTTAAAATTTGACTCAAATAAAAACTAAGACAAACTGAAGTTAAATAAATAACTTTATAATTCATTAAAAATCAAATGGTTAAGATTTTTTTAAATTTGATTCTAAAGTCTTTTTCACCAGCGCCGATACCCCTGTTGACGGTGAGAGACGCCGTGGGTGTTAGGCACCGACCCTAGAATCCAATATGAAGGAAAATGAATTATGTCAGTTATCAATACCAACCTGCTGTCCCTGACCACGCAGAACAACCTGAACAAATCTCAGTCTTCTCTGGGCACTGCTATTGAGCGTCTGTCCTCTGGTCTGCGTATCAACAGCGCGAAAGATGACGCTGCTGGCCAGGCAATTGCTAACCGCATGACTTCCCAGCTGAAAGGGATGACTCAGGCGGCGCGTAACGCGAACGACGGTATCTCTCTGGTTCAGACCGCTGAAGGTAACCTGAACGAAATCAACACCAACTTACAACGTATCCGTGAGCTGGCTGTTCAGGCGGCGAACGACACCAACGGCGACAGCGACCTGACTTCAATCAACACTGAAATCACGCAGCGTCTGGCTGAAATCGACCGTATCGCAGGTTCTGCGAACTTCAACGGCAAATCTCTGCTGGATGGTTCCGTAAGCACCGCGCTGAAAATTCAGGTTGGCGCAGGGACTTCTGCCAACGATACCATTTCTATCGACAGCACTGCGCTGATCAACGCCACTTCCGGTACTCTGGACGCTGCGCTGAGCACTGCAATTTCTGATAACGCCTCTGCACAGGCTGTTGTTTCTGCTGCTGATGCTGCAATCGCGCAGATCGATACCGCACGTTCTAACATGGGTGCGATTCAGAACCGTTTTGAATCTACCATCAACAACCTGAACAACTCTATCAACAACCTGTCTGCTGCTCAGTCCCGTATCCAGGACGCTGACTACGCAACTGAAGTTTCCAACATGTCTCGCGCGCAGATCCTGCAGCAGGCTGGTACTTCTGTGCTGTCTCAGGCTAACCAGGTTCCGCAGACCATGCTGTCCCTGCTGCGTTAATTTTTACGCAGAGTCACAAAAAGGTTGCTGGCAACAGCAGCCTTTTTTTATTGCTTTTTCAGGCCGCTAACCCTGTAAGCAATGTGCAAAATAAGCCGCTAATTGTGTTTTTTATCCCTCCATCACTCTGCCTTTGCGGATGGTAATTTATCAAAAACTAGCCTCACTTTGCCTGAACAAAAGCCTTCAGGTCGCGCAACTATTGAGCTGAACAGAATGACTAAATTTTCTCGCACGCGTGCCATGCACCAATATTACCGTGATGTTTTCACCCGTACGCTCGATCTGCCGGAAGCGGATGTGCTGCCTGCGCACGTGGTCGCCGAGATTTTGCATTACAGAAACAGCGATCTCGACACGATGAAGCCAACATTAATGGCCGCCGTGACCGGGCTTGAGGCGGATAAAGATGAGGCGATTAAAGCCTTAATGTGCGCCATTACGCTGGCGAACAACGCGTTTGACGTAAAAAAACAGGGCCAGCAACAGGCATTTCCCGCTGAGATGGCGGAAGCCGTGACCAACTATGTGGTCGCAGCGCTGCAAAAAGAGAAATCGCTTAATTTCGTTGTCGCAGCAGTACAAATACTGTTCCGTATTAATGAAATCGAATCCGCGCTGTTCCTGATTTCCAATAACCTTTCGCTGCTCAGCAACTCCGCGCCGGTACTGAAAATTCTGCTGCTGATCTGCCTGATGGAAGAGGATGACAACCAGGCGCAGATCGTGATTCAGCATCTGACGGCGGATTCCGCCTTACTCGGTGAAGATCCTTTCGCGTTGCTGATGATTGTCTGCGGCATTTACCGGCTGGGNCACCGTACTGGTGGCCTGCGATAAAAAATATTACCTCGAGCACGCCCGGGCGTTGGTGGCCTCGATTTATGACACCAACGGCACCGATTTAAACGTGCATCTGCATGTGTATAACTGCGACGACGATCTTCACGCGCAGGTTCGCGAACTGGCACAGCGTTTCCCTGGTCTGGCAATTTCACTCAGTGCAGAGGAGGTGCCTGCTGTTCACGGGATCAACGTCCATTACGCCTCCCGCCGCTTTATTTTCATGCGCTATGCCCTGGAACAGTTTGCCGCGCCGGTGCTACTGCTGGATGCCGACTGCCTGGTGCGCCAGCGCTGGCAGGAGACGCTGCGCACTTTCTACCCGAAAGGGCTGATCCTGACGCAGAACGACGCGGCGCCGCTGTGGGAGCGGGTGCAGGGCGGTTTCCTGTATGCCGATGCCGACGCGCTCGGGTTCAGCTATCTCGACACCGTCGCCCGTTTTATCGATCGCAATCTGGCAAGCGGCAATGCCGTCTGGTTCCTCGATCAGGTGGCGCTTTCTTTTGCGGTGGATGTCCTGCCTGCGGTCGATCAGATGCAGATTGGCCGGGAACCGGCATCACGTTTAATCGACATCAATCACCGAAACGAAGCGTTCAGTTGGGTTGTGACCACCCATAAAAACGGTGACGGCGAGTACCAGCAATACAAAAACGCCCTCTGCGAGAAATACCTCGCAGCGCATGAAGCTTACTGACGATAAAACGGATGCCGCCTGTGAATATGCAGTACCAGAACCGCCACATGACCCCTGTCGCTCTCCACGCCAGTGCCCTGCTGCATGGTATTGCGCTGGCTTCACCCGCCAGCGCGCGGATCCTTGAACTGGGGTGCGGCAGCGCTGACNTGGCCGCAGAGCGTCTGCATCGGTGTGGATATCGACGACAGCCTGATTGACCAGGCAAGGCAGCAAATCAGCGCGCTGACGCTCTCCAATATCGAACCGTTTGCCGCCGGGCTGGGTGATCTGCTGGCGGTGGATCCGGGGCAGTTTGATTACATCATCATTCACGGCGTTTATGCCTGCGCAGGCGTGGCAGAGCGTGACGCGCTGCTGCTGTGGTGCCGGGAACATCTCTCCGCCGACGGCATTATTTGCCTGCAACACAAGGTGTTGCCGGGCGCGAACGACGCACAACAGCTGCGCGACGCACTGGCGTTCCATTTGCGCCGTGGCGATGAGAACGCCGATCCGTTAACCAGCGCCCGGGGGATGCTGGGCTGGATGGCGATGACGCTGACGGACAGCGAGCTAAAAAACCGCGTGCTGGAGGCAGAAGCGCTGGATGATACCGCGCTGACCTTCGCTTATCTGATTGATTCCGCGCCTGCCACCTGGTACAGCGATTTTCACCAGCACATGACAACGCTCGGGTTATGCCCGGTGGGCGACGCGATCCCGCAGTCTGAACTGCCGGAGGGTTACAGCGAGGCGCTGCAACAGCTGCATGGCCTGATCACCGGCAATACCCCGCGCCCGATCGCGCAACAGTATCTGGATCTGGCAGTCAACCGCGCGGAGCGCGTGACGCTCCTCTCGGCGCAGGTTGAACAGGCGGCACAACTCAAACCCGATCTGCACTCGCTGGAGCAACTGCACTGGGCCGGGAATTTTACCCGCATACTGGCGGATGATGGCAAAATCACCAACGGTCACCGCAGCGCCAGCGGGCAGCCGGTGAGTACGTCAAACGAAGTGACGCTGCAAATTCTCGACCTGCTCGGCGGCGCGTGGCCGATGAGCCTCAGTTTCGAACAACTGGTTTTTAACACCCGTCTGCCGGAAAAACCTGGTGACACCCGCGATGCGGTGCGCGAATCATTACGCGACCTTTACCTGATCCGCCCGGACGGGCTGCACTGGAGCGCTTTTGCTGGCCCCTATAACGACGTGCAGGGCAGGGAACTGCAGCCGCTGTGTCTGTTGAGGGAAGAGACGACAACAACCACAAACCTGTGGGGTGGGGTTGTCGAGGTGACGGTACAGGAGCAGCGGTATCTCCGGTCAGGATTAACCGCCACCGACGATGACGCCTGGGACAGCTTTCTGTCTTTGCGGGCAAAGGGGATGCTGACGGGCTCGACGGACGCGTGGAAAACCGCGATCCAGCGTTTTTTACGCCAGGGCGATCCGGCGAAGCTGAAGCCACTTATTAGTACGCTGCTGTTACTCAGCGTCAGCGTGAAGCGAGGGGGGCTGCTGGCGGACGAGCGCTATCAGGAGCCTAAGGCCGCAGAAGATGAGCAGGCCGTAGAGGCCATTTATACTGAGGTCAACCGGTTAATTGGTCTGGGCAAAGCCAAAGAGGCGCGCGACTACACGCAGAGTCTGCTGGCGGAATCTCCGGATGATTTACATATTCTGCGCTGCTACTCCCGCGCCTGTATTCTCACCAGCGCCTGGCAGGACGCACTGTCCGCGCTCTGTAAGCTGATGGGGTATTACTTTTCCAGTCTCGATATTTACTTCGATCTGGCGACCGCGCTGCAGAAACTGGAACAGCGGTTTTATGCGCGGAAAATCATCCAGGGCTTGCTGCGTCTTGATGGTAAAAGTGCCGGATTCTGGCACTCGCTGGCGACGCTTTACCACGGGCAGGGCGATAACCCGATGGCGGAAAAATGCAGTCGTGAAGCGTTTCGCTATCAGCCGGAAAGTTCCCGTTATGTGGCAATGCTCGGGGTGATCCTCAGCGATAACCAGAAGCTGGATGAAGCCAGATATTTCCTCGAAAAATCCCTTGAGCTGTCCCCCGATTATTTCGACAGTTTCACCAGCCTGCTGTTTGTAGTGACTCACGACCACCGCCTGAGTGCGGCAGAACAGCTGGAGAAGCACAAAGAATATGGTCGCCGCATTGAGGCGTGGGCGCGACGCTGCGATTTTACCCCGCACCGTCGTATCAACACCGATCCACAGCGAAAACTGCGTCTCGGCTTTGTTTCCGGTGACCTGCGCCAGCATCCGGTGAGTAACTTCCTGCTGCCGTTTTGGGACAGTTTTAATCGCCAGCATTTCGAACTGGTGGGCTACAGCGCCTCGCCAGTGAAAGACAGCCTCACCGAACATCTGCAATCCGGGGCGGTGTTGTGGCGCGACGCGGAACTCATGAGCGACATTGAGCTGGCGAAACAGATCGATGCCGATGAGATTGATATCCTGATCGATCTTTCCGGCCATACCACGTTCACGCGCCTGCCGGTGTTTGCTTTGCGTCCGGCACCTGTGCAAATGACGTGGATTGGCTATCCGGGCACCTCCGGGCTTTCCGCGATGGATTACCGCATTCTCTCTACCGGCTGTATGAACCCGCCAGGGCTTGAGAAGCAGTTCCTCGAAAAAATCATTTATGCGCCGATGCCCAAACTGTTTGAACCGGATAAAAACAGCCCGGAGATTAATCTGCTGCCCGCGCTGACCAATGGTTATATCACCTTTGGCAGCTTTAACCGGCCGAAGAAAATTAACGAAGAGGTGCTGCGTCTGTGGGCTGAAATATTAGTGAAATATCCGCAGTCCCGGCTGTTACTTGGCTTTATGAGCGACGCGAACGTCATCCAGACCATTACGCGACAGCTCGCGGCGTTCGGTGTCAGTGAAGAGTGGCTTATTTTCCAGGGACGCATGCCATTATCGGAATATCTCGCCTGCCACCATCGCGTCGATATTTTGCTCGATACCTTCCCGTATACCGGCGGAACCACCACCAACCATGCTGCATGGATGGGCGTGCCCACACTGACGTTATGCGGCGATACGCTTGCCTGCCGTCAGGGCGTGGAAAATATGAACAGTTATGGGCTGAGTCAGTTTATTGCGATGGATAAAGACGACTACGTCAATAAAGCCCTGTACTGGCGTGACCATTTTGACGAACTTAATGCCATCCGCCTCGGAATGCGTAACCAAATACCTGTTGAAACGAAAGACGGTTTTAATGCCGCGGAGCATCTGGAATATGCGCTGCGTCATGCCTGGACACTCTATTGCCAGGGGCAAACGCCGCGCTCTTTTGTTATCGACGAAGCAGGTAACGCCACGCACTTATCGACAGACGGTGGTGGAACCGTTTAATAAAATTACGCTTCGCAGAGGTTTTGATGAAAGACATCTATGTCACCAGCCCGTTACTTCCACCGCTGGAAGAGTTTATTCCGTACCTGGAAAAAATCTGGGAGAAAAAATTCCTCACCAACGGCGGGGAATGGCACCAGCAACTGGAAAAAGAGCTGGCCGACTATCTGGGCGTGGAGCACCTGTGCCTGTTCGCCAACGGTACGCTGGCACTGCTCACCGCGTTACAGGCGTTGCGCATTACCGGGGAAGTCATTACCACGCCTTATTCGTTTGTCGCCACGTCTCATTCGCTGCTGTGGAACGGCTTAACACCGGTATTTGCCGATATCGACCCGGTCACCTGTAATATTGACCCGGACAAAATTGAAGCATTAATTACCCCCGCGACATCGGCGATTTTACCGGTGCATTGTTACGGTATTCCGTGTAACGTCGATAAAATTCAGACCATCGCCGATGCCTGGGGCTTAAAAGTCATTTATGACGCCGCCCATGCGTTTGGGGTGAAGAAAAATAACCACAGCATTCTGAACTGCGGCGATCTCTCAATTCTCAGTTTTCATGCCACCAAAGTATTTAATACCTTTGAGGGCGGGGCGATTATTTGCCCTGACGCCCGCATGAAGCAGCGTATCGATTATCTGAAAAACTTCGGCTTTGCCGGAGAAACCACGGTGGTGGCGCCGGGGATTAACGCCAAAATGAATGAAGTACAGGCGGCGTTTGGTCTGGTGCAGTTAGGGCATATTGATCATGCGCTGGCACGTCGCGCGGAAATCTATCATCGCTATTGCGAGTGGCTGCGTGATATTCCTGGGATCGGTACATTCTCAGTGACTGATGACGTGGAGTGGAACCACGCGTATTTCCCGATCCGTGTGGAAAGCACGTTCCCGGTCAGCCGCGACTGGTTATATGACGCACTGAAAGCGCAAAACATCTATTCGCGTCGCTATTTTTATCCGCTGATAAGCTCTTTCTCAATGTACCGGCATTTACCGTCGGCGTCGGCGGCAAGTCTGCCGGTGGCCAGTGATGTCGCCGAGAAAATATTGTGTTTACCGATTTATCCCGATTTGACACTTGAAGATCAGGCCCGTGTCGTGAATATTATTCGCGAACAGGTTGGGCTGACGCAGGTGGATAAGGTCGCATGAAATTAGGTATCTACGGAACAGGCGGGCAGGGACGCGAAACGCTGGTGCTTGCTCGCCAGATCAATCAGGTTGAGGCGCGGTGGAGCGACATCTTTTTTATCGATGACGTGACGGACGCGACGTCGGTCTCCGGCGTGCCGGTTTATCGCTACGAAGCGCTGGATTTTCACGACCTGGAAATTTTCATCGCCCTCGGCGAACCCGCGCACCGCCGGACGCTGGCGCAGAAAGTGCTGCAAAAAGCGAAACTGGCGACGCTGATTCACCCCGATGTGTTTGTTCCTGACGATACCCACATTGGCCGCGGCGTGCTGATCGGGCAAGGGGCGTTTATCTCCTGCAACGTGACGATTGACGATAATGCGCTGATCCAGCCCAACACTTACCTCAGCCATGACTGCCATATCGGCGCTCACAGCGTGATTTGCAGCCAGGTGTCGCTGGGCGGCAAAACGTCGATTGGCGAAGGGACGTTCCTCGGTATGAACTGTGTCGTCAAAGAGCTGTCGGTGATCGGCAATGATGTGGTGATCGGCATGGGCTCGGTGGTGACAAAGGATTTGGCGGATAATGCTGTCGCTTTTGGCAATCCAGCCAAAATTCAGCGTTCAAACAGTAATAAGCGCGTTTTTAAGTAACCTCCCCGGATACCGTGCAACCCGCGGTATCCATGCATTCCTCCCTCGCAACAGCCCAAAAGCGTTTCGCTTAGGGTAAAAAATAACACCTGAATTTTCAGGCAATTGCATCATAACCTGCAAATAAACGCTGATTTAGACCACTATTCTGCCGATTAAAACCCCTGCAGAAACGGATAATCATGCCGATAACTCAACTACTGCAGGGCTGTTTATCGTGAATTCACTGTATACCGCTGAAGGTGTAATGGATAAACACTCGCTGTGGCAGCGTTACGTACCTCTGGTGCGCCATGAAGCATTGCGCCTACAGGTGCGGTTGCCGGCGAGCGTGGAACTGGACGATCTGCTTCAGGCGGGCGGCATCGGGTTATTGAATGCTGTGGAACGTTACGATGCTCTGCAAGGAACGGCATTTACCACTTACGCAGTGCAACGCATTCGCGGGGCGATGCTGGATGAATTGCGCAGCCGGGACTGGGTGCCGCGCAGCGTCCGACGCAACGCGCGCGAAGTGGCGCAGGCGATGGGGCAGCTGGAACAAGAGCTGGGGCGTAATGCCACGGAAACCGAAGTCTCACAACGACTCGGTATTCCTGTTGAAGAGTATCGTCAGATGCTGCTGGATACCAATAACAGTCAGCTTTTCTCCTACGATGAGTGGCGTGAAGAGCATGGCGACAGTATTGAATTGGTAACCGAGGAGAATCAACAGGAAAACCCGCTCTTTCAGCTAATGGAAGGCAACTTGCGGCAGCGCGTGATCGAGGCGATCGAAGCGCTGCCAGAACGCGAACAGCTTGTGCTGACGTTGTACTACCAGGAAGAGCTTAATCTCAAAGAGATTGGCGCGGTACTGGAAGTGGGCGAGTCGCGGGTCAGCCAGTTGCACAGCCAGGCCATCAAACGTCTGCGTACTAAGCTGGGTAGGTTATAGGATGGCGATGATTTCATCGCCCCTGAAAAATGCCGCACAACCAATGACAACCAGGAGTTATCATGACGGTGCAGCAAGTAAAAAGACGGCCGTTAAGCCGCTACCTTAAAGACTTTAAACATAGCCAAACGCATTGTGCTCACTGCCATAAGTTGCTCGACCGCATCACGCTGGTCAAGCGCGGTGAGATAGTCAATAAAATCGCGATTTCCCGTCTCGACACCTTAATGAACGAAGAAGAGTGGCAACAGGAGCGCCAGGATTGGGTCGCACTGTGTCGTTTCTGCGGCGATTTGCATTGCAAAGAGCAGAGCGACTTTTTCGATATTATCGGCTTTAAACAATATCTTTTCGAACAGACTGATATGAGCCCCGGCACGGTGCGCGAATATGTCGTTCGTCTGCGTCGCCTCGGCAACCACCTGACGGAGCTGAACGTGCCGCGGGAATTACTGACCAACGGTTATCTGGATGACAACCTGGCGCCGTGGCTGCCAGCCACCAGCACCAACAATTATCGTATTGCCCTGCGCAAGTACGCCCAGTTTCAGGCGCTGACTGCCCCGGCAAAGATGCAGAATCTGGCTTACCCAACCACCTCGGATATATATTAAATTTGAATAAGATGTAGCGTAGTCGTGTTTGCCATTATGAATAAACACCTTACACTACAGTAACTACTTAAAACTATTGGGATGATGGGAAGACGATGAAGCTAGCTCTTATTGGCCGTCAGGCACTGATGGGTGTTATGGCTGTGGCGTTAATGGCGGGGATTACCGCGAAAACGTTCGCCGCTGAAAATCTGTTGAATCAGGTCAAAGAGCGCGGCTCGCTGCGCGTTGGCCTTGAGGGGACCTATCCTCCGTTCAGCTTCCAGGGAGACGATGGCAAGCTGACCGGGTTTGAGGTGGAGTTCGCGAATGAACTGGCAAAACACCTCGGCGTGAAGGCCGATCTCAAGCCGACCAAGTGGGACGGGATGCTGGCAGCACTGGATTCGAAACGTATCGATGTGGTCATCAACCAGGTCACCATCTCTGACGAGCGTAAGAAAAAATATGACTTCTCCACGCCGTATACCGTTTCTGGCATCCAGGCGCTGGTGAAAAAGGGTAATGAAGGCGCCATCAAAACGGCGGGCGCGAACCAATTACGAAGAGTGGTTACGTGGCAACGTTCCGGGTGTGGATATTCGCACCTATGACGACGACCCGACCAAATATCAGGATCTGCGCGTAGGCCGTATCGACGCCATTCTGGTGGATCGTCTGGCCGCGCTGGATCTGGTGAAGAAAACCAACAACACGCTGGCGGTAACCGGCGAAGCGTTCTCCCGTCAGGAAGCGGGTGTGGCGCTGCGTAAAGGTAATGACGATCTGCTGAAAGCCATCGATGGTGCGATTGCGGACATGCAGAAAGACGGGAGCCTGAAGGCGTTGTCTGAGAAATGGTTTGGTGCTGATGTGACTCAATAAGCACCAACGGTTAAAAAAGGCGCTGATTCTGGCGCCTTTTTTTATTTCCCGGGCAAGTGCGTGCATAATAAAAAGATATGAATCAGGAGATGCTATGTCACTTCAAAATTTAACACGCTTCCCGCGGCTGGAATTTCTTGGCGCACCGACACCGCTTGAATTTTTGCCCCGTCTCTCCGATCACCTTGGACGTGAAATCTTTATAAAACGCGATGACGTCACGCCGATGGCGATGGGCGGCAACAAGCTGCGTAAGCTGGAGTTCCTTGCCGCCGATGCGTTGCGCGAAGGCGCTGATACGCTGGTGACCGCTGGCGCGATTCAGTCTAACCATGTTCGCCAGACCGCCGCCGTCGCGGCAAAGCTCGGCCTTCACTGCGTCGCGCTGCTGGAAAACCCGATCAACACACGCGCGGAAAACTACCTGACGAACGGTAACCGTCTGCTGCTCGATCTGTTTAACACTCAGGTTGAAATGTGCGATGCGCTGACCGATCCCACCGCGCAGCTCGACGAACTGGCGACCCGGCTGGAGTTGCAGGGCTTTCGCCCGTATGTGATCCCGGTCGGCGGCTCGAATGCGCTGGGCGCGCTTGGCTATGTCGAAAGCGCGCTGGAAATTGCTCAGCAGTGTGAAGATGTGGTGGATTTGTCGGCGATTGTCGTCGCGTCCGGCAGTGCTGGCACCCACGCCGGGCTGGCGGTGGGGCTTGAACAGCTGTTGCCGGACGTTTCGCTGATTGGTGTGACGGTCTCGCGCACGGTAGCAGAACAGAAACCGAAAGTGGTGGCGCTGCAGCAGGCCATTGCCGGGAGCCTGGAACTTGACGCGAAGGCGGACATTCATCTGTGGGATGACTATTTCGCCCCCGGCTACGGAACACCTAACGAGGCGGGCATGGAGGCGGTGAAACTGCTGGCCTCACTGGAAGGTATCCTGCTCGATCCGGTCTATACCGGCAAGGCGATGGCCGGGCTTATCGACGGTATCAGCCAGAAGCGTTTCAGGGATGACGGCGCCATTTTGTTTGTCCATACGGGCGGGGCGCCAGCGCTGTTTGCTTATCATCCTCACATTTAACGCAGAAAATTAATAATGCAAGAAAGTATTCAACTGGTGTTCGATTCGGCGCCCTATCTGTTAAACGGGGCCATTTTTACGCTTCAGCTCAGTATCGGTGGTATGATTTTTGGTCTGTTGCTGGGCTTTATTCTGGCGCTGATGCGCATGTCGGCCCTCTGGCCGGTGCGGTGGCTGGCGCGGTTTTACATCTCCATTTTCCGCGGGACGCCGCTCATCGCCCAACTGTTTATGATCTACTACGGTCTGCCACAGTTTGGTATTGAGCTGGATCCGATCCCGGCGGCGATGATTGGTTTGTCGCTCAATACCGCGGCCTATGCCTCGGAAACGCTGCGGGCGGCGATCTCATCGATTGATAAAGGACAGTGGGAAGCGGCAGCCANATTCAGGTGCCGGAACTGTTCCGTCAGGCGCAGCTCATCACCTCGCGTACGCTGGAAGTCTTCACTATGTATCTGGCGGCATCGCTGATTTACTGGGTGATGGCGACGGTACTGTCGACCCTGCAGAACTATTTTGAAAATCAGCTGAACCGCCAGGAGCGTGATCCAAAATGAGTGCTATCGAAGTCAAAAACCTGGTGAAAAAATTCCACGGCCAGACGGTGCTGCACGGCATCGATCTGGAGGTGAAAGAAGGTGAGATTGTTGCCATTATCGGCCCCAGCGGCTCCGGCAAAACGACGCTATTGCGCAGCATCAACCTACTGGAACAGCCGGAGAGCGGCACGATAAAAGTGGGCGATATCACCATTGATACCGCGCGTGCGCTCAGCCAGCAGAAGGGGCTGATTCGCCGCCTGCGTCAGCACGTAGGGTTTGTTTTCCAGAACTTTAATCTTTTCCCGCACCGCACGGTGCTGGAAAACATCATTGAAGGGCCGGTGTTCGTCAAAGGCGAAAATAAGGCGAATGCCAGCGAACGCGCGCTGGATCTGCTTGATAAAGTCGGGCTGAAGGGCAAAGAGACCAGCTACCCGCGCCGTCTGTCCGGCGGGCAGCAGCAGCGTGTGGCGATTGCCCGTGCGCTGGCGATGCGCCCGGATGTGATTCTGTTTGATGAGCCGACCTCGGCGCTCGATCCTGAACTGGTGGGCGAAGTGCTGAACACCATCCGCCAGCTGGCGCAGGAAAAGCGCACCATGGTGATCGTGACGCATGAAATGAGTTTTGCCCGCGACGTCGCTGACAGGGCCATTTTTATGGATCAGGGGCGCATCGTGGAGCAGGGCGATGCGAAAACCTTGTTTGCCGATCCGAAGCAGCCGCGTACCCGACAGTTCCTCGCCAAATTCCTCATCCAGTAATTTTTTCTGCCCCCGCGACGCGACTGAACTTTACACCCGCGCGTCGTGGGCGTAGTCCGCTGTTGACAATGACCTCAGGATGAATTTCCCATTTATTTCACGGAATGGGACATTTCATTCATCTAAATAAGAAAATTGTGCTACTTTCGGGTATTCATAATAATGATTATTACTTAGAGGTTTATTCGTTGGTTATGAGGGACAATGATTTTTTCAGATGGCGGCGGGAAATGCTGCAACATTTCCAGTCAATAACAACGAGCGAGCAGATCTATACTCTTTTGCAGCAGCAAACCGAACGGCTGGAATATGATTATTTTTCACTCTGTGTCCGGCACCCGGTTCCTTTTACGCGCCCGAAGCTTTCCATTCATACCACGTATCCCGAACGCTGGTGGTCGCATTATATGGCAGAGAAATTCCATATCATCGATCCGGTATTAAAAGCAGAGAATTTCCGTCGTGGTCATTTACGCTGGGACGATGACTTATTTAGCGATGCTTCATTGTTATGGGATTCTGCCCGCGATCACGGGTTACGCAATGGCGTCACGCACTGTCTGATGTTGCCTAACCGCGCAATGGGTTTTTTATCCGTTTCACGGGAAACCGAACAGGGCAGCGCGACCTACGATGACGATGAAATGGAACTCCGGCTACAGACCCTGACTGAACAGAGCCTGCTGGCGCTGCTGCGGCTGGAAGATGAGATGGTGACTCCGGCAGAAATGCGCTTCAGTAAACGGGAACTGGAGATCCTGAAATGGACGGCGGAAGGAAAAACGTCGGCGGAAATCGCGATGATCCTCTCTATCTCAGAGAATACGGTGAATTTTCATCAAAAGAATATGCAGAAGAAATTCAACGCACCCAATAAAACGCAGATTGCCTGCTATGCGGCGGCGACAGGGATTATCTGAACGACGTAAACCGGCTGAAGCAGCACTGTCAGCCGGTCTGAACGCGACTACTGACGGTACGCTTGTTTAATCTGCTTAACAGTGCTGGAAAAAACAGCTGCCTGAGCTTCATCGTCCATCTGGGTGATTTGCTTTTCCATTTTAATAATCACACGACCCGCGTCGGCCTGCCCCATGGCCTGTAGCATCAGCGTCAGCAGGGCTTTCAGGCAGGTCACTTCCTGGGCAAGTTGTTGATTATTATCGGCAGTGGAAAAATCAGGTGTGCTCATCTATTTCCTCGTTAAAGTCTTGCGCTCATCCACATCCTTCCGCAGGCGGCCTCGTTGTTGTCCGGGCGCTCCGGTGATTGCGTATATATGCGATACGTAAAGTTAAGGCCGCGAAGTATACCACAAACGTAGCCAAAAAAAGGAGTGCTTGTTTTTTGTCCTAATTATCAATGAAAAATGCTATTTCGGAAGGCATTATACTGCCGCTTCGATATATGGCCGCGAATATTGTTTAAATCAGGTTCTTCTCTGGTTAATTCTTGTTACATATTTAAATTTACCATTATTCTCTCAGACTTTTCTTGGGTTTTTAGGAAGTGGTGTGTAGAAGTTGCTAAAAAAACTCAACGCATAGGCTATGTTTTAGGTGGCTTTCCAGTTGATGTACAGTCTGATTTCCAGAAAAACGACTAAAATGCGGAGCAGGACATTTTTTAAGTTTCAAAGTTAAGATAAAACCCGTTAATATGGTGGCGATATAGAATCAGTAGCGTTATCCCTATTCTGGAGATTATTCCTTTGATCAACGTCCTTCTTGTTGATGACCACGAACTGGTGCGCGCAGGGATACGACGCATTCTGGAAGATATAAAGGGTATTAAAGTTGCCGGTGAAGCCTGCTGCGGTGAGGATGCTGTAAAATGGTGCCGCGCAAATGCTGTCGACGTCGTGTTGATGGATATGAACATGCCCGGCATTGGTGGACTCGAAGCCACGCGGAAAATTGCGCGAGCGTGTGTCGATACCAAAGTCATTATGCTGACAGTGCATACTGAAAACCCACTCCCTGCCAGGGTCATGCAGGCGGGAGCGGCAGGTTACCTGAGTAAAGGGGCCGCGCCGCAGGAAGTTGTTAACGCCATTCGTTCGGTCTTCGCCGGTCAGCGTTATATCGCCTCTGACATCGCTCAGCAGATGGCGCTGAGCCAAATCGAGCCGGAAAAAACAGAATCGCCTTTCGCCAGTTTGTCTGAACGCGAATTGCAGATTATGCTGATGATCACCAAAGGTCAGAAGGTCAATGAGATCTCAGAACAACTGAATCTCAGTCCTAAAACGGTGAACAGCTACCGCTATCGGATGTTCAGTAAACTTAACATTCATGGCGATGTCGAGCTGACGCACCTGGCAATTCGCCATGGCCTGTGCAATGCGGAGTCGTTAGCAAATCAGTGAGTGATGTGTTTGATTCGAAAGCCTTCCTGAAAACCGTAACCAGCCAGCCCGGCGTTTATCGTATGTATGACGCCGGCGGCACGGTTATTTATGTCGGTAAAGCGAAAGACCTGAAAAAACGGCTTTCCAGCTATTTCCGCAGCAATCTCGCCTCCCGCAAAACCGAAGCGCTGGTGTCGCAAATCGCTCAGATTGACGTGACCGTGACCCATACTGAAACGGAAGCGCTGTTGCTGGAGCACAACTACATCAAGCTCTATCAGCCGCGCTATAACGTGCTGTTGCGGGATGATAAATCCTATCCGTTTATTTTTCTTAGCGGCGATACCCACCCGCGCCTGGCGATTCATCGCGGGGCGAAGCATGCGAAAGGGGAGTATTTCGGTCCGTTTCCGAACGGCTACGCGGTGCGTGAAACGCTGGCGCTGCTGCAAAAAATCTTCCCGGTTCGCCAGTGCGAAAACAGCGTCTATCGCAACCGCTCTCGCCCCTGTCTGCAATATCAGATTGGCCGCTGTCTTGGGCCGTGTGTTGCCGGGCTGGTGAGTGAGGAAGAGTACGCGCAACAGGTGGATTACGTCCGCCTTTTCCTCTCCGGGAAAGATGACCAGGTGCTGACGCAGCTGATTGCGAGAATGGAAAAAGCCAGCCAGTCACTGGAATTTGAAGAGGCCGCGCGTATTCGCGATCAGATCCAGGCCGTGCGTCGTGTCACTGAGAAACAGTTTGTTTCTAACACCGGCGACGATCTTGACGTTATCGGCGTGGCGTTTGATGCCGGTATGGCCTGCGTCCATGTGCTGTTTATTCGTCAGGGGAAAGTGCTGGGAAGCCGCAGTTATTTCCCGAAAGTGCCGGGCGGCACGGAACTCGGCGAAGTGGTCGAGACCTTTGTCGGGCAGTTTTATCTGCAGGGCAGCCAGATGCGTACGCTGCCGGGGGAGATCCTGCTCGATTTCAATCTTTCCGATAAAACGCTGCTGGCGGAATCGCTCACTGAGCTTGCCGGGCGCAAGATTAATGTGCAAACCAAACCGCGCGGCGACCGGGCGCGTTACCTGAAGCTGGCGCGAACCAACGCGGCTATTGCGCTGACCACCAAACTGTCGCAGCAGTCAACCATTCATCAGCGGCTGCTGGCGCTGGCCGAGGTGTTAAAACTGCCGCAGGTCAACCGCATGGAATGTTTCGACATCAGCCATACGATGGGGGAACAGACCATCGCCTCCTGCGTGGTGTTTGACACGAATGGCCCACTGCGCGCTGAATATCGCCGTTATAATATTACCGGCATCACGCCAGGCGATGACTACGCGGCGATGAATCAGGTGCTGCGCCGTCGTTACGGCAAGGCAATTGATGACAATAAAATCCCCGACGTGATCCTCATCGACGGCGGTAAAGGTCAGCTGGCGCAGGCAAAAGACGTGTTTGCTGAGCTGGACGTGGCGTGGGACAAGCATCACCCTATCTTGCTTGGCGTGGCGAAGGGGTCGGATCGTAAAGCTGGTCTGGAAACGCTGTTCTTCGAACCGGAAGGCGAGGGGTTCAGCCTGCCGCCCGATTCACCGGCTCTGCATGTCATTCAGCATATCCGCGACGAATCGCACGATCACGCGATTACCGGTCACCGGAAAAAACGCGCAAAGGTAAAAAGCACCAGTACGCTTGAAACCATTGAAGGCGTGGGGCCGAAGCGCCGCCAGATGTTGTTGAAGTATATGGGCGGATTGCAAGGTTTGCAGAAGGCGAGCGTGGAAGAAATTGCCAAAGTGCCGGGTATATCGCACGGTCTGGCAGAAAAGATCTACTACTCGTTGAAACATTAGGGGCTCTGTAGCAACATAGGGCTAATATTTTACTGACAACAGATAGTTACCGTCACCATGCAATTTAATATCCCTACGTTGCTCACTCTGTTTCGCGTCATCCTTATCCCATTCTTTGTATTGGCGTTTTATCTGCCATTCACCTGGGCACCGTTTCTGTGTGCGCTGATCTTCCTCGTCGCCGCGGTCACCGACTGGTTCGATGGTTTTCTGGCGCGTCGCTGGAACCAGAGCACTCGTTTCGGTGCCTTTCTTGATCCGGTGGCCGATAAAGTAATGGTGGCGATCGCGATGGTGTTGGTGGCTGAGCATTATCACACCTGGTGGGTAACGTTACCGGCGGCCACGATGATCGCGCGGGAGATCATTATCTCTGCGCTGCGTGAATGGATGGCGGAACTGGGTAAACGCAGCAGTGTGGCGGTATCGTGGATCGGCAAAGTGAAAACCACCGCGCAGATGACCGCGCTGGTATGGATGCTGTGGCGCCCGAACGACTGGGTGGAATGGGCCGGTATTGGCCTGTTTTTCGTCGCCGCTGTGCTGACGCTGTGGTCCATGTTGCAGTATCTCAACGCGGCCCGCGGCGATTTGCTTGAACAGTGATCGTTTCGCCGCAAAATTCAGCAAACGATCCTGAATGCGAAAAATATCGTTGACTCAGTGCGTCAGGTAAGTAGAATGCAACGCATCGAACGGCAGCGTAGATTGCCAGACGGTAATGAAATCAAGTGATTAACCAATCTTGATTATGCGGGAATAGCTCAGTTGGTAGAGCACGACCTTGCCAAGGTCGGGGTCGCGAGTTCGAGTCTCGTTTCCCGCTCCAGTTTTCGACATCGGCAATTTCGTTTTGCGGGTGTATGCAGTACTCAGGCGCGTTAGCAAAGCGGTTATGTAGCGGATTGCAAATCCGTCTAGTCCGGTTCGACTCCGGAACGCGCCTCCACTTTACATCCCGAGCCCGGATGGTGGAATCGGTAGACACAAGGGATTTAAAATCCCTCGGCGTTCGCGCTGTGCGGGTTCAAGTCCCGCTCCGGGTACCATTGGGATAATCGAATAAAATCAATGATAAGCAGTGTCGTGTAACCGCCTCGTAAGGCGGTTTTTTTATAACATTTGCTTCACTTCCTGATATCCCCGACGGCTTTTAGCGTCATCCACAACCCATAAACTTTGTCTGTTCCAGGAATAACAATGCGCGTTTAATTGTTACTATCATGTAAGCTAATTTATATGGTTGTATAAAGAAATGTGTTGTACATTACCGGATATGCTGAAATTTCATGAAACGGAATTCTTATGAATGAACGTAAGTATCTTACGCGGCAAGAAATTCAACACATGGAAACTGCAACTTCAACACGCCGATATGCCATTCGGGATCGCTGTTTAGTCAGGTTATGTTTTATTCATGGGTTCCGTGTCAGTGAATTACGCAGAGTTTTGCTTTCAGATATCGATATTGAAGGGCGCTCGATATATATACGGCGCCTGAAGTGTGGTCTCTCAACTATTCATCCTTTAGCGGAAGCAGAAATTCAAATATTATTAGCCTGGTTAGGGGAAAGGCGACGCTGGCGAAATGCGGACAGCCCGTATCTTTTTATCTCTCAAAAGGGCGATTTACTTTCAAGAGGCTATATTCATGGCCTCTTCCGGGCCCTGGGCGAAGAGGCTGAGCTTGGTATTCCGGTACATCCGCATATGCTGCGCCACGCCTGTGGTTATGCTCTGGCTGACCTTGGCGTCGATACTCGCCTTATTCAGGACTATCTGGGGCACAGAAATATCAATCACACCGTAATATACACAGCAACAAACCATAAGCGTTTCTGTAGTGTCTGGAAAAAGTCAGGGATGTAACGGTAACTTTAAAAGAAGCATTTTTTTTGCTTTAACAGAATTAATTAATTAGATTCTCAATGATTGATAGTGTTTTTTTTTGGATTGCATCTCTCAGGTATTTTATAGGTTCATTATGTGTGCGTCGCTATAAGACATCCTTATCAGAGGTGAGAATGACGTTGATACGATGGTGAGATAAAGCCAGCATTATTAACAGGGAAAGGTACGAAGGGATAAATACCGGGTGCGGAGAGTGAAATGGAAACATACGATCATCCTTTTTTAAAATCTGTCGGGTAAAATGCGTTAGGTTATTCGGTGGACCTGAATGACGTCCCGGCCATTTCCCGGCCGGACACCAACTGATAGCAATCACGAACAGGTAACAGTCGCCACTGGAAATCTTCCAGCAGAGCGGCGAGGGCTTCCTGGTCGCCGGTGACCAGCAGATTTAATGGCTGATGCTGGCTGCCGTTGTCGTCAAAGCCGTTGTCCAGCTCGCGTTTTCGCAGGTAGATACCGTTTACGCCGGCACTTAACTGGCGTTTATGCCGGTTTTTCCATTCTTTATCGCTTAGCAACATGTACACCCAGTGATGCTCTTTTATGGCATTCAGTGCGCGGCTCAGCCGAAGCAGGTCGTTTAGCTTTTCGGTTTCGCTAATACCGGTTTCATAGATGAAAAGCAGCGTCTCTCGCAACCGTGCCTGAGAACTGTGCTGCCGCCCTTGCTGCAACAGCCAGTCGAGGTCGCTGGCGACACTTTTCGGGAAACGGCGCTGGTGCCGGGCATTGGACAGCCAACGGACGAGATACAAATCTTCTGCGGCGATGGTGTCAATCTGCTGATCCTGACGGGCAATACCGAGCGAGACAAGGGCACACCAGGCCAGATGTGCGCTACTGTTATCGAACATAGTCGCATTCTCCTGAAGGGGGTTACGGCCAGGTATGGAGGTGGCGCTGCTGCGGCATAACCCTGGTGCTTTTACTCTCTGATGAGGGCGTAATCCACAGGAGTGAGCTCACCAACACACCGTCGGCATGCAGAGTGGTCGCGAGATCCAGATCATGCTGGTTACGTATTCCCGACAGGATCAATTTCGCAGGCCCGGAGGCTTGCAGGCAGGTCAGGGCGGCTTTATTCCACTGTAACCAGACGAGGGCGGGTGGTGCAGGGGCCCCTGTGACGTCTGCCACGGAAACCCGCTGTCTCAGTGGGGAGGCGTGCCAGCGGGGATAGGCGGATTTACGGGTTAGCAGGCAGCGGCGGGAGACCACGGCACGAATGAGTGTATCGCGGGTCAGTTGCTGCGATTCAAAACGACGGATGGCTATCGGGAGGGCATCAAGAAGTGCTGAATCAGCGGCATACACTCGGGTGCGTTTCAGGCTATCGGTGCGGGCCAGCACCTGCTGCAGGGTTTTAGCGAAACGCTTAAACTCAGCATGTGGTGCGCGGATCTCAAGGTAAAATGTTGTGCGGGGGAACATTTTTAGCATCTCTTCCAGATGGGGTATACCCATCGCTTTGTGACGAAAGGGAAACCCTTCCTTTTCCCCGAAACGCCAGCCAGCATCGGCAGTTTTCAGGTTGTCGGCAGTGACCTCTTCTACGGGGCCATAGTGGTTGGTCAGGACGCTCAGGTCATCGGGACGGTAGAGCACCGGCACCCCATCGGCGGAGACCCTCACGGTGACCCACAACGCGCCAGCACCGTTGGCCAGTGCTTTACGAGCGGCGTACAGGGTGTTTTCCGGAGCATCAAGGCCAGCTGCATTGAAGGCGATGATCTCTGGTCCCGCTGAGGCGCAACTGCCGGAACCGAAGAGTGAAGCGAAGAGTAATAAGCAAAGACACCGGCTGAAATATCGCATCACAGGTCATCCCTCTCCGATAAAATATTGCTGTAGCAGGAAGGATCGCCGACCCGACAGAGTGGTGAGGGGAGACGCCAGAGATTGCCAAACTCGATGTCCCAGTAATCCGGCAGGAAGCCCCGTCTGCCGTTAGCCGGGATGAGAGTAAATTCGCTGAAATAGAGGTTGTCGCCGCTCAGGTAGAAATCGATACGACAGTAGTCAAGTCTGGCGGCGAGCGTGGCGGCGGCTCCGAGCATTATTGCAAGCTTACCCGGTACCGGGGGATTAATGGGAATACCGGGGTAACCCATTTCAACCTGCTGGCGAGACCACTGCGGATCATAAATGCCTGAATGACGCACTCCGGCCGCGTTCAAAAACTCCACTTCCAGAAAGTGGGGCTTTCCGTGAAAGCAGTGCACATGCCAGACGTCAGCGGTGTAGCCCTGATACTGCGTATGGCTGGTGTCGATGTATTCCTCGCACATGATGACGGGGGAGATATTTTTGTACTGCCATTCGCGGGTGGTGTAATACATATTTCGCTTCAGGCAAAAATTGAGCTTGCGGAAGGTCGCCGCAAAATCATGGGTATTTTTACCGCGGCAGACGACGGTGCTACCGGCGTCATGGTTGCATTTGAGGACAAAACGGTCCGGGAGGCTATCCAGCGGGATTTCCTCCGTGGTATCCCAGATGCCAACCAAAGGAACCAGGTATTCGCAGCCCAGTTTCTTGCGAACTATCTGGCGCGCCTGGATTTTATCCGCCATTGCGGTAAATGTCGGATCGTGCGGTTGAAGCGCACGGTACATGAGCTTTTCATTGAAAGTGATTGGATGTTGCATGTCCGGGCAGTAGCCGAAGTTCCTCACGAAGCGATTTTTGCGGTAGTGATAATCGCTGATAAACAGACATGAAAATTTTTTGAGCAGATATTCTATATATTTCAGGGTGTAGTTTGTCACAGCTGTCCCTCCCGCAGTTTTATGTGCGCTGCGATCTTGTGCTTCAGCTTTCCTGCCTTTTTCCTGTCCATGGACAGACCGAGGGCGGCATACAGCGCCACGTCATGCTCTACCCCCAATTTCTTCATGATGACCTGCTTGCGGCGACTCACGGTACGTTCAGGCATGCCAAGCAGGACAGCGGTATGAGAGACGTGGCCAGTAAGCGCGATGACGGAGATCATGGCGTAATCATCCAGCGACAGGGGCGGGCGCCGAACGGGACTGCGTCCATATAACTGCGCGCCGAGCAGATGCAGGTCGCCGTTGTGCTCAAGGCCCGCTTTGGCTATTGCCCGGACTTTCTGCGTGCTGACGGTGCGGATGTCCCGGCACAAAAGCTCACTCACCTGCGTTACGCTAAGGCCTCCCAGCAGCAACAGCAGAACTCTGGCCTCGCATCGGGTGAGATGGTGTGAATGGTCGTGCGCCATGTCGGCGGCAGGCTGCAACCCCAGCGCTGACAGCAGAGGCTGGCAGGCATCGTTTATCCGTGAATCGCTGACCCGGATATTCAGTTTCGGATGCGCCTGCCTGACCAAATACAGATACCAGAGCAGGGTGGTGATCAGGTCTGGCGCGTCATCCGGGCTGAGCTCGCCCGTCACGTAGTGGGTTTCACGTAGCGGTACATCCGGGAGCGGTGGGCAGTGTGTACGGGCAATAGGATTGCCTGGAACGGCAAAATATTCCTTGTGACCATTGATTATCAGATACATAGCATCTATCACTCCTGTGATTAAGTCATCTTCAGAGGTAATTCCACCCGCACAACGGGCAGTCGCTCAGCAGTAACAGCAGCAGGAGAATAATCGGGACGGCGATGCCCACGATAATCATCAGGGCGGCAATCAGAATCATCTTTTCGCTGCTGAGGGTCGGGTTAAAGGAGGGCAATCTGAATTTCATGTCATACTCCTTCGAGTAAACTGCCGGGTACCGGTTCGCCTGTACGGCGGGAGACCATCCACCGGCGCAACTGGTGTAATGGAGTGGTCTGGCTGGCGAGGCGTTGCAGATGTTTGCCCTTATCCGGAGCGGCCCGGGGGCGTTCGCGAATGGCGTCAAGGGCTGAGATATTCACACCCAGAACGCGCAATCCTTTGCAAGTGATCGTACGTCGCAGACCCGGTACGGTCATAACAATGCACTCCGTGGTGATGCGGTCACGTGCCTCGTGGCGGATGTAGTGCAGTGCATCCCGGGCACGTTGCTGGGTGATGCGAAATTCGCGGCTGACTACTTCTGTCGTCAGGATCTTGTTGCACCGTAATCCCCAACAGGCCACAGCCATATAAAGCGGGCTGTGGTCCAGATCCTGGATATTGTCAGGAAGCAGATGGCCGTCCGGATAAAAGGAAACGATATAGGTCATATCTGGCTCCATCAGATCAAAAGGGTCGCCGCAGGCGGCATGAGATAAGCTATGTTGAAAGCGCAATACCCTGTGCAGAAATTGTTCACCGTCTGTGGGTTGAACGTTAAAGAACCTCCACGGACGAATGCACCACCGGTCAACCAAAATCCCCGTTCGCTGTCGCAGACGCCAATGCGGTTATCTGCGTATGTATCGCTGGTCGGATGGTTTATATTCGGTTCGGGTTCGGGCTTATTGCTTAATATCGCCACGTACCTGCCATCAAGGGTCAAACTATTAATGATGGTGGTTTCATTTTCCTCGATATAATCGGTGTCGATAGCGGATGCCTCTTTCGATATCAGAGGGGTGTTCTTGATATTAACGGCACCGCTATACATTGTGAGCAGGAGGCCAACTGCCAGGGTTATTTTGTTTACTTTATTAAATATTGTCATTTCCTTGCCATTCCTTGTAGTCACAGTGGTGACTACTCCAGAGACATTTAAGGGTGTACTTTGTCTAAACTTGTCTTTTTTCATTCGGTTACGTACTAATGACGATACGAAAAATGCGACAATTTGGACCATTTTGTCGCATTAATTGTTTTGTGCTGTTAATAATTTATTGGCAGCATATTAATCTGTTATTTTTATTGTTATATGGCTTCTTTTAGATGTATTCGCTAATAAACTGTGTGCTGTTAATGATTTGTAAGCTGAGGGAAACTCATGACATGACAGAAGTATCAGGCAGGGCGCCAGGTTAGCGTTATTGTATGTAATTGATTATTTTGAATATGAAGGGAATTGTGCAGCAAAAATAATATTTATATTGACTTAAATAAGGCCTAAATTAATATATATGACACTTTGGTCCAAAGTGTACTATTTTCGATTAACCCCTTTCTGCCATAATCCCGTAAATCGCTGCGGATTACTGGCTGTATATATCACTGTATGCCGAATATTTCGGTGTCCCAGATAATCCTGAATAAGTCGAGTGTCTGCCCCTGAATCTGCCAGTGCATAACCACAGGCGTGGCGCAACATATGCGGATGCGATGTCACACTGATATTCGCCGCCTCGCCGTAGCGTTTTATCAGTGTGTAAACATGTTTGCGGCTCAACTGTCCGCCTTTCTGTGACAAGAATAGCCACTCGCTGTCTGCGCCACGCATCTGATTGCGCTGTTTAATCCAGCGTTTCAGATGAGGTAACTCGTCTTGTGTTAGCGGATGTACCGTAGAAAATCCGCCCTTCAGACGGCGAATGTATATCACCTTGTCGCGGAGGTCGATGTCTGATGTTCTGAGTTGGCAGGCTTCGCTGGCGCGCAGTCCGTGAAGGAAGCACATCTGTATCAGACACCAGTCCCGCTCCGGGTATTTCCCGGCGAGAGAGGCGGAAAGCATTTCGTTGATCTCACTCGTCGTGAGATGTTTGCGATTTGGCATTACTGACTCCATAAGTATTTAACGCCCCTGCACCGGCGCTGTAATTGTTAATAAATAGTTAAAAGTTAAATAGTAAGCAGGCGGAAGAGAATAGAGTTTTTTCGCCTCAGGGGAAGACCGTTGGCCAAAAAAGAGCATTAATCGCTTAAAAATCAATAACAGGAGTACCGGGGGAAGAGGGGGGCAGAGGATGAAAAAGATCCTGACGGGGTATCTTCGTTTTGCAGGCGTGATCGTTTTTTCACTGCTAATGCTGGTCTTAATGCATTACGTGATTATTCACTGGCAGGCTAAAAAGGAACAGGCATGTGCCCGGAATATTATGACTCGGGTCGACGTTGTATCTCATCAAATCCGACAGACCATCGGCCGCAATCAGCTACTGAAATCTACGCACTGCAATGATGAGCTACTGGAAAAAATGCGGTCAGAGACCTGGCGGGCATCGTTTATAGAGGATATCGGTATCCTTCATCTCCCAGGTTTGCTGTCTCTTTCTGCGGGTGCGCTTACCGTCGTGGTGTTGCTTTCATTTCTGACCGGCAGCATGATTGTCTGCATATTAAGCCGCCTGCGGCAAACGTTCCGATCACTGGAATACCGGCTGAATAAAGCCATTCAGACGAAAGCCTTGTACCTTGAATATCAGCCTCTGGTACGCCTTCGGGACTGCCGCATTGTCGGGGCTGAAGCGCTGGTGCGCTGGCGCGACAGCCATTATGGCCAGGTTTCGCCGGATCAATTTATAGAACTGGCAGACAGGCTGGGGCCGTCCGCACCGCNAGCACCGCTGACCCGGCTGGTCATTACGCGTGCTCTGGTCGAGATGTCTTCCGTGCTGCGCTCAGACAACATGTTTTCGCTGTCGATTAATCTCAGTGGTCAGGAGACGTTGAATGAGAATACAACGAGGTTTCTTGATGAGCAGCTCAGAAATTTCAGGGTACCGCGTCCGAGAATAAAAATTGAAATCACCGAGAAAAACGTGCTGGATTTCACAGCTCTTGTCCGCTTTACCGCTGCACTTAAACGTCGTGGCTATCAAATCGCGCTGGATGATTTCGGAACGGGATCGTCAAACCTGGTCTGGTTGCGTGACGTCCCCTGTGACGACGTTAAAATTGATAAAGTTTTCATCGGCAATATCGAGGATGAAAATAATCGCATGATTTTTACTGCCATCCTCAAGATGGTGTCCGCCTTACATAAAGGGGTGGTGATCGAGGGAGTGGAAACAGAAGCCGAACTGGCGTTTATCCGGGATAACGCGCCGGATGCCCTGGTTCAGGGGTGGTATTTTTATAAGTCGTTGTCGGCCACATCGTTGCGTGTATTACTGGCGGCGCAAAGCTAACACCGCCTGAAAGCGGGAAACCGGTCAATGCCTAATCCACATTGTTAAAATAATCGCGCGCGGCGACATCAATCTCTTTCGCGTCAATGCCTGTCTTTTGCGTTATCTGTTCAATAAACTGCCTGAAGTTCTCGCTGCTGACATTGCCGCCGTCCCAATGGGCGACATAGGTCGTGCTCTGATAGCGATAGAAATGGATGGTTGTGCTGCCGAACGTGTAATACATGAGCGTCTCCTGTTCAGGGTGTGATAACAATATCCCCCGGACAAAGAGAAATTTCTACCGGTTTTGATTAAAATAGCCGCCCCCTATTTCCTGAAGAGTACCCGTAATGAAAACCGGACCCCTGAACGAAAGCGAACTCGAGTGGCTGGACGACACGCTGGCAACCTACGGCAACGAGAAATCCGTCATCGATGTTTCTGAACTGGACGGCATGCTGACCGCGATTCTTTCGGCGCCTTATGATATTGAGCCTGCCGACTGGTTGCTGGCGGTGTGGGGCGGGGCTGACGCGGTGCCGCGCTGGAAGGATGAGCGCGAACGCGATCGTTTTATCAACCTGACGCTGCAGCATATGAGCGATATCGCCGAGCGTCTTGGTGAGTACCCGGATCAGTTCGAGCCGTTGTTTGGCACCCGCGAAGAAGAAGGGCAGATCCTGACGATTGTTGAAGAGTGGTGCTTTGGCTACATGCGCGGCGTGGCGCTGGCGGACTGGTCTGGTTTGCCGGACGACCAGCAGCGTGCGCTCGACGCCATCGCCTTACACGGTAAAGAAGACCACTTCGAACGCCTCGACACCTTTACTGCAGACGAGTTTATCGACAGTATTGAGCAAATCGCCCCGGCGGCCCTGTCGCTTTTCGATTACTGGACGGCGCACCCGAAAGCGCCGGTGGTGCAGCAACCGGTACGTAACGACGTGAAAATCGGTCGCAACGATCCATGCCCGTGTGGTAGCGGGAAAAAATATAAAAACTGTTGTCAGAAATGAAAAAACGGCCGAAAGGCCGTTTTTTTATCCCACCGACGGAAGCAGCCCGGTGGCAATGCAAAACTGTACGGCAATTACCGCAATACCGCAGGCGAAGACCAGCCATAAGGCGAGACGGCCCCCCGCCACGCGCCAGGCCGCCTCCGGGTGACGCTGACGGCTGCGTAACACCAGCAGCGAAGGGATGATCAACGCCAGCACCGCCAGCGCCACGCCCGCATAGCCCAGCGCCATCACAAACCCGCGCGGGTAGAACAGCGCAAAGGCCAGCGGCGGCAGGAAGGTGATAGCCCCGGTCTGCAGACGACCACGAACGGTGTTCTGCCGCTGGAACAGATCGGCAAGATAATCGAACAGACCGAGCGCCACGCCGAGGAAAGAGGTCGCCAGCGCCAGATCGGCAAACAGGTGTACCGCGAGTTCTACATGTGGCGATGCCACCACTTCACGGATCGCCTGCAGCAGGCCGTTCAGGCCATTGTGGTTCGCCAGCAAAGTGTTAAACACCGGGGAGTCGATGCTGCCGAGCGTGGCAAGCTGCCAGAAGATATAGGCTGCCAGCGGAATAAAACTCCCCACGATAAACACGCGACGCAGTTTACGCACATCGCCGTTCAGATAGCTGACGATACTCGGTACGCTGCCGTGAAAGCCAAATGAGGTAAAAATGACCGGGATCGCCGACAGCGCCAGCCCTTTCTCTACCGGCAGCGTCAGCAGGTTTACCTGATGAATATGCGGTAACAGCAGTGCAAGCATGATGATCAGGAAGATGATTTTGGCGCTGAACAGAAAGCGGTTGAAGAAATCCACCAGCGAAGTGCCAACGCAGATAATGCAGCCGCCAACGAGGGTGAACAGCAGCACGCCGGTCGCTGGTGACAGGGACACCGACAACCACTGGTTCAGGCTGGAGGCCAGCAGTTCACCGGCACCGCTGATGTACGCCGCGGTTAACGCATACATTAAAAACAACATGCTGAAACCGGTGATCCACTGGCCGTAGCGCCCGAGATAACGCAGCGCCAGCGAACCCAGCCCGGTATCGGCAGGCACGTGTTGATAGACTTCCAGCAGCAGCAGGGCGGTGTAACACATCAGCCCCCACAAACACACCAGCAACCCCAGAGTGACACCAAATCCGACACCCGCAGAAGCCAGCGGCATTGCCAGCATCCCTGCGCCAATCGTGGTGCCCGCAACGATTAAAATACTACCAAGAATGCGGTTCTTCACGCTTTCCTCTGCCACAGAACGTCATAACAACAAAATATGCCGCGCAGCGTAGGGGAAATCCACCGTTTCGTCAAATATGAATTACAGTGACTGTACTGAATACTTTACGGTTCAGAAGTGTGCGCACATCCTGCGCTAGCGCAAAACATGCACATTAAATACCGTTTATCGTCTGTGTTTTCAGGAGGAATTATGCAATCAGTACATGGTCATGATGTGCTCAACATGATGCTTGAATCGGGCGAGGGCTACACCACAGAAAGTCTGGAAGCGGCAATTATTCACCGTTTTGGCGAACAGGCGCGGTTTTATACCTGCTCAGCAGAAGGAATGACCGCCGCTGAACTGGTGTCATTTCTGCAAATGAAAGGAAAGTTTATTCCGCAGGCGGCGGGATTTACGACGCACAAAAGTAAAATTTGCCGTCACTGAATCAATAAAGGCGGCAGTAAAACCTGCCGCCTTCAGGCTTAGTTTTGTGTATCGAGAGTCGACAGTTCTTTGTCGATGAAATAAAGCCCTTCACCGCTCTGGCCGACCAGCGACAGTTTGTCGATAACCGATTTAAACAGTTTTTCTTCTTCGTGCTGTTCAGCCACATACCACTGCAGGAAATTAAAAGTCGGGTAATCCTGGTGGGTCATGGCCGCGTGTGCCAGTTCATTAATTTTCTGCGTGATGAGCTGCTCATGCTCATAGGTTTTACGGAACAACTCAGCCAGTGAGGAATATTCTTCGAACGGGCTCTGAATGGCCGTAATACGCGGCAGGCTGCCGGTGTCTGTCAGGTAATCAAACAGGCGCTGCATATGCGTCATTTCTTCCTGCGCGTGGCGGCGCAGAAACGCAGCGGCACCTTCGAAGCTATGGTAGCTGCACCAGGCGCTCATCTGCTGGTAGAGCAGGGAAGAAAAGAGCTCAAGGTTCATCTGCTCATTGAGTTTTTCAATCATTTCAGATTTCAGCATCGCATTTCTCCGGAAATAACAAACGGTTCAGATTATTGTGCGGCTCACTATAAGTTGTTATCTATTTATTTGCAAAAGGTAAAATAATAAAAAAACAATGAGTAAAAATACGAATGGGAATAACACGCATTGCCGATAAATAATCAATAAAAAGCCGACCATCGTGTGTCGGCGTTTATTATTACCAGTAGCCGTTATATTTAGGCTGAGTTATCGCGATACCGCGACACTGATATTGGATCGTCACGCTATTATTNGCCGAGCTGTTGACACTGCTTAGTCGCTGTCCCGTTAGCCACATAATTATCGGTCCGCGCGGACTGCAGCATGGCTTGCCCGTAGGAGAGACGCACGACCCCGCTGTTCGCATCAACGTTACTGACCTCCGCCTGGCGCGTGATAGTGCAGGCGGATAACGAAACAACAGCGGCGGCAAGAAGAAATTTATTCATGGTATCGCTCTGAAAGCACGGAAATCTTCCTATCGTAACCGCCGGCGGCGATGGCAATCCGCAGAATAACCGCTGGATCGGTGCTCAGTTATCGCAACGGCAAGCGCTAATCGGCGCGGGCGTCATAGATATCGCGGAATTTCGGATGCAGCTGTCGGAAGAGCGCAATCAGCTGCGGATCGAAATGTTTCCCGGCGCCTTCGAGGATCACCCCACAGGCATGTTCGTGGCTGAAGCCCGGTTTATAGACGCGCTTTTGTCGCAGTGCATCGTACACGTCCGCCAGCGCCAGAATGCGCGCTTCGATAGGGATCTGCTCGCCCTTCAACCCTTCCGGGTAGCCGCTACCGTCCCATTTTTCATGGTGGTAATGAATGATATTTTCCGCGATGGTCCCGAGACCAAGCCCCTGAATAATCCGCCAGCCTTTCAGCGTATGAAGCTTCATTTCGCTGAACTCTTCCGCCGTGAGCGGCCCCTCTTTACGCAGAATGCGCTCGGGTACCGCAATTTTGCCCACGTCATGCAGCGAGGCAAACCGCTCAATGTCTCGCACAATGCGATGCGGCAGNCGTCGTGCGCCCGGTTCACTTTTTCCATCGCTTCAACAATGCTGCGGTTAACCAGATGATTTTTCTTGATTTGCCGACGCATCAGCAGCACCAGGAACAGGCTGAACACCACAGTGATGAGCAGGATCACGCTGATCACTTTAAGCGTGTTTTTACTGATATCCAGCGTCATCGGAGTTTCGCGATGTCGTTCCAGCTGGGCTCGCAGGCTGGAGATGCGGTGCACTTCGGTTAACAGCGAATGCAGCGGATGACCCGGCGCCACCCAGGCGCCGATGTGATCGTCGGAGCGCGTCAGCCCGGCCACTTTGAGGATCCCGCGAAACAGCTCGTTGCCGCGCAAGGCCAGTTCCAGTGAACTGAGATCGCCAAGAATGTAATCAACGCGGTGGTTATCAATGGCGTCAAACAGCTGATCGACGGTATCAACCGGCACCAGCGTAATGTCGTTGCCAAAGTGCTCCCGCAGATACAGGCTGGCATAAGAATCGCGCAGCACCCCGACGCGCTGAAAACGGATCTGCTCTTCATCGCGAATAAAAGGCTCATCGATGCGGGTATACCAGGCGTTATGCCAGGATTGCAGCGGGCCGATAATGCCGCTGGTGTGGAGCGGATTCTGGTCGCTGAGAATATCTACCAGTCGCACCGGCCAGTTCTCTTTGCGCATGCGCGCCACGTAGTTATCCACATAATGTACGTTGACCTTAATATGCAGCAGTTCCTGCATATCCTTGATCATTTCTATCGCCGTACCGTGATAGCCGCTGCGGTCCTGCCAGATCAGCGGCGCGAAGTTTTCGTTTTTCGGCAGCCAGATGTCCAGTGTGTTCTGTTCAATCCACGCGCGCTCCTGCGGTGTCAACTGGATACGGCTGACCAGGTAATTGCGACGGCTGTTTTCTTCCAGTTGATGTAGTTTGCCACTTTGCTGCCAGTCGCTGATGAGCTGGTTAATATCGTTGCGGGTGTGTTCTAATTCGGGGCTGAAACCAATAGTGACGGGAATGCGGAGATCCGGGAACGGGCGGGAGATAGCGTAATAGTGCTGGGTGTCATCCATCTCCGAATCGTCATTAATATAGTAATCGGCCTTTCCGTCGCGCAGCAGGTCAAAACCTACCTGGCTGGCATCAACCAACAGCACGTTGCGGAATGTCAGTTCGGGATAGCGTTTTCTGACCTGGTCGAAGGTGGCGTCATTGCGGCGGAAAACAACCCGCGCATGGTTTAAGTCATCCGGCGTGTCGGCATTACGGATCAAGCTGGCGGCCACCACTTCATTATCAAATAAGCGCATTGAGAGGATTTTTGTGGTCGCGCGTTCTTCGGTGCGCAATACACCCGCGTACAGACCAAAACTGTTTTCGCTAAAGCGGCGGTTTATCTCTTCGCCATTGACCGGGTGAAGCTGGAAGTTATAACCATATTTCTCATTAATGGCCTGAAACAGATCCTGGTAGTAACCCTGATAATGGCCGTTAGCATCGCGCCAGAATTCGAAATTTTCATCGTCATACAGCCAGACAGGCACCGGCTGCGGCGCGGCAAACAGCGGTGCAGAGCAAAACAGGAAGAGAAGGACCTGTAATGCGTAAAGCGACTTTTTCAGTAACAGACGCCAGCAATGATTCACGGAAGGATCCTGTTAACGTGTGCAGTATTAATCAGTCTAACTAACGGTCACCACGGCGGATAGATCTTTTTATTAACTTTTCGTGGTTATCGAGGTTGAATTATAAAACCATTTTTCATTAAATTTGAAAGTGAGTTTATTGAATAGTAAGGTGAGAGCCAGTGTGCTTATTCATTGCGGGTTTCCCGCCGTAATCAGGAGTGAAGACATGAAAATTGCACTGATGATGGAAAACAGCCAGGCGAGCAAGAACGCCATCATCCTGAAAGAACTGAACGCCGTTGCTGGTGAAAAAGGGTTCCCGGTTTATAACGTGGGTATGAGCGATGAACAGGATCATCATCTGACCTACATTCACCTCGGCATCATGGCCAGCATTCTGCTGAATTCGAAAGCGGTGGATTTTGTCGTCACCGGCTGCGGCACCGGTCAGGGCGCGCTGATGTCGCTGAACATCCACCCGGGCGTGGTGTGCGGCTACTGTATCGATCCGGCGGACGCGTTCCTGTTTGCGCAGATCAACAACGGTAACGCGCTGTCACTGCCGTTCGCCAAAGGTTTTGGCTGGGGCGCGGAGCTGAATGTGCGCTTCATTTTTGAGAAAGCGTTTACCGGACGCAATGGTGAAGGCTATCCGCCAGAGCGCAAAGAGCCGCAGGTCCGCAATGCCGGTATTCTGAATCAGGTGAAAGCAGCGGTGGTGAAAGAGAACTATCTCGATACCCTGCGTGCTATCGATCCTGAACTGGTGAAAACGGCGATTTCCGGCCCGCGTTTCCAGCAGTGTTTCTTTGAAAACGGTCAGGATAAAACCATCGAGGCGTTCGTCCGCGAAATGCTGGCGTAACACGTCGCATTAAAAACCCGGAGAGCGCCACGCTGCCGGGTTTTTTACCGGCTTTTCCGCGACACCGCGCTACCGGCATCGCGGGTCAGCTGCAGCGTATCGACCATACCCGCCAGGCAAATCAAGGCGATAAACACAAAGGCGAGGCGGAAGCTGATGCCGGGTAACGTTGTCAGATCCAGCCAGTCGCTCACCTTTTCCCCCAGACGAATCCCGATCGCCCCCAGCGTGATGCCAAGCCCGATGGCGAGCTGCGTTGCAGTGCTGAACAGCGTGTTGGCATAGCTCATCTGCGGCGGGGCGACATCAGCGAATGCCAGCGTGCTGATACCGGTAAACTGAATGGAACGGAACACGCCGCCAAGGTAAAGAATAAGCAGCGTCAGCCAGACGGGTGTTTGCGGCGTCAGAAACGCACAGGCCAGCAGCGCCAGCACGTTCAGCGACCCGTTAATCAACAACAGTTTGCGAAACCCGAGCCAGCGGATGAGCGGCGTCGTGGCGGGGTTAATGGNNCGGCAGCAGAAACGGCACGGCGCTGATTGACGCGCGGAACAGCGAGCCGCCATACATCGTGATGCGAAAGGTAGCGATTTTCAGCGAATCGAGGCGAATCATCGGCCAGGCCGCGCGGCGGAAATGGCGCAACGCAAAGGCAAATGCCAGCGCGCCGACAAGCAATAAACCCGATGTCTGCACCCCTGGCGACGACGGTGACCCGAGCATCTCCATCGCACAGACCAGACAGACCATTGCCAGCGCTGTCGCCAGAAAACCAGGCAGGTCGAAGGGGCGACGCTCGGCTTCGCGGATAACAGGAATGATGCGCAACGCGAGCGCAATCGCCAGAATGCCCAGGGGAACGTTGATAAAGAAAATCCAGCGCCAGCTGGCGTAGCGGGTAATAAATCCGCCGAGTGCCGGGCCGATAATCGGCGCGACCAGCGCGGGCCAGGTGAGGGTGGCGATGGCGGTAATGAGCTGGTGTTTTGGCGTGGTACGCAGTACCGCGAGGCGCCCTACAGGCACCATCAGCGCGCCGCCGACGCCCTGCAAAATGCGCATGGCGACGAAGCTGTCCATGCTGGTGGCGAGGCCGCAAAAGACCGAGGCGAGAGTGAAAATCGCCAGCGCGAGGCTAAACACACTGCGTGCGCCGAAACGGTCGGCAATCCAGCCGCTGGCGGGGATCAGCACCGCGAGGGTGATCAGATAGGCGCTGATACCGATATTCAGGTCAACCGCCTGTACGGCGAAGGTTTTTGCCATATCGGGCAGGGCGGTTGCGATGACGGTCCCGTCGAGAAACTCCATAAAAAACGCACCGGCTACCAGTAAGGCGGCGGGTGAAATCCCTCGTGATCCCTGCGTGGAGAAATTGTCATTCACTGTCGGTTTGCCATCGCTGCTCAAGGTTGGTGTCCCGTTGCAATTTTTATTGATACTTTTACCGTTTATCGCAAGTCATGTCTAAAGTTGCCTCGCGTCGGCCGCAATTTAGGGTACTATGGCGCTCCGCAAAGAAGGAGCAAAAAATGACGCAACAACTTACCGCCAATGATGAACTGGTTTCTGACGTTGTGGCCTGCCAGCTGGTGATTAAACAAATTCTGGATGTGATCGACGTAATTGCGCCTGTCGAAGTGCGCGAGAAGATGGCAACTCAGCTGAGATCAATTGATTTCACGGGCAATTCCGCCGCCGTCGACCCGGTCACCCGTCGTGCCGTGCAGAAAGCGATTGCGCTGATTGAACTGAAGTTTACCCCGCAGGGCGAAGCCCACTAGCAGGCTGGAAAGGTCGGACAATAAAAAGTTCCGCTTCCGGCATAACCAGAAGCGGAAAGAAAAGTGGGGCGCAATTAATGCTTCTGGAATTTCACCACGTTCAGCAAATGCTGATCGGCTTGTTCCACGCTCAGACCCGCCTGTTTAGCACTGCGTACTTCTTCAAGGATCGTTTGCAGTAACAGGCCATCCTGCTGCTGTTCTTTTTCCAGCAGGTGGAGGAAGCTCAGAATCGTACCGTCCTGAATGGCCTGCGCTTCTGCCGCCAGGGCGGAGAGCGTATTGCTGCGCTGCTGGTGTTCCTCGAATGATTTCACGAACAGATCTTCCAGCGTGGAGCAGGTCGCGCCTGACGTATCCACGCCTTTAATAACCGGCCATGCGCCGGACGTTTTCATAAAATCAAACATGCGCATCATTTTGGTGACGTTCGCCTGAGCCTGATTACGCAGGAATATGGCGGTGCCGTTCAGACGATGCTCGCTGCACCAGTCGCTAAAACGCAAACACAGGTTGGAGGCATAGAACTCCAGGTTCATTTGAGCATTCAGTTTTTGCGCCATTCCATTGACAGTCATATTAATATCCTACTAATTACAGGTTGAAACATAATAACGATAAGAGGCGTCGATGCGAAGCGTATTTATATCGACGGGAATAAGCATAGCGCGAATTGGAAAATAAGAAAATACTTAACTTTTGCTATTTACCTTTCGTTACAGGAAGTCGAAATAATTCATTTTTAGGAGTTTGTCTCGATCAAATATTTCATATATGGCTGATATGTAATACAAAGATATTATTGATATGAAATGGCTCAGGGTATATATCAGAATATCTCTCGTTACCGGTAAAATTAAAGAAAATCTTAACGAGAGAATTCGTTAATTCAATGTTGATCGTTCGATCTTTTTACGCCATTGACTCCGTTCTTTCAGACTAATTCTCACCATTTTGTCGTAGCAGAACAGCGGGCATCCCAGAGCTGACGGGCTTACAAGGATAAGTTAGCTGACCACATGGATTATTCTGTCATGGCACAATGCTATTGTATGATGAATGCGTTAAAAATTATGTCATTTCTCGCTGAATCTATGCACTCAATTACTGTAATTCTGCGGTGTGATGGGGCTCTCTCATGGATAATTAATTTCCCGCTATTAATAAAGTCACATGGGCATTGTTGCTGTGATCGATGCTAATGCGTTGTTTTATGTCCGAATAAATTCAGAAAGCAGATTTTTCCCTACATAAAAGAGCACTAAAGCTGGAGTTTACCATGCACAAATTTACTAAAGCACTGGCGGCGATCGGTCTCGCTGCGGTTATGTCACAATCGGCTATCGCAGAGAATATGAAACTGGGTTTTTTGGTTAAGCAGCCCGAAGAACCCTGGTTCCAGACCGAATGGCGTTTTGCCGATAAAGCCGGTAAAGATTTAGGATTTGACGTGATTAAAATCGCCGTGCCAGACGGTGAGAAAACGCTGAATGCGATCGACAGCCTTGCCGCCAGCGGTGCGAAAGGATTTGTCATCTGTACGCCGGACCCGAAACTGGGGCCAGCCATTGTGGCGAAGGCGCGCAGCTATGATATGAAAGTCATTACCGTCGATGACCAGTTCGTGAACGCGAAAGGGAAACCGATGGAAAACGTTCCCCTGGTGATGATGGCCGCCAGCGAAATCGGCGCGCGTCAGGGTCAGGAACTGTATAAAGAAATGCAAAAACGCGGCTGGGATGTCAAACAAACCGGCGTGATGGCGATCACCGCCGATGAGCTGGACACCGCACGCCGTCGCACCACCGGTTCGATGGACGCGCTGAAAGCGGCTGGCTTCCCGCAAGCACAAATCTACAAAGTACCGACCAAATCAAACGATATCCCCGGCGCATTTGATGCCGGTAACTCCCTGCTGGTTCAGCACCCTGAAGTCAAACACTGGCTGGTGGTCGGTATGAACGACAACACCGTGCTGGGCGGCGTACGCGCCACCGAAGGGCAGGGCTTTAAAGCGAACGACGTGATCGGCATCGGCATCAACGGCGTGGATGCGGTGAACGAACTCTCGAAAGCGCAGGCCACCGGCTTCTACGGTTCGCTGCTGCCCAGCCCGGACGTTCACGGTTATAAAACCAGTGAGCTGCTTTATAACTGGGTCACCAAAGGCGCAGAACCGCCGAAATTCACCGCTGTGACCGACGTTGTGCTGATCACGCGTGACAATTTCAAAGAAGAGCTGGCGAAGAAAGGGCTGTAAACGCACACCGGCTGCCCTGGCATGAGTGCGGGGCAGCCGAACGCGTGCTGAACTTACTGGCGGAGTCGTTATGCAACAGTCAACACCGTATCTCTCATTCCACGGCATCACCAAAACGTTCCCCGGTGTGAAAGCGCTGTCGGATATCAGTTTCGACTGCTATCCCGGACAGGTTCACGCCCTGATGGGGGAAAATGGCGCCGGAAAATCCACCCTGCTTAAAATCCTCAGCGGCAACTATTCGCCGACATCCGGTACTCTGCGGATCCGCGGTCAGGAAATGGCTTTTGCTGATACGACCGCTGCGCTGAACGCCGGGGTGGCGATCATTTATCAGGAACTGCATCTGGTGCCTGAAATGACCGTGGCGGAAAACATCTACCTCGGGCAGTTGCCGCACAAAGGCGGGATTGTCAATCGCTCCCTGCTGAATTACGAAGCGCGACTGCAACTGGAGCATCTGGGGCTCGATATCGACCCGGAAACGCCGCTGAAATATCTCTCCATCGGCCAGTGGCAGATGGTGGAAATTGCCAAAGCGCTGGCGCGAAACGCCAAAATTATCGCCTTTGACGAACCCACCAGTTCGCTATCGGCAAGGGAAATCGACAATCTGTTCCGCGTCATTCGCGAACTGCGCAATGAAGGGCGCGTCATCCTGTATGTCTCCCACCGTATGGAGGAGATTTTTGCCCTCAGCGACGCCGTGACCGTTTTTAAAGATGGCCGCTACGTGCGCACCTTTACTGACATGCAACAGGTCAACCATGAGGTGCTGGTGCAGGCGATGGTAGGGCGCGACATTGGTGACATCTATGGCTGGCAGCCGCGCGAGTATGGCGAAGAGCGTCTGCGGCTGGAGCAGGTGCAGGCACCAGGCGTGCGTGCGCCAATTTCGCTCTCCGTACGCAGCGGTGAAATCGTCGGGCTGTTTGGCCTGGTCGGGGCAGGCCGCAGCGAGTTAATGAAGGGGCTGTTTGGCGGCACGCGCATTAGCGGCGGACAGGTGTGGATAGACGGCCAACCCGTCAACATCACCAAACCAGCGCAGGCCATCAGCGCAGGCATGATGCTGTGCCCTGAAGATCGCAAAGCGGAAGGGATCATCCCCGTTCACTCGGTGCGCGACAACATAAATATCAGCGCCAGACGCAAACACATTCTTGGCGGCTGCGTGATCAATAACCGCTGGGAAGTGCAGAACGCCGAGCATCATATTCAGTCACTGAATATTAAAACGCCCGGGGCGGAACAGCTGATCATGAACCTTTCGGGCGGGAATCAGCAGAAAGCGATTCTCGGCCGTTGGCTCTCCGAAGAGATGAAAGTCATTTTGCTGGATGAGCCGACCCGCGGCATTGATGTCGGGGCGAAACACGAAATCTATAACGTTATCTACGCGCTGGCGGCGTCCGGCGTGGCGGTGCTCTTTGCCTCAAGCGATCTGCCGGAAGTGCTTGGCGTCGCCGACCGTATCGTTGTGATGCGCGAAGGTGAAATCGCTGGTGAGTTGCTGCATGAAAACGCCAATGAACAGCAGGCGCTAAGCCTTGCGATGCCTAAAGTCAGCCAGGCGGTCGCCTGAGAGGAGTCTATGATGTCATCTGTTACTACATCCGGCGCAACCCAGAAATCGTTCAGCTTTGGCCGCATCTGGGATCAGTACGGCATGCTGGTGGTGTTCGCCGCTCTGTTTATTGCCTGTTCGATTTTTGTCCCTAACTTCGCCACCTTCATCAATATGAAAGGGCTTGGGCTGGCGATTTCCATGTCCGGCATGGTGGCGTGCGGCATGCTGTTTTGCCTCGCCTCCGGCGATTTTGACCTCTCCGTCGCGTCGGTGATTGCCTGTGCCGGGGTCACCACGGCGGTGGTGATTAACATGACGGAAAGCCTGTGGATCGGCGTGTTTGCCGGGCTGCTGCTTGGCGTGCTGAGCGGCCTGGTGAACGGTTTTGTCATCGCCCGACTGAAAATCAACGCCCTGATCACCACGCTCGCCACGATGCAGATCGTGCGCGGTCTGGCCTATATTATTTCTGACGGTAAAGCGGTGGGGATCGAAGACGAGCGCTTCTTTACGCTGGGTTATGCCAACTGGTTTGGTCTGCCCGCGCCCATCTGGCTGACGGTGGTCTGCCTGGTGATTTTTGGTCTGCTGCTCAACAAAACCACCTTTGGCCGCAACACGCTGGCGATTGGTGGTAATGAAGAAGCGGCGCGTCTCGCCGGGGTGCCGGTGGTGCGCACTAAAATCATCATCTTTGTGCTCTCTGGATTGGTGTCCGCCGCAGCGGGGATCATCCTCGCCTCGCGAATGACCAGCGGTCAGCCGATGACCTCTATCGGCTATGAGCTGATTGTGATTTCGGCCTGCGTGCTGGGTGGCGTTTCTCTGAAAGGAGGGATTGGTAAAATCTCGTATGTCGTCGCCGGGATCCTGATTCTGGGGACCGTGGAGAACGCCATGAACCTGCTGAACATCTCGCCGTTCTCGCAGTATGTGGTGCGCGGTCTGATCCTGCTGGCGGCGGTGATCTTCGACCGTTATAAACAAAAAGCGAAGCGTACGGCGTAATTCCAGTCCCCAACCTTTAAGTTTACTTCTTCCGTCTCGCCAGTGGTTAATTCCACTGGCGTTTTCATTTGAAAATGGCGAGGGCGGTCACACTGTCTATACTTATACTGCTAACTTATTATTAACAAGAAGCCGTTGGCTGTAAAAAAGGAGGACAAAGGGTGGATAAACTGCTCACAGTACCGCCTGATCTGACTGGAAATCTGGCATTTTTCTTTGACCTTGATGGAACGCTTGCAGAGATTAAACCCCATCCTGACCAGGTCGTTATTCCCACCGATGTTCGCCTTTCGCTGCATCAGCTCGCTGAACAGCAAAACGGTGCCGTGGCATTGATTTCAGGGCGTTCGATGGACGAGCTGGACGCGCTTGTCGAACCTTACCGTTTCCCGCTTGCCGGGGTTCACGGGGCAGAGCGTCGTGATATCAATGACCAGTTGCATGTTCTGACCCTTCCCGCCTCGCTGATGGGCACGCTTGAGGAGACCCTCAGGCAGGCGTTAGCGCCGTTGACTGGCAGCGAACTGGAAAGCAAGGGGATGGCATTTGCGCTGCACTACCGACGCGCCCCGCAGCATGAGGCGGCGATTATTGATCTTGCAGAAGATATCGTGGCGCGTTACCCGCAGCTGGCGCTACAGCCGGGGAAGTGCGTGGTGGAGATCAAACCCAAAGGCGTTAATAAAGGTGCGGCCATTGCGGCCTTTTTACAGGAAGTGCCCTTCGTGGGACGTCAGCCGGTATTTGTCGGTGACGATCTGACCGATGAGAGCGGCTTCGAAATCGTAAATCAACTGGGGGGAGTTTCAGTGAAAGTGGGCGAAGGAGAGACGCTGGCGACCTGCCGTTTAGCCAGCGTACCGCACGTACATCAGTGGCTGAAAACCGTGGTGGATACCCAGCAACATACGCTAACTGACAGGAGGGATGGCTATGAGTCGCTTAGTCGTAGTATCTAATCGTGTCGCGTCGCCAGACGATAAGAAAGCCAGCGCCGGTGGCCTTGCGGTCGGTGTACTTGGTGCCCTGAAATCTACCGGGGGATTATGGTTTGGCTGGAGTGGTGAAATTGGTGATGAAGACGTACCGCTAAAAAAGGTCACTCGCGGTGACATTACCTGGGCGTCATTCAATCTTAGCGAGGAGAGTCACGATCTTTATTACAACCAGTTCTCCAACGCCGTGCTGTGGCCAGCCTTTCACTATCGTCTTGACCTGGTCGATTTTCAGCGCGAAGCCTGGGAAGGCTATCAGCGGGTCAATTCGCTGATTGCCGACAAATTGTTGCCGCTGATTGAGCCGGACGACATTCTGTGGATCCATGATTACCATCTGCTGCCATTCGCCAGCGAATTGCGACAGCGCGGTGTGAACAACCGCATCGGTTTCTTTTTACATATCCCGTTCCCGACCCCTGAAATCTTTAACGCGCTGCCGCCGCATGCCGAACTGCTGGAGCAGCTGTGTGATTACGATCTGCTCGGTTTTCAGACGGAAAACGACCGCGTGGCTTTCCTTGAATGCATCAAGGTGCAGACTCGTCTGACGACGCGTGAAGACAACTCGCACCGGGCGTGGGGGAAAGCGTTCAGTACTGAGGTCTATCCGATTGGTATCGAGCCGAAAGAGATTGCACGTCAGGCGAGCGGTCCGCTGCCGCCGAAACTGGCGCAGCTCAAGTCCGAACTGAAGGGGCTGAAAAATATTTTCTCCGTGGAGCGTCTGGATTACTCGAAAGGGTTGCCGGAGCGTTTTCTGGCCTATGAGACGCTGCTGGAGAAATATCCGCAGCATCACGGCAAGATTCGCTACACGCAAATTGCACCTACCTCGCGCGGCGACGTGCAGGCCTATCAGGATATTCGTCATCAGCTGGAAACGGCGGCGGGGCGCATTAACGGTCAGTACGGGCAGCTCGGCTGGACGCCGCTGTACTATCTGAACCAGCACTTTGACCGCAAGATCCTCATGAAGGTGTTCCGCTACTCTGACGTCGGTCTGGTGACGCCGTTGCGTGATGGGATGAATCTGGTGGCGAAGGAGTTTGTCGCGGCGCAGGACCCGGCCAACCCAGGCGTGCTGGTGCTGTCACAGTTTGCCGGTGCCGCTAACGAGTTGACCTCAGCGTTGATCGTCAATCCGTACGATCGCGATGATGTGGCCGCCGCGCTCGACAGGGCGCTCTCCATGCCGCTTGCCGAGCGTATTGCCCGTCATGCGGAGATGGAAAAGGTGATCAAAGAAAACGACATTGACCGCTGGCAGGAACGCTTTATCAGCGACCTAAAGCAGATAACGCCGCGCAGTGAAGAGAGCCGCCTGCGCGACAAAGTGGCGACCTTCCCGAAACTGGCCTGACAGTAATCCGTCATCACTCCCTGCGCGCCCCGGTGGCGCGCAGCATTACGCTTTCTCTTTTTCCAGTGACACTAACAGCACGTCGACGCCGCTGCTGCCAACCACCGTTTTGGCCGAGCAGGTCGCACGTGAGAAAAAGCTTTTGTTGTGATTCCCGCAGAGCACTAAATCCACCTTTTTCTTCTGGCAGAAATGCTTCACTTGTTCGCCTAATTCCCCGGAGGCGATGACCGCTTCTTCGACCGGATAATCCATATGCTGAATCAGTTCAGCCAGAAATTCCTTGGTTTCCTCCTGCATCAGCTCACGCAGATTTTCCAGCATCGGCGCCGCCAGCTGATTGTACATTTCCGGGTCCGCGGCGAAGGTGATCAGGCTGATTTTTGCCTGCACAGGACGGGCTATCGACACCGCTTTGTTGACTAAAATATGGCTTTCCGGCGTCGGGGCGACGGCGACTAAAAGGTGCGAGTACGGCATCGGGCCTCCTTGTGATACGCAAAACTACCCCTTTTTCCTCTTTACTCCGTTTCATCAGTCCATGCAAGCCTGCGGCTCATACAGAAGTGTGAGCGCCATCTGAATATTCATTAATTATTCTTATGTCAGGAATAAGTTGTTATTCCACGGTGTTAAGAAAATGGATCAACTTAACAAAAACTGGTGCTCTTAATAATCCATTTTTAACGGGTGACACAGGTTAACTAACAAAATAAATATAATTACGCATCGCAACAATTTCATAATTCTAAAATGATAACATTATGTTTTTATGATGATTATTATGCATTTATTGGCTATCAATATGACGAATCTGACGCTATCGCGCGGCACGGCAGTTTTTCAAACCAATTTATGGCTTAAGTATGTGTCAGAAAATGCTTATTCACAGTTTAGTAATAGAAAAGTGTAATGAACGCCTAAAATTTCAACAATTGACAACGCATTCTGATGGATTTACTGCTAATATTGAGCCAAATTATGTGACGCAGATCACAAAAATTTCAAATTTTCAGCAAGGCCACATTGTATGTGTAAGAACTCACGAGTACAGTTGCGTCGAATTAGGAAAAATCTTAGTTATTTGTAAGAAATGTTTAAAATTGACGCGTTATCTTTCCACGAAGAAAGAGACATAACAGTCAGGCAAGCCATCGCCTAAGACAACTATGCATTTTGGCCGTTTCTATTTTTTTACCGGGTTTTTACCGGCGACATCACGGGGTGCGGTCACACCGCATAAAATAAATGGTTGGTTATTCGGGATGGGAAAAATGCATACATCCGAGTTGCTAAAACATGTTTATGACATCAACTTGTCATATTTGCTACTTGCACAGCGTTTGATTAGTCAGGATAAAGCCTCTGCGATGTTCCGTCTCGGCATTAACGAAGAGATGGCAACCACGCTCGGGGAGCTTACCCTTCCGCAAATGGTAAAACTGGCGGAAACGAACCAACTGGTGTGTCAGTTCCGCTTCGATAGTCACCAGACCATCACACGCCTGACACAGGAGTCTCGTGTCGACGATCTTCAACAGATCCATACCGGAATCCTCCTCTCTACCCGCTTACTGAAAGAAACCGGTCAGGCAGAAGATTCTGCTAAGAAAAAAAGGGCCTGATGATGAGCGAAAAAAGCATTGTTCAGGAAGCCCGCGATATTCAGTTAGCCATGGAGCTGATTACGCTGGGTGCTCGCTTACAGATGCTGGAAAGTGAGACACAGCTGAGCCGTGGTCGTCTCATCAAACTGTACAAAGAATTGCGCGGTAGCCCTCCACCAAAAGGGATGCTTCCCTTTTCCACTGACTGGTTTATGACCTGGGAACAAAACATCCATTCGTCGATGTTTTGTAATGCCTGGCAGTACTTACTGAAAACAGGTCTGTGCAGCGGTGTGGATGCTGTCATCAAAGCGTATCGCCTCTATCTGGAACAATGTCCACAGCAGGAAACGGGGCCGTTACTGGCGTTAACTCGCGCCTGGACGCTGGTTCGTTTTGTGGAGAGCGGAATGCTCGAACTGTCGCATTGTAACTGCTGCGGTGGAAATTTTATTACTCACGCGCACCAGCCGGTGGGAAGCTTTGTATGCAGTCTCTGCCAGCCCCCGTCACGCGCCGTAAAAAGACGTAAACTTTCCAGCGATGCTGCCGATATTACCTCACAACTGCTGGATGAACAGATAGGTCAGGCTGTTTAACCGAATCGGTGTGGACAAACACTCCAGCAGCGGTAAGCGATTACCGCTGCTTTTTTTTGCCCTAACGAAGACGGAAACGCTTATCTGCTCCTCCTCGCCTTAGTCAACAGTGGAAGGATGATGTCGTGCTTATCTTATTAGGATACCTGGTGGTTATCGGTACAGTTTTCGGCGGTTTTGTCATGACCGGCGGACACCTTGGGGCACTCTATCAACCTGCCGAGCTGGTTATTATCGCCGGCGCGGGTATTGGTGCGTTTATCGTCGGCAACAATGGCAAAGCAATCAAGGGCACGATGAAAGCGCTGCCGTTGCTGTTTCGCCGTTCAAAGTACACCAAGAGCATGTACATGGATCTGCTGGCGTTGCTGTACCGACTGATGGCCAAATCGCGCCAGCAGGGGATGTTCTCGCTGGAACGTGATATCGAAAATCCGCGCGAGAGCGAGATCTTCACCAGCTACCCGCGCATCCTTGCCGACAACATCATGCTCGATTTTATTGTCGACTATCTGCGCCTCATCATCAGCGGCAACATGAACACCTTTGAAATCGAAGCGCTGATGGACGAAGAGATCGAAACGCACGAGAGCGAAGCGGAAGTGCCGGCGAACAGCCTGGCGCTGGTGGGTGACTCGCTGCCGGCGTTTGGTATCGTCGCAGCGGTGATGGGGGTGGTTCACGCGCTGGCCTCGGCTGACCGCCCGGCCGCAGAACTGGGCTCGCTGATTGCCCACGCGATGGTCGGGACATTCCTCGGTATTCTTTTGGCCTATGGATTTATCTCTCCGCTTGCCAGTGTGCTGCGCCAGAAGAGCGCTGAAACCACCAAGATGATGCAGTGCGTTAAGATCACGCTGCTGTCGAACCTGAACGGCTACGCACCGCCAATTGCCGTCGAATTTGGACGTAAAACGCTGTATTCCAGCGAGCGTCCGTCGTTTATTGAACTGGAAGAACATGTCCGTGCCGTGCGTAATCCAAACGCCGCTCAAACGCAAACCACGACCGAGGACGCATGAAAAATCAGACGCATCCTATCGTCGTCGTCAGGCGGCGTAAGCACAAAGGACATCATCATGTCCATGGCTCCTGGAAAATCGCCTATGCCGATTTTATGACGGCGATGATGGCGTTCTTCCTCGTGATGTGGCTGATCTCCATCTCCAGCCCAAAAGAGTTAATTCAGATTGCCGAGTATTTCCGCACGCCGCTGGCAACCGCTATTACCGGCGGGCAGCGGGTGTCCAACAGCGAAAGCCCGATCCCCGGTGGCGGCGATGACTTTACTCAGCAGAAAGGGGAAGTGACCAAACAGCCGAACATTGACGATCTGAAAAAGCGCATGGAGCAGAGCCGTCTGCAGAAAATTCGCGGCGAACTCGATCAGCTGATTGAGTCCGACCCGAAACTCAAGGCACTGCGTCCGCACCTGAAAATCGATCTGGTGCAGGAGGGGCTACGGATCCAGATTATCGACAGCCAGAACCGGCCGATGTTTGAAACCGGACGTGCCGAAGTGGAACCGTACATGCGCGATATCCTGCGGAAAATCGCACCGGTACTGAACGAAATCCCTAATAAAATCAGTCTGTCGGGCCATACCGATGATTTCCAGTATGCCACGGGCGAACGCGGCTACAGCAACTGGGAACTTTCTGCCGATCGCGCTAACGCGTCACGTCGTGAGCTGGTGGCGGGCGGTCTGGACGACGGCAAAGTGTTACGTGTGGTGGGTATGGCTAACACCATGCGCCTTAACGATCGAGGCGGCGATGACGCCATTAACCGTCGTATCAGCCTGCTGGTGTTAAACCACCAGGCCGAAGAGGCGATCCTGCATGAAAATGCGGAGAGCCAGAATGAACCATTAAGTGTTTTACAGCAGCCTGCGGCAGTGCCGTCGGCGGCCAGTCCCACATCGCCACAACCCGATCAGAGGTGATACCGTGAGTATGGATATCAGCGATTTTTATCAGACGTTTTTTGATGAGGCCGACGAATTGTTGGCTGATATGGAGCAGCACCTGCTGGATTTAGTTCCTGAAGCACCTGATGCCGAGCAGATGAACGCCATTTTCCGCGCCGCCCACTCTATCAAGGGGGGCGCAGGGACGTTCGGGTTCACGATCCTGCAGGAGACCACGCACCTGATGGAAAACCTGCTTGATGACGCGCGGCGTGGTGAGATGCAGCTCAACACCGACATTATCAACCTGTTTTTGGAAACCAAAGATATTATGCAGGAACAACTCGACGCCTATAAAAGCTCATCAGAACCTGATGCTGCCAGCTTCGAATACATTTGTACTGCGTTACGCCAGCTGGCGCTGGAAGCGAAAGGTGAGGGTGCCTCCGTGGCTGCGGCAAACGGGGCAAAACTGACCGTCGTGGAGACCGAAGGGGTTGAGCCTGTGGCAGGCGGTCCGGCAGGCAAAACCCGTATCGTACTGTCACGACTGAAGCCCGGCGAACCTGACATGCTTCAGGAAGAACTGAGCAACCTGGCCCAACTGAGCCAGGTAGAAAAAACGGACGACACCCTGTCGGCAACCCTTGACGGCAGCGTCGATCAGGACGATGTCGTGGCCGTGCTGTGCTTTGTTATCGAAGCCGATCAGATTGCCTTTGAAACGGTGACGACTGACGTTGCCGTGGTAGAGGCGAATGAAAGTGCCGCCACCGAGGTCGCCGCCGTTGAACCGGCAGGCCCCGCGGTNNTTGAAAAAGTGGATCAGTTGATCAACCTGGTGGGCGAACTGGTGATCACCCAGTCAATGCTGGCCCAGCGTTCCGGCGAACTGGATCCGGTGCAGCATGGCGATCTGATCACCAGCATGGGGCAACTGCAGCGCAACGCCCGCGACCTGCAGGAATCGGTGATGTCGATTCGTATGATGCCGATGGAGTACGTTTTCAGCCGCTTCCCGCGTCTGGTGCGCGATCTCGCGAGCAAACTCGGCAAACAGGTGGAACTGACCCAGATGGGCAGCTCGACCGAACTCGACAAGAGCCTGATCGAACGTATTATCGACCCGTTAACGCACCTGGTGCGTAACAGTCTCGACCACGGTATCGAACTGCCGGAAGCGCGTATCGCCGCCGGGAAATCTGCCGTCGGCAACCTGGTGCTCTCCGCAGAACATCAGGGCGGCAACATCTGCATCGAAGTGACTGACGATGGCGCAGGCCTGAACCGCGAACGTATCCTGGCGAAAGCGGTTTCTCAGGGCATGGCGGTGCACGACAACATGACCGATGAAGAAGTGGGCATGCTGATTTTCGCTCCCGGCTTCTCCACCGCCGAACAGGTGACCGACGTGTCGGGACGCGGCGTGGGAATGGACGTGGTGAAGCGTAACATCCAGGAGATGGGTGGCCACGTCGAAATTCAGTCCAAAGAGGGTGCCGGTACCACCATCCGTATTTTACTGCCGTTGACGCTCGCCATCCTCGACGGGATGTCGGTCAAAGTCAGTGGCGAAGTCTTCATTCTGCCGCTGAATGCGGTAATGGAATCCCTGCAGCCGCGTGAAGAAGATCTGCATCCGCTGGCGGGCGGCGAGCGTGTACTGGAAGTGCGTGGCGAGTATCTGCCGCTGGTCGAACTGTGGAAAGTCTTTGATGTCGAGGGCGCCAACACCGAACCGACGCAGGGGATTGTGGTTATCCTGCAAAGCGCCGGTCGCCGCTATGCGCTGCTGGTGGATCAGCTGATCGGCCAGCACCAGGTGGTGGTGAAAAACCTCGAAAGCAACTATCGCAAAGTGCCGGGTATCTCCGCGGCCACTATCCTCGGCGATGGCAGCGTAGCGCTGATTGTTGATGTCTCCGCGCTGCAAGGAATAAATCGTGAACAACGCGTGGCGAACACCGCCGCCTGATTGAGATAAAAGGTAATAACATGACCGGTATGAGCACTGTAGCAAAACTGGCGGGTGAGCCAACGGGCCAGGAGTTTCTGGTCTTCACGCTTGGCGATGAAGAGTACGGCATTGATATCCTGAAAGTACAGGAGATCCGTGGTTATGATCAGGTCACGCGCATCGCGAACACGCCTTCCTTTATCAAAGGCGTGACCAACCTGCGCGGCGTGATTGTGCCTATCGTCGATTTGCGCGTGAAGTTCAGCCAGCAGGAAGTGGAGTATGACGAGAACACCGTGGTGATCGTTCTTAACCTCAACCAGCGTGTGGTGGGTATTGTGGTTGACGGCGTGTCTGACGTGCTGTCGCTGGCCTCGGAGCAAATCCGTCCGGCGCCGGAGTTCGCCGTCACGCTCTCCACCGAGTACCTCACCGGCCTCGGCGCACTGGGCGATCGCATGTTGATTCTGGTGAATATCGAAAAACTGCTCAACAGCGACGAAATGGCGCTGCTGGACAGCGCTGCCGCCCACGTAGCCTGATTTTCTCACATCCTTAGCGCCTCCGGAAACGGGGGCGTTATGCTTTGCAATCTTCCTGTCTCCGGGGCACGACCAAAGCGCAATTTTTCCTCCTCTCCCCTTTAAAGTTCTCCCTCTGAATGCCGATAACCCTGTAAATGAATAATTAAGAAGGTGTTGTATGTTGAACCGTATCCGCGTTGTCACGTTGCTGATGTTGGTGCTGGTCGTCTTCGCACTGCTTCAGCTTCTGTCCGGTGGCTTTTTATTTTCCTCCTTGCAGCAAAACCAGCAGAGTTTCGTGCTTTCTAACGAACTGCGTACCCAGCAAACTGAGCTCAGCAAAACCTGGGAGCTGATGCTGCAAACCCGTATCAACCTGAGCCGTTCATCTGCCCGAATGATGATGGACGCAGCCAATCAGCAGAGCAGTGCTAAAACCGATCTGCTGAAGAACGCCAAACTGAGCCTGGCCGAGGCGGCGAAGCATTACGACCTGTTCAAACAGGCTGCTCCGGAATCGGCGATGGCTGACGTCACGCAGCGTGTTGATGAAAGCTATCAGAAATATTTCGCCGGTCTGACGGAGCTTATCAGCTTCCTCGACAACGGCCAGATGGATGCTTATTTCGCGCAACCCACCCAGGGCATGCAAAACGCGCTGGGCGAGGCGATGAGCCAGTACGCGGCGCAGAGCGAAGCGCTCTATCAACAGGCGTTTACCACCAGCGGACAGGATTACCGCTTCGCGCAGTGGCAACTGATGATCCTCGCCGTAGTGCTGGTGGTGGTGTTAGTCGCCGTATGGATTGGTATCCGCCATATCCTGCTGCTGCCACTGGCGAAAGTGATGCACCATTTGCGTCAGATAGCCGAGGGGAATCTGACGTCGTCGCTGGCGATTGCCGGGCGTAACGAAATTGCCCAACTGGCGGACACCGTCAACCATATGCAGCATTCGCTGATCGATACCGTGACCCGTGTTCGTGAGGGAACCGACGCCATTTATACCGGCACCAGCGAAATCGCGATGGGTAACAGCGATCTCTCGTCCCGTACCGAACAGCAGGCTTCCGCGCTGGAAGAGACCGCCGCCAGTATGGAACAGCTGACCGCCACAGTGAAACAGAACGCCGATAACGCCCGTCAGGCGTCACATCTGGCGAAGAGCGCCTCGGATACCGCCGAGCGCGGCGGCAAAGTGGTGGACGGCGTGGTCAAGACCATGCACGACATCGCGGCCAGTTCGCAGAAAATCTCCGACATTACCAGCGTAATCGACGGTATTGCCTTCCAGACCAACATTCTCGCGCTGAACGCCGCCGTCGAAGCGGCCCGTGCGGGCGAGCAGGGTCGTGGCTTTGCAGTGGTTGCGGGTGAAGTCCGCAACCTGGCCAGCCGCAGCGCGCAGGCCGCAAAAGAAATTAAAGCGTTGATCGACGACTCCGTGTCGCGCGTCGATACCGGCTCCGTGCTGGTAGAAAGCGCAGGCGAAACCATGCGTGAAGTCGTCAACGCTGTCACCCGCGTCACTGACATCATGGGCGAAATCTCCTCGGCATCCGATGAGCAAAGCCGCGGTATCGATCAGGTGGCGCTGGCGGTGTCGGAAATGGACAGAGTCACTCAGCAGAACGCCTCGCTGGTGCAGGAATCCGCTGCTGCCGCAGCGGCACTGGAGGAGCAGGCCAGCCGCTTAACACAGGCTGTCTCCACCTTCCGTNAAAAGTCAGAAAACCGTCGGCAGAACGGTGCAGCCGGATGCAGCACCGGTGATTTTACGTCAACGCCCCGCTACGGCGGGCAGCGACGAAAACTGGGAAACCTTTTAATTTCTTTGCGGCACATTGCCGTTAATCGGGAGTGGGGATGTTCAATCGAATTCGTATCTCGACCACGCTGTTTTTGATTTTGATAATTTGCGGCCTGTTGCAGGTGGGGAGCAACGGACTGTCTTTCTGGGCGTTTCGTGACGGATTTCACGGTTTACAACAGGTAGCGCACAGCAATACCCAGCGTACTCAGCTGGCGCAAATGCGCTCTGTACTACTGCAGGCCAGTTCCGCGCTGAATAAAGCCGGAACCCTGACCGCGCTGAGCTACCCGCAGGACGACATCAAAGCGCTGATTGCCAGCGCCCATGCTGCCCTGCAGGAGTCAGATGGATTGCTGAAGGCGTTCGTTGCCGTTCCGGCGATGAACGAGGAAGGCCAGAAACTGATGGAGGTGTCGCAAAGCACTTACCGTCAGTGGCAAGGCGATCTTCAGCATCAGGTCACCTGGCTTGAGAACAACCAACTCTCTGATTTTATGACCGCGCCGGTGGATAAATCGCAGGCCGCGTTTGATGCCAACTTTAATGCCTGGCAGAACCACATCAATCTGTTTGTGGAGAAGGCCGGGCAAGAAGGGGAGACCAACTATCACCGTTCCGCGATGGCCTTTATTGTCGTGCTGGTGCTGGCGGCCTTAGTGACCACCGCCTCGCTGTGGTGGGCGCGTAAGATGATTGTTATTCCGTTGACCATCATCAGCAGCCACTTTGAAAGCATTGCGAAAGGTAATCTGGCGCGGCCGATTGCGGTATACGGCAAAAACGAGATTTCGGCGATTTTTGCCGGACTGAAAGCGATGCAGACGGCGTTGCGCGACACGGTCAGCCAGGTACGTGAAGGCAGCTACGCGATGCATACCGGTATTTCGGAAATCGCAGCGGGCAACAACGACCTCTCTGCCCGTACCGAGCAACAGGCGGCATCGCTGGCGGAAACCGCGGCAAGCATGGAGCAGTTGACCGCCACCGTCGCCCAGAACGCCGACAACGCCCGTCAGGCGTCGAAGCTTGCCAGCAGCGCGGCAGACACCGCGAAGCGCGGCGGGCAGCAGACGTCGCACGTGGCGGAGACGATGCATGAGATCGCCGGGAGTTCGCGCAAGATTGGCGACATTATCAACGTGATCGACGGCATTGCCTTCCAGACCAATATTCTGGCGCTCAACGCAGCGGTAGAAGCGGCGCGTGCCGGGGAGCAGGGACGTGGATTTGCGGTCGTTGCCGGGGAAGTGCGTAACCTGGCGAGCCGAAGCGCGCAGGCCGCGAAAGAGATCAAAACGCTGATCGAGGAGTCCGTGACGCGCGTGCAGGAAGGATCTGAACGGGTGGATATGGCCGCCAGCACCATGCAGGAAATTGTGCGTTCCGTGACGCAGGTAAACGACATTATGGGTGAAATCGCCTCGGCGTCTGATGAACAGCGTCGTGGTATTGAGCAGGTGGCGCAGGCTGTCAGCCAGATGGATCAGGTGACGCAGCAGAACGCCTCACTGGTGGAAGAGGGTGCGGCGGCAACGGATCAACTGGCAAGCCAGGCCGACCATCTGACCTCACTGGTGTCTGTGTTTGAGATTGAAGAAAGGAATGTGACTCAGCAAAGCGTTACGGCTGAGGCTGTACCTGTTGTTTCCTGACCAGGATTAAGAAGGCGCTATGACATCATCTCTGCCCACAGGGCAATCGTCGTTACTTATGCAGATGACACAGCGCCTGGCGCTGTCCGACGCGCAGTTTCGTCGGATATGCCAACTGATCTACCAGCGCGCAGGTATCGTGCTGGCGGATCACAAGCGCGATATGGTTTACAACCGCCTGGTGCGGCGCTTGCGCACGCTCGGGCTGGATGATTTTGGCCACTATCTGACCATGCTGGAGTCGCATCCGGATAATGCAGAGTGGCAGGCGTTTATCAACTCGTTGACCACTAACCTGACGTCGTTTTTTCGTGAGGCACACCACTTTCCGGCGCTGGCGGAGCATGCTCGCCGCCACCGCGGGGGGGAGTACCGCGTCTGGAGTGCGGCGGCATCTACGGGTGAAGAGCCGTATTCGATAGCGATTACGCTCGCTGACACCCTGGGGACGGCCCCGGGGCGCTGGCGGGTGTTTGCCAGCGACATCGACACCGAGGTGCTGCAGAAAGCGCAAAGCGGGATTTACCGCCATGAGGAACTGAAAACGCTGTCGCAGCAGCAGCTTCAGAACTACTTCATGCGCGGCACCGGCCCGCATTCCGGGCTGGTGCGGGTACGGCAGGGGGCGGGGGANGGGACCATTCGATGCGATTTTTTGTCGCAACGTAATGATTTACTTTGACAAAACGACGCAGCAGGAGATCCTCCGCCGTTTTGTCCCGTTACTTAAGCCCGACGGCCTGCTGTTTGCCGGGCACTCGGAGAATTTCAGCCACCTCGTGCGCGAGTTTAGCCTGCGTGGGCAGACGGTTTACGCGCTGAGTAAGGATAGAGCATGAGTAAAATCAGGGTGTTGTCTGTTGATGATTCCGCGCTGATGCGCCAGATCATGACGGAAATTATCAATAGTCACAGTGACATGGAGATGGTCGCGACGGCGCCAGACCCGTTAGTTGCCCGGGATTTAATTAAAAAATTTAACCCGGATGTGTTGACGCTGGATGTCGAAATGCCGCGCATGGACGGTCTGGACTTCCTTGAAAAACTGATGCGTTTGCGCCCGATGCCGGTGGTGATGGTCTCGTCACTGACCGGCAAAGGGTCGGAAGTGACGCTGCGGGCGCTGGAACTCGGCGCCATTGATTTCGTCACCAAACCACAGCTCGGCATCCGCGAAGGGATGCTGGCCTACAGCGAAATGATTGCTGAAAAGGTGCGTGCGGCGTCGCGGGCGCAGGTGATCACCCATAAATCCATGGCGGCACCTGCCATGCTGAAAGCCGGGCCGTTGTTGAGTTCGGAAAAGCTGATCGCGATTGGCGCTTCCACCGGTGGCACCGAGGCGATTCGCCACGTGCTACAGCCGATGCCGCTGACCAGCCCGGCGATTCTGATCACCCAGCATATGCCGCCAGGGTTTACCCGTTCTTTTGCCGAACGGCTCAACAAGCTGTGCCAGATAACTGTGAAAGAGGCGGAAGACGGCGAGCGCGTGCTGCCGGGGCATGCGTACATTGCGCCGGGCGACAAGCACATGGAGCTGGCACGTAGCGGGGCAAACTATCAAATTAAAATTCACGACGGACCGCCGGTTAACCGGCATCGTCCGGCGGTCGATGTGCTGTTTCATTCAGTGGCGAAACACGCGGGGCGCAACGCGGTGGGGGTGATCCTCACCGGGATGGGCAACGACGGCGCTGCTGGCATGTCAGCAATGCACCAGGCGGGTGCCTGGACGATTGCGCAAAATGAAGCAAGTTGTGTGGTGTTCGGCATGCCGCGCGAAGCTATCAACATGGGTGGCGTTAGCGAAGTGGTCGATCTTAGCCAGGTAAGCCAGCAAATGCTGGCGAAAATCAGTGCCGGACAGGCAATACGTATTTAAGAGGAGTGGAGTTTTATGGCGGATAAAGAGCTTAGGTTTCTGGTTGTGGACGACTTTTCCACCATGCGCCGGATCGTGCGCAACCTGCTGAAGGAGCTGGGATTCAATAACGTTGAAGAAGCCGAAGACGGCGTTGACGCGTTGAACAAGCTGCAGGCGGGTGGATTTGATTTTGTCATCTCTGACTGGAACATGCCGAACATGGACGGCCTCGACCTGCTGAAGACCATTCGCGCCGACGGCGGAATGGCGAACATGCCGGTACTGATGGTGACCGCAGAAGCGAAGAAAGAGAACATTATTGCGGCTGCCCAGGCCGGTGCCAGCGGCTATGTTGTGAAGCCGTTCACTGCAGCGACCCTGGAAGAGAAGCTCAACAAAATCTTCGAGAAACTCGGCATGTGAGGACGAGACAATGACGATGACGAAACCCGCGATTAAACCAGGCGAAGAACACTCCGCTGCGGATATCATCGCGCGCATCGGGAGTCTGACCCGTATGCTGCGCGACAGCCTGCGTGAGCTGGGGCTGGATCAGGCCATTGCCGAAGCGGCAGAGGCTATTCCTGATGCCCGCGACCGTCTGGACTATGTCGTCCAGATGACCGCCCAGGCGGCGGAACGCGCGCTTAACTGCGTCGAGCTGTCGCAACCTCACCAGAACCAGATGGAAAAGGACGCCAAAGCGCTGACCGGCCGTTGGGACCAATGGTTCGAAAACCCGATTGAGCTGGCCGACGCGCGCGAACTGGTCACCGACACGCGTAAGTATCTGGCGGATGTGCCACAACACACCAGTTTCACCAATGCCCAGTTGCTGGAAATCATGATGGCGCAGGATTTCCAGGATCTGACCGGGCAGGTGATTAAGCGCATGATGGACGTGATTCAGGAGATTGAACGTCAGCTGCTGATGGTGCTGCTGGAAAATATGCCCGATCAGCCTGCGCGTGCCAAACGCGAAAGCGAAAGCCTGCTGAATGGTCCGCAAATGGACACCAGTAAAGCTGGCGTGGTGGCAAGCCAGGATCAGGTCGACGACCTGCTTGACAGCCTCGGTTTCTGATGTAAAAAGATGGCCCTTGCGGGCCATCTGCTTTTTTAGCGTAACTCCATTTTGACGGTGACGTTGCCTTCGAACGGTCCTGCTTCCGGCGGTGTTGCGGTGGTTGCGACCGGCGCGGCCTGCATTTTTATCGACCCGTTTCCCTGCGAATCCAGTACCACCGGAAATGCCATATTGCCGTCAAGGCCCACGCTGTTGCTGTTCGTATCATAAAGCCGGACGCCGATATCATCACGCCCCATCATTCTGGCGATCAGCCCGTCGCCGGGATCGCTGACGCCCTGATCGGCGGTCAGCGTCAGTTTGATTTTCTGATACTGACTGACGGCGGCGTTATCGCAATGAAAGTTGATATTGACCGCTTTCAGCGTGAACCCCACTGGCGGTACGCCCGCCGTGGTGAAATTGGTTCTGGCGATGGCGCCGAAATCCACGTCGATGGTACTACCCGCGTTGATGGTGCAGCTCAAAGGCGCGCTCAGGCTGCCGGAGAGCCAGATGTTAGCCACCGGTTGGGCATCGCCGGAACCGCACATGCCGCTACCGAAATAGAGACAGGCGGAGCTTTGTTCAATCAGCGTGGGCGGAATGGTTTCCTGCCCGAGAATCGGCGATTTGATATACAGGCGGGCGGAAAGAATATTCCATTTAAACTGTCTCGACGGAACGCCTGCCACCGGCTGCGTCCCCGATCGGCAGACCGTTTCGTTACTTTCCTTAGACGTTAACGACTCCATGGAGCTGACCGGGACGGTCGTGGGGTAATTATCAATCGCAATGGAATACAACCCGCTACCGTCAGGGGAGTGGATCGCATCGGTATAAGCATCGATATCAATATCGATGTTTTCCGTCAGATAACCATACCCGGCGCGGCTGCCCGCAGAAAGCGGACTTCCGGCAAAGGCAAATCCCATCACCGTACTTGATGCGGTCATATTTCCCGGGCAATCGCACTGGGCCGTAATCGCCTGACCCGCGCCAACCAGATGACCGTCAGGCTGGATAATCTTACCGGCGCTATTTTCATCCGCACTGAATTCACGGTTGATGGTGGTCTGATACGTGCCAGGCGCGGCAAAACAGTTACGCAGAATCGTGGCCGCCCGGGCTGGGGCCATGCTCAGCATAAAAAGGAGGGTAATAAGAAAGCGTAACGTGAGGCTCATGATTGTGCTTCCTGGCGGCAAACCGCCGTGATCATTTTGATACGGGCAGGGGAACTGGCGGGGAGTTGAACCACGGCGTTGCACTGTGAATTTGCGCCCCATTTCACGGTGACCGTGGTGTTTTCAGCGATCCCCGCCATATACAGCACGCCACCTTCATCGACAATGCCGCTGTTTTGGGCGTCCGGGGTGCTGGCGATAGCACCAAAGGGCACGGGCTTGCCGTCCGGCAAAGTCAACGTCAACAATACGCGGTAGCCGATATGCGCGGTAAAATGCGCCCGCACAGCGGCGTTGCGCGACGGGACGACAGTGATCGCGGTGTTATTGCTGTCCACATCATCGGGCAGCGTGGTGGTGTCGATGGCAATCCGATTTTCCTGCCAGGCGGTCAGCGACGGAATAATGGCGTTGCCTGCCCAGTCGGTGCGGATGCCGTATTGATTCTGAAAATGCAAATCAGACGCGCCTGCGGTATCCACTATCGCAAACTGATCACCCAACGGTTGTGACAGTGTAACGCCACGCGGATGCACGACAATTCCGCCGCTGGCACCGTAGCTTATCTGCCGATCGCCCCCGGATGCGGAGTAATATCCGCCGCTGAGGTTGCCGAATGGCGAGCGCCAGGTGCTGTAAATACTGCTGCTGTTGCCCGGTTGTTGATCGCTGTGGCTCTGCTGCAGACTGTAGTTGAGGCTGCGATCTTCCAGCAGCGTGCCACTCAACCCCAGGTTCTGTTGGGTGCCACCATTTTTACTGTTGCTGAGGGAGTAACTCGTCCAGCTGTTGGCGAGCCAGCGATTCAGGGGAATGCTGACGCCAAAGGCGATCATTCGGTCATCGTCGCCGCTGTCGGTTTCCGCACGGGTCAGCGTCACGTGATAACTGATGCCCGCGTACTGATAACTCATTCCCCCCGACAGGCTGCGCGCTTTGCGCGAAGTTCCCCAGTAATTCTGCTGATAACCGTTCAGATAAATACTCCCATTACTGAACGGCTGGCTGATGCTGAACTGGATACGGTTGCGCTTGTTGTAATCATCGCGCCAGTCATCCCGATCGTCGTTGACGTGGTTGGCGTCAGCAAAGGAATAAAAGCCGCGAGTGGAATAACGGTAGCTGGCCAGCGTGAGGTGCGTATTTGTAGCGTCAATGCTTGAGGAGTAGAGCAGTCGCCAGGACTGACCATCGCTGGTCTTTTGCTGGGGTAATTCGGTTCGCGCGGCGGTGACATCAAGCGAAAGCCCCCCAAAGCGACCGAGGTTAATGCCTGTCCCGGAAGCCAGCGCCGTATAGTGGTCTGCTGCTGTCAGGCCGCCATAAATAGTGATGATATTATTCAGTCCATAAATGGCGCTGGCCTGAATAAAGGTTGGTTCACGATCGTCGTTCCCTTCCTGCGAACGGTAACGCCCGACGGTGGTTTCAAAGCGCCAGTGTCGCGGACGTTGCATCAGGGCGACGCTGGAAAAGGGCTGGGTAAAGTTGTGCTCAGTGCCATCCGCCTCCTTCACGCTGACCTGCAGATCGCCGCTGTTGGTTGAAGCATAGATATCACTGATTTCGAACGCCCCCGGCGCGACGTTCGCCTGATAAAGGGTGTAGCCGTTTTGCTTTACGGTGACGACCGCATTCGAATTGGCAACCCCACGAATAACGGGCGCGAAACCCCGTTCGCTGACCGGCAGCATCTCTTCATCAGAGGCGATATTAACACCTTCAAACTGTACGCTGTCGAACACATCGCCACGCGTGCTGCTTTGCCCGGCAACAAACTGCGCTTTAAGAAATCGCAGATCGTGCTGCAACCAACTGCCAATGGTCTGCCAGCGTCGCGTGTCTGAAGTCTGGCTCCAGGCCGAATAGTGACGAATTCTCCAGCCGCCGAGATTAACGCCGGTGCGCAGGTTAATGTACTGGCTGGTGTCGTCANCGACCAGTGCGCCGTCCGGCCCATTAAGGAAACTCAGCGTGCGCGTCTCTTTGCGCTGATTGTTCAGCAGCACAGTTGTGGGGTAGCTGCCAGGCAACTGCGCGTTTGGGTTGGAAAAAATGGATAAATCGGTTGCGGTGGTCCCGCCTTCCAGCGCGCTCGGGGAAAAATAGAAATCGCGGGCAGAAGCGCTTTCTGCGATCAATGTGATAGCGCCGCAGAGGGTAACCGAAATACGCCTGGATAAAGCCGGACAAATAATCATTAGTGCGAGTTATCCGTTATCCAGCTGGCCGCGAAATTTCTCTGATGCGTTGCCGTAATCGGTAATGCATCGCCAGTCGACGTTACGTTGATTAATGGCGGCGTTTAAGGGCAGTAAGGCTGTGCTTTTTGGGGCGACCGTGTCGGCATCCGCCACGATGCGACCGTTGATGTAAAGCGAATCAAAGACCACATGATAAGCCGAGGCGTTGCTGATGCGTAGAGTGCCCCCGCTGGCGGAAAATGTCAGATGTTCGCAGGCTTCATTTGGCGTGCCGGGTAGCCCTTCCGGGCGGTAAAACAGCTTGAGGCGTGTTTTATAAATCAGCCGCAGCACGTTTTTATCGTCGTCGCTTTTATCACTGGCAGGAATAGTTCTAACGTTGATGTAAAAGAGCGATTCCCGATCCTGCGGCAACGCGCCGCCGGACCAGACGATGCGCAGACTCTGCTCCGTCAGGGCATCGAGGCGAAACAGTGGTGGGGTGACGATGAAGGGGCCGCGCGTCTTTCCGTCGCCGCTATCAATCCAGGACTGAATTAACCAGGGTAACTCTGTGCCTTTATTTACCAGTGGCAGGGCAACTTCTTTTTTTTGCGCATCATAAATGACCCGTGTTTTGCCGATCTGTATTCCGGCAGCCAGACTGGTGTTAATAGAATGAAATGTTACCAGCGCGAATAACATCATCAATGAAATGCGGCGCATAAATTGCTCCTTGCATTAAAACGTCAAAACATGATCTGCGATGAGACAGATCATGTTTTAATGTTTATTAAATAACGTATGTAGCAATAATTAATGCGTGTCAGCGATAGAGAATATTCACGGTCATATCGGCATCCGCCGGCCCCGCCGTTACCGGTGTCGCGAAAGCGCGGTAGCGAGCAACAAATTGCTGACGAATGGCGTTACCGTCGACGGTGGGGAGATCAAGCGCAACCTGCCCCTCTGAGCCATCCATTTTCAATAACGTATCGGTTCTGTTGAACGTGCTGACGGCAACGCCAATATTGGTCGCTGCCGTATTTCCTGCCGTGGTGAGGGCGCTGACAGCCAGTAAATCTGCATTACTGGAGGCCACCGTTGTGCCTTCAAAGGTGAGCTGGATACTGGTTAGCCCGTCCGTCTGAAGCGGGCAATCTTTTAGCTCAATGGTAAAAGGAACAAGGGAGGACTCATCACCCGGGTTAGCAAACAGGGTCGTTGGGTAGGTACCGAGAGGAACGTTATTATCGGTTCCATCATTTCCATCAATAACACAGCTTGGTTCGATAATCTCTCCTGTGAAATGAACGGTACCCGCATTCATTTCATCGGCATAGACGGGTATTGATAGCGCAACGGTGAATACCGCAGGGATGTATTTTTTAAAAGTCATTCGATTGCTCCGGAATAAATCACGCTCCTGTATTCAAGAGCTATTAATTAATAGAGTGTTGTTAACTTTTGGCGAGTATACACAAATGAGGTCTAAATAAAAGTACGGGTGAGGATAAAAATGGACAATGCGTGATGATTGTTTTTAATTTTCGCTAAATATATATCTGTGGTTTATTAATTTATTTAAATATATAAAATGAAATGATCAGTCTTTGCCGAATATCATTCTGTTTATGCTCTGCGGCGGCGTATCGATCGCAACGTCGGTTCTGTGTTATTCCATTTTCCCCTGGCAATACCGCGCATAAAACCCGTTTCTGACCTCTTTTCCGGCCATTGGCACATCCCGGCTCTGGCATCATGAGCACCATGGATAGTAGCGCGGAACGCTGGCGTGGCAGAAGACAGTAGCGACGACAAAACAGAGGCCCCCACACCCCAACGGCTGGAAAAAGCCCGTGAAGAGGGGCAGATACCCCGATCCCGCGAACTGACCTCAATGTTGATTTTGCTGGTGGGAGTTTGCGTCATCTGGATCGGTGGCGAGTCGCTGGCGCGTCGGCTGGCGGCGCTGTTGTCATCGGGTTTGCACTTCGATCACAGCATCGTTAACGACCCTAACCTGATCCTCGGGCAAATTATCTCGCTGATTAAGCAAGCCATGCTGGCGATGCTGCCGCTGATTGTTGGGGTGGTAGTGGTGGCGATTATCGCGCCGATGCTGCTGGGCGGCATTGTGTTCAGTCCCAAATCCCTGTCGCTGAAGCTCGATAAGTTAAACCCGCTGCCGGGCATCAAGCGGATGTTTTCCGCGCAAACCTTCGCGGAATTGCTGAAGGCCATCCTCAAGTCGCTGTTAGTCGGCAGCGTTACGGGGTTGTACCTGTGGACGAACTGGCCGGACATGATGCGACTGGTTAGCGAATCGCCTATGAACGCGATGGGACATGCGCTGAATCTGGTCGGGCTGTGCACGCTGCTGGTGGCGTTGGGGATTGTCCCGATGGTGGGCTTCGACGTTTTCTGGCAGATCTACAGCCACACGAAAAAGCTACGCATGTCGCGCCAGGATATCCGCGATGAATTTAAGCAAAACGAAGGCGACCCGCATGTGAAGAGTCGTATTCGTCAGATGCAGCGTGCGGTGGCGCGTCGTCGCATGATGGCGGATGTGCCGAAAGCCGATGTCATCGTCACCAACCCGACGCATTACGCGGTCGCGTTACAGTACGACGAAAACAAAATGAGTGCGCCGAAAGTGCTGGCGAAAGGAGCCGGGCTTATTGCGTTGCGCATTCGTGAGATTGGCAGCGAAAACCGTATTCCGGTGCTGGAAGCGCCGCCGCTGGCGCGTGCGCTGTTTCGTCATGCTGAGATAGGGCAACAAATTCCGGGTCAGCTGTACGCCGCCGTGGCAGAAGTGCTGGCCTGGGTATGGCAACTGAAACGCTGGCGTCTGGCTGGCGGAACCGCCCCGAAAAAACCTGAAAACCTGCCGGTGCCTGCCGCACTGGATTTTTTGAATGAGAAGGAAACTGATGGCTAATCTGGTCGCAATGCTGCGTCTGCCCGCAAATCTGAAATCGACGCAATGGCAGGTTCTTGCCGGACCGGTGTTAATTCTGCTGATCCTGTCAATGATGGTGCTGCCGCTGCCAGCATTCGTCCTTGATCTGCTGTTTACCTTCAACATTGCGCTGTCGATCATGGTGCTGCTGGTGGCGATGTTCACTCAGCGGACCCTGGAATTTGCCGCGTTCCCGACCATTCTGCTGTTCACCACCTTACTGCGCCTGTCGCTGAACGTGGCGTCGACCCGTATCATTCTGATGGACGGTCACACCGGGGCAGCGGCAGCGGGCAGGGTGGTGGAAGCCTTCGGCCACTTCCTGGTCGGTGGTAATTTCGCCATCGGTATCGTGGTGTTTGTCATTCTCGTCATCATCAACTTTATGGTTATCACCAAAGGTGCCGGGCGTATCGCGGAAGTGGGCGCGCGCTTTGTTCTCGACGGGATGCCAGGCAAACAGATGGCGATCGACGCCGACCTGAATGCCGGTCTGATTGGCGAAGATGAGGCGAAAAAACGTCGTTCAGACGTTACCCAGGAAGCAGACTTCTACGGCTCCATGGACGGTGCGAGTAAATTCGTGCGCGGAGATGCGATTGCCGGGATCCTGATCATGGTGATCAACGTCCTCGGCGGCCTGCTGGTGGGCGTTCTGCAGCACGGACTGCCGCTGGCGAAAGCGGCAGAATCCTACACGCTGTTGACCATCGGTGATGGCCTCGTTGCGCAGATCCCGGCGCTGGTCATCTCGACAGCGGCGGGGGTTATCGTGACCCGCGTCAGCACCGAACAGGATGTCGGCGAGCAGATGGTGGGGCAGCTGTTCAACAACCCACGCGTGATGTTGCTCAGCGCCAGTGTTCTCGGGCTGCTCGGTCTGGTGCCGGGGATGCCAAACTTTGTTTTCCTGTTATTCACCGCCGCACTGCTCGGTCTTGCCTGGTGGCTTCGTGGCCGCGAACAGGTCGCGCCAACACAGCCGCAGCCGGTGGCGATGCCGGAAAACGGTCAGGCGGTCGAGGCATCGTGGAAAGACGTGCAACTGGAAGATACGCTCGGTATGGAAGTGGGCTATCGGCTGGNNGTAAGAAATTTGCTCAGGAGATGGGGTTTCTGCCGCCCGTGGTGCACATTCGTGACAACATGGATCTTCCCCCGGCGCGCTACCGTATTCTGATGAAAGGGGTGGAAATTGGCAGTGGTGACGCCTATCCGGGTCGCTGGCTGGCAATTAACCCGGGCACCGCCGCGGGCACACTACCGGGCGAACCGACGGTCGATCCGGCGTTCGGGCTGGCAGCTATCTGGATTGAAAGCGCGCTGAAAGAACAGGCACAAATTCAGGGTTATACGGTGGTGGAATCCAGTACCGTGGTGGCAACGCACCTTAACCATCTGATCAGTCAGCACTCCGCCGAACTGTTTGGCCGCCAGGAGGCACAGCAACTGCTGGATCGCGTGGCGCAGGAGATGCCGAAGTTGACCGAAGATCTGGTGCCGGGTGTCATCACCCTGACCACGCTGCATAAAGTGCTGCAGAACCTGCTTGATGAGAAAGTACCGATTCGCGATATGCGCTCGATTCTGGAAACGCTGGCTGAACATGCGCCAATCCAGACTGATCCGCATGAGCTGACGTCTGTGGTGCGCGTGGCGCTGGGCCGCGCCATCACCCAGCAATGGTTCCCGGGCAATGACGAAGTGCAGGTTATCGGCCTGGATACCGCGCTGGAACGTCTGCTGCTGCAGGCATTGCAGGGCGGCGGCGGTCTGGAGCCGGGGCTGGCGGATCGCCTGCTGGCACAAACGTCCGACGCGTTAACGCGTCAGGAAATGCTGGGCGCGCCGCCCGTGTTGCTGGTGAACCACGCGCTGCGTCCGTTGCTGGCGCGTTTCCTGCGCCGCAACCTGCCGCAACTGGTGGTGCTGTCCAACCTCGAATTGTCTGACAATCGTAACATCCGTATGACCGCCACCATTGGAGGGAAATAATGCGTAAACTCTTCGCATTGCTGTTACTCCCGCTGTGTGTACAGGCGGGAGAGGGATCGTGGCAGGCCAGCAGCATTGGGATTACGCTCACCTGGCGTGGACAATCAGCCTCCTNCCGGCGCTAAATGTGCGCAGCAATAAAGTCATCGTCAACTACCGCTAATCGCCGCTTTTCTCACCGTTCGGCAGACTCATCTGCCGACGCGATCTCATTTCTGGTCCTTTCTTTTGATGTAACAGAAACGCTGTTTTATAAATCAGTGACGCATGTAATCCCACTCTTTGCATTTCTGCCACTCCAGAGCGCGTCGTGGCAAAATCAGAAAGGTTTCCCGTTGCCCATGCTTTTACTGTAGCCGTGTAAGTGCCCCTAAGGACCGCCGGATTGCCGGAGGATCGCCACTAAGAAACAGGGTTTACGGCAATGAAAACACGAAAAATCGGTTTAGCGAATTATCTCGCCTACGGATCGGGCGACTTCCTTGGCGCAGGCACCACCGCGCTTACCGCCGCATGGCTGCTCTATTTCTACACCACCTTTTGCGGTCTTTCGCCCATTGAGGCGACGTTTATTTTTGCAACCGCCCGGGTTCTGGATGCAGTGGTCAGCCCGCTGATGGGCTTCCTGACAGATAACTTTGGCTCGACCTGGCTCGGCAAACGCTTCGGACGGCGTAAATTCTTTATTCTGCTCGGCATTCCCTGCGTTTTCAGCTATTCGCTGATGTGGGTCGGCGAAATGGGGTTCTGGTACTACTTACTGACGTATCTGCTGTTTGATGTCGTTTACACCATGATTCTGGTGCCTTATGAAACCTTAGTGCCAGAAATGACCGATGACTTTAAACAGAAAACGAAATTCTCCGGCGCGCGGATCTCCATGGCGCAGATGTCGGCGATTCTGGCCTCTTTCCTGCCCGGCGTACTGCTGACGCTGCTCGGCAAAGACAATGCCATCTCCTTCTTCTATGCCAGCCTGGTGTTTTCCGTACTCTGTGCGCTGATGCTGATGTTTGTCTGGTTCTTCACCTGGGAACGCCCGCGCGAAGAATGGACCGAGGCTGCGATACGGGCTGATGAAGAGAAGAAAACCCTGACGCTGGCGCAGAGTCTGAACCGGTTGATCATTGAGTTGTCTTCAACGCTGCGCATCCGTATTTTTCGCCAGCACCTCGGCATGTATCTCGGCGGGTATATCGCCCAGGACGTGTTTAACGCGGTGTTCACCTACTACGTGGTGTTTGTCCTGATGCAGGAGGCGTCCGTCGCCTCGAACCTGCTCGGCACCATGGCTATCTTCCAGTTCCTCGCGGTGATCGGCATGATCCCGCTCTGTATTCGTTTCGGGCCTGCGCCGTCCTACCGCATGGTGGTGGTGCTGTTTGGTCTGGCATCGCTTTCTTATGCGGCGCTTTATTATGCCGGAATGAGCGATATCTACTCGCTGCTGTTGCTGGTGTCGGCGGTTGCCGGGCTGGGGCGTGGCGGTATCAACTATGTGCCGTGGAATACCTATACCTACATTGCGGACGTCGATGAGGTGATCACCGGCCAGCGCCGCGAAGGGATTTTCGCCGGCATTATGACTCTGACCCGTAAAGCATCGCAGGNGGTGGGGATCATCATGCAGGTGTCCGGTTTCGTCAGCGGACAGAAAACACAGCCCGCGGAGGTAAGCCACACCATTCTGCTGATCCTGAGCGTCGGCACCCTCGCGGTGTTGCTCTGCGGTTTTCTGGTTTCCCTGCGTTTCAGACTGAATCTGCAGACCCACAGCGTACTGCGCGACGAGACGGCGAAGATGCGCCTGTCCGGGCGGGCGATACCGGAAAACGTCACGCCGCAGGCGCGCGCCACGGTTGAAATGCTGGCGGGCATGCCGTTTGACTGTCTGTGGGGCAATAACAATATTGGCTATCTGAACCGGAAAAAACCGGCCGCGCCGCCGCTCGGCCAGGTGGAGCCACTGAATTCGTCGTATAACTGAGGTAATTACTATGAAGGTCTGGCCTGTCAAACAGAGCCCATTGCTGCGTCAGCCGACGCATTTCATTGCCCGCGATGAGCTGAAAGCGCTGATCGAGAAGGTGACGCACAATCTGGTCAACATTAAAGATGAAACCGGCGCGTTTTTACTGCGACTGGATGACGGGCGTGTGATAGATACCAAAGGCTGGGCGGGCTGGGAGTGGACGCACGGTGTCGGGCTGTATGGGATCTACCAGTATTACCAGCAGACCGGCGATGTGCAGATGCGCGGCATCATCGACAGCTGGTTTGCCGACCGTTTTGCCGAAGGCGCAACCACTAAAAACGTCAATACCATGGCGCCATTTTTGACCCTTGCGTATCGCTATGAAGAGACGCGCAATCCGGCGTTCCTGCCGTGGCTGGAAAGCTGGGCGGAATGGGCGATGTACGAGATGCCGCGCACCGATTTCGGCGGCATGCAGCACATCACGCTCGCCGAAGAAAATCATCAGCAAATGTGGGACGACACGCTGATGATGACCGTTCTGCCGCTGGCGAAAATTGGCAAGCTGCTGAACCGCCCGGATTATGTTGAAGAGGCGGTGTATCAGTTCCTGCTGCACGTGCAGAACCTGATGGACAGGGAAAGCGGGCTCTGGTTTCACGGCTGGAATTACGACGGTAAACATAACTTTGCCCGCGCACGCTGGGCGAGGGGCAACAGCTGGCTGACCATCGTTATTCCGGATTTCCTCGAGCTGGTGGATTTGCCGGAACACAGCGCGGTGCGCCGTTATCTGGTGCAGGTGCTGAACGCGCAAATTGCGGCGCTGGCGGCCTGTCAGCACAACAGCGGGCTGTGGCATACGTTGCTCGACGATCCGGATTCGTACCTCGAAGCCTCGGCGACAGCGGGGTTTGCCTACGGCATTCTCAAGGCGGTACGAAAACGCTACGTGTCGGCGGAATATGCAGAAGTGGCAGAGAACGCGGTGCGAGGCATTGTGCGCAACATCTCCCCGGAAGGAGAGTTGATGCAGACGTCGTTCGGTACCGGGATGGGCAGCGATCTGGATTTTTATCGCCAGATCCCACTGACCTCGATGCCTTACGGCCAGGCGATGGCGATTTTGTGTCTGACGGAGTATTTGCGGAAGTATTTCTGAGAATAAGAAACCCGGCGGCTGCCGGGTTTTTTGTCACTTACATGCGTTCAACTGTTTCGATACCGAGCGTATCCAGGCCGAGCTTGAGGGTTTTCGCCGTCAGCAGCGCCAGCTTCAGGCGGCTGTTGCGGATCTCCTCGCTTTCAGCGCTGAGGATCGGGCAGTGCTCGTAGAAACCGGAGAACAGACCGGCCAGATCGTACAGGTATGAGCACATCACGTGCGGCGTACCTTCACGCGCCACCACGTTCAGTGTCTCTTCGAACTGCAGCAGACGCGCCGCCAGTTGGGCTTCACGATCTTCATTAATGAACACCGCGGCGTTCAGCAGCGCATGCTCTTCGATATCCGCTTTGCGGAACACCGACAGCACGCGGGTGTAGGCATATTGCATGTACGGCGCAGTGTTGCCTTCAAACGCCAGCATGTTGTCCCAGTCGAAGATGTAATCGGTGGTACGGTTTTTCGACAGGTCGGCGTATTTCACCGCGCCGATACCCACCGCATTAGCCAGTTTTTCCAGCTCGTCAGCAGGCATATCCGGGTTCTTCTCCGCCACCAGACGACGGGCGCGCTCCAGCGCTTCGTCCAGCAGATCGGCGAGCTTCACAGTACCGCCCGCGCGGGTTTTGAACGGCTTGCCGTCTTTGCCCAGCATCATGCCGAACATGTGATGTTCCAGCGGTACGGAATCCGGCACGTAACCGGCTTTGCGCACGATAGTCCACGCCTGCATCAGGTGCTGGTGCTGGCGGGAGTCGATGTAATAGAGCACGCGATCGGCATGCAGCGTTTCATAACGGTATTTTGCGCAGGCGATGTCGGTGGTGGTGTAGAGGTAGCCGCCATCCTTTTTCTGGATGATGACGCCCATTGGTTCGCCTTCCTTGTTTTTGTATTCATCAAGGAACACAACCGTTGCGCCTTCGCTTTCTACTGCCAGACCTTTGGCTTTCAGATCCGCCACGATACCCGGCAGCATCGGGTTATACAGACTCTCGCCCATCACGTCGTCGCGCGTCAGGGTGACGTTCAGGCGCTGATAGGTGATCTGGTTTTGCGACATGGTGATGTCGACCAGCTTGCGCCACATCTCACGGCAGTATTCGTCGCCGCCCTGCAGCTTCACCACATAGCCGCGCGCGCGTTCAGCGAAGGCTTCGTCTTCGTCGTAGTGTTTTTTGGCAGCGCGGTAAAACTCTTCGAGATCCGACAGCGCCATTTCGCCCGCGTTTTCCTGCTGCTGTTTTTCGAGGAACGCAATCAGCATGCCGAACTGGGTGCCCCAGTCGCCAACGTGGTTTGCGCGGATCACCTTGTGACCGAGGAATTCCTGGGTACGCACGGACGCATCACCGATGATGGTTGAGCGCAGATGACCCACGTGCATCTCTTTCGCCACGTTCGGCGCAGAGTAGTCGATGACAATAGTCTGCGGCTCAGGCGTTGTTACGCCAAGACGGTCAGATTTCAGCGCTTCGTTGACGTGCGTTGCCAGAAACGCCGGATCGAGAAAAATATTGATAAAGCCCGGGCCAGCGATTTCCACTTTGCTGGCGATGCCGTCCAGGGCGAGATGGGTGAGGACCTGCTCTGCCAGTTGTCGCGGCGCCATGCCCAGTTTTTTCGCAACTGCCATCACGCCATTGGCCTGATAGTCGCCAAACTGTACTTTTGCTGACTGACGAACCTGCGGTTCGCAATCGGCAGGGGGGCCCCNNGAATACCTTACGTTTGTCGCGCTAAACCCTGAGACGAGCCGCGCCGGGATATGGATAAATTAAGGCGGGAGTATACTGCATTTGACCTGTGCCGTCAGCACTGAGCAGGGCTCAGCGCGGCCGGAAATTCACTGCACGATTAACGAATAACCATTCACTTGCCGGTCACGACATTCAGCGGTTGGTTCACCCGCAGTAACCTGGTAAATTAGCGCTTTCCCGAACAATGACAGAGACGAAAATGACCGAATGGCAGAGCATTGAGGAACTGCATGATATTTCCGCAGATTTACCCCGTTTCACTCAGGCGTTAACAGAACTTTCCACCCGGCTTGGGCTGGATATCGCACCGCTTGATGCCGATCACATTTCCCTGCGCTGTCACCAGAACGCCACGGCGGAACGCTGGCGGAAGGGGCTGGAGCAGTGCGGCACGCTGCTGTCTGAAAATATCATCAACGGTCGCCCCATTTGCCTGTTCAAACTGGCTGCACCGGTTTGCGTCGCGCACTGGCGGTTTGAGGTGGTGGAACTGCCGTGGCCGGGCGAAAAACGCTACCCGCATGAAGGCTGGGAGCATATCGAAATCGTCCTGCCGGGCGAGCCGGAGACGCTGAACGCCCGCGCGCTGGCGCTGCTCGCCGATGAAGGGCTCAGCCAGCCGGGGATCGTGGTAAAAACCAGCTCGCCGAAAGGGGAGCACGAACGCCTGCCCAACCCGACGCTGGCGGTGACCGATGGCAACGTGACCATTAAGTTTCATCCGTGGTCCATAGAGCAGATTGTCGCCAGTGAGCAACAGATGTAACCACAATGTGAAGTAACGCGACGTCCGCCTGGCGCAAGCGTGGCAAGATGATGCGCTTTATGTGCTCTGCACGAGTAAAAAGGAGATGACCATGGCGTTGCTGGAGATTTGTTGCTACAGCATGGAATGTGCGGTAACGGCGCAGCAAAAGGGGGCGGATCGCATTGAACTTTGCGCGGCTCCGCAGGAGGGCGGGTTAACCCCTTCGTATGGCGTGCTGAAAACGGTTCGTCAGAAGGTGACGATCCCGGTGCATCCGATTATCCGTCCGCGCGGGGGTGATTTCTGCTACACCGACGGCGAGTTCGCGGCGATGCTGGCAGATATCCGCACGGTGCGCGAACTGGGTTATCCGGGCCTTGTAACGGGCGTGCTGGATGCCCACGGTAATGTCGATATGCCGCGCATGCGTGACATTATGGCGGCTGCGGGAAAAATGGCAGTCACTTTTCATCGGGCGTTTGATATGTGCTCGAATCCGAAGCAATCCTTTGAAAATCTGAAAGAATTAGGCGTTGCGCGCATTCTGACATCCGGCCAGCAATCATCAGCCGAAAAAGGTCTCGAATTAATTCGGGAACTAATTGCCCATGATGATGCTCCAATCATTATGGCGGGTGCTGGCGTGCGGGCGAGTAACCTTGAGTTATTTCTGGACGCAGGCGTGAAAGAGGTACACAGCTCCGCCGGACACTGGGTTCCGTCGGTGATGCGCTACCGTAACCCAGGCCTTTCGATGTCCACTGACCCCAATGCCGATGAATACTCTCGCTTTGCCGTCAATGGCGATACCGTGGCGGATATGAAAGCGATTGTCGCCCGCTACGACACGGAATAAACGATTTTTACCGCGCATCATGTCGCCCAATATGATGCTTGCTTGTACCAGGCCCCTGCCAATTAAACAGGGGCCTTTTTTTCTCCGTCATCCAACCTGGCTCACTCGTCATTTTGTCCCCGGGAAGTGCTCGGCGTCCTCACGTACTTCATGTACGCTCCGGGGTCTGCGCGCTTGCCGTGAACAAACTGACGTCGCCGCCGACGGTTGGGTTCTGCGCTTATGGTTTTTTCGCAATCAACACCGCGCGAAGCGGGGCGGGATAACCTTCGACGGTTTTTGAACTGTCGTTCGGATCAAGGAAATCGGCTAAGGATTCGGTGGTCATCCACGCGGTTTTGCGCTGCTCTTCGGTGGTGGTGACGCACATATCCACGATGCGAACATCAACAAATCCGCATTTCTCCAGCCACTTTTTCAGCGCCGGGGCAGAAGGGATAAAGTNTGATAGAGCACGCCCATCGAAAAGACGGTATCAAAGGCGTTCAGCGCTGGCAGTTGCTCGATGCCCAGCGGCAGCAGGTGCGCGCGCTGATCGTTGCCGAGCAGTTTACGTACTGCTTCAAACTGACACAGGAACAGCTGCGTCGGGTCGATACCTACAGCCAGATGCGCACCCGCACCAATCATCCGCCACAGGTGATAACCGCTGCCGCAGCCGACGTCGAGGATCGTGCGGCCACTGAGATCGGAAAGGTGCGGCAATACGCGCTGCCATTTCCAGTCCGAACGCCATTCGGTATCGATATTCACGCCATAGAGCGAAAACGGCCCTTTGCGCCACGGCATCAGGTTCTGCAACAGTTTTTCGATGCGTAACTGCTGACCTTCGCTGAGCGGCGTTTCGCTCTCCGCCGTCACGCTGTGCAGCAGATCGAGCTTATAGGGTTTCATGTCCGGCAGAAATTCCACCGCGTTGGTCCACTGTTTGAACTGACCGTGCAACGACGCACGCTGCCACTCGCCAATTTGCGCGGGCAGGGTTTCCAGCCAGTGGGAAAGGGGGCTTTTCGCGATGCGCTGATAAAAGTTGCCGAACTCGATCATGCCGCGTCCCCGGCTTTCAGCGCCACCAGCGAGCCAAAGTTAAAGCACTGGAACCACAGTTCGCTGTGTTCGAACCCGGCGTTATGCAGACGCGATTTGTGGGTTTCCACCGAATCGGTGAGCATCACGTTTTCCAGCATGCTGCGCTTCTGACTGATCTCCAGCTCGCTGTAGCCGTTGGCGCGCTTGAAGTCATGATGCATGTTGAACAGCAGCTCGCCGACGGTACTGTCTTCAAAACTGAATTTTTCCGACAGCACCAGCGCGCCGCCAGGATTCAGCCCGCGATAGATTTTTTCCAGCAACGTCTGACGTTCAGCAGGCTCCAGGAACTGCAGCGTAAAGTTCAGCACCACCATAGACGCGTTTTCGATGGTGATATCGCGGATATCGCCTTCAATCACCGCCACCGGCGTCGGCGCTTTGTAGGCGTCGATATGACGGCGACAGCGTTCCACCATCGCCGGGGAGTTATCGACCGCGATAATTTTACAGCCGGAATGCGCGATGTTGCGGCGCACCGACAGCGTGGCGGCACCCAGCGAGCAGCCCAGATCGTAAACCTGGGTGTCCGGCTGCACGAAGCGCTCGGCCAGCATGCCGATCATCGAAATAATATTGGAATAACCCGGCACGGAGCGCTGGATCATATCAGGGAAGACTTCAGCGACCCGTTCGTCGAAGGTCCAGTCGCCCAGACTGGCAATCGGCGCAGAAAAAAGCGTATCGCGGTTGGACATAACGTGTAATCCGAAAAATCAAAAACGGCGTATTGTGCGCTAACGTAAGGAGAAAACCAACTCCCACGGCATATACCAGAGGTTAGCCAGCACCGCCAGCAGCAACGCGCACCAGGTGGCGCTCATGCCGGAACGACGCCAGCGGATCAGCCGGTGGTGATAGCCATAATAATGCATCAGGCGTCCGGCGATCAGTAACAGCCCGCAGATGTGCACCATCCAGGTTTCAGCACCGTTCATCTCCATAAACAGCAGCAGAATAAGGCCGACAGGGATGTATTCCACCGCATTACCGTGAATGCGAATGGCGCTCTGCAGCTCGCTAAAGCCGCCGTCACCATACGAAACCCGGTACTGAAAACGCAGGCGAACCACATCAAACGAAAACTTAATTAACAGCAACGCACCCAGCACGGCATACAGCGCGCTTACCATACAAACTTCCTTTTAATACCCACAGATGGCTGTCCATATCATATATCAGAATAACGAAGATTGCTGCGGGATCGCGGGGGCGGCGCCAACATCGGGCAGGGCGGAACGGAGATCGGCCCACAGCGTATCGACCAGTTCCGGCGCCTGGGCGATGTCCGGCGTATGCAGAAAAAGATAAGGCGTGGTGCTGTTGACCCACTGCGGCAGCGTTTTCAGCCATACGGCGAAGAGTTCGCGATTTTGTGCCATGTCATCGCTGCCGATGAAACGCACCATCGGGTGTTGCGCGGTGACGACGGCATGCACCGGTACCTTCGGTTTTTTGCGCTGCGCCTCGATGATGGTTTCGCTGTGCGGCACAGCGCTGTGCACCGGGCGACTGTCGAGAATCACCCGATTCACGCCGCGCTGATGAAGCCCGCGATTCAGCGCTGTTTCCGCGTCACCTTTGGTGAAAAAGAGCGGGTGACGAACTTCCACGCCGTAGGTGAAGATTTTCGGCAGCGTGTCGAGGAAATGCCACAGGGCAGGGAGATCGGTCGGGCCAAAGGTGGCAGGCAACTGCAGCCAGTACTGGCCGATACGGGCCGCCAGCGGCGACAGGCGGGCAAAAAATGACGCAGCGAGGCCTGGTGGGAAATGGTCGCCGGGAATTTAAAGCAGAAGCGAAAATCATCCGTGGTTTGCTCATGCCAGCGCGCGACAATCTCCGCTTTCGGCAGCGCGTACAGCGTGGTGTTGCCCTCCACGCAGTTAAAGTGGCGGGCGTACTCTTCCAGACTGGTGATGCCGAGCCGCACCCATTTCGGGTGCGACCATTGCGGCANNGCAGGCCAACGTAAATCATAACGCCGCGAGGATCTCCTCTGTGCTGCGAACGCGGGCAATACGCGGGAAAGTGTGGGTCACGCTGTTCTGATGCTGTTCCGCCGATGCGGCGCTGCAGGCGTCTTCGGCGATGACCAGCGCGAAGCCCAGTTCCCAGGCGTTACGCGCCGTCGATTCCACGCCAACGCTGGTCGAAATCCCGCAGAGAATAAGGGTATCGATGCCGCGACGGCGCAGCTGCAATTCCAGATCGGTGCCGTAAAACGCGCCCCACTGGTGTTTGGTGACTTCAATGTCGCTGTCCTGTTTGCCCAGCGCTGGTGGGTAAACCCACCAGTTGTCCGGCAACGCGCGAGCGGGCGCAGGGGCGTCCACCGGCTGGTTTCGCGCAACCAGCACCACCGGTGATCCCTGTTGACGGCATTTCGCTGCAAGCGTTGCCGCTTTGGTGACCACATCATTCGCAGAATGCGGGCCACCCGCATGAGGCAGAATACCTTCCTGGAGATCTATCACCACCAGCGCGGTGGTTTTTGCGTTTAGTTTCAACATTGTTATCCCCATTACATCAAAATTTTGAGGCTTAACCTTACGCTGAGAGGCAGGTGGTCAGCGCAACAAATTTTGTTAATTTTTGTGAGAACGCGCAACAAGCGTACAGCAAACGCGCGTCTGGTGCGTGATGCACTTATCGTGCGCCAGAATTTCCAGTATAATAGCCCCCTTTTTTCATCCAGTTGTGACATTCAGCTAAAGCTGCGACAGTAGTGCCTGCGAGGCAGGCGACAATCGGCCTGCGGCTAAGTTAAGGGAACTCTCATGCGTACAGAATATTGCGGACAGCTGCGTCAGTCCCACGTTGGGCAGCAGGTGACGCTGTGTGGTTGGGTCAACCGCCGTCGTGATCTCGGAAGCCTTGTCTTTATCGATATGCGTGACCGCGAAGGCATCGTTCAGGTGTTCTTCGATCCGGATCGCGAAGAGGTATTTAAGCGAGCGTCCGAACTGCGTAACGAGTTCTGCATCCAGATCACCGGTACCGTCCGTGCCCGTGACGGGAAAAACATCAACCGCGATATGGCGACCGGTGAAGTCGAAGTATTTGCCAGTGAACTCACCATCATCAACCGTTCCGAGCCGCTGCCGCTGGACTCTAACCAGATCAACACCGAAGAAGCGCGTCTGAAATACCGCTACCTGGATCTGCGTCGCCCGGAAATGGCCCAGCGCCTGAAAACGCGCGCCAAAATCACCAGCTTCGTGCGCCGCTTTATGGACGACCACGGTTTCCTCGATATCGAAACCCCGATGCTGACCAAAGCCACGCCGGAAGGCGCGCGCGACTACCTGGTGCCTTCGCGTGTGCATAAAGGCAAATTCTACGCGCTGCCGCAGTCGCCTCAGTTGTTCAAACAGCTGCTGATGATGTCCGGTTTTGACCGCTACTATCAGATCGTAAAATGCTTCCGCGACGAAGACCTGCGTGCTGACCGTCAGCCAGAATTTACCCAGATTGATGTGGAAACGTCTTTCATGACCGCACCGCAGGTGCGCGAAGTGATGGAAGCGCTGATCCATCAGCTGTGGCTGGAAATCAAAGGGGTAGACCTGGGCACATTCCCGGTGATGACCTTTGCCGAAGCCGAGCGTCGTTACGGTTCCGATAAACCGGATCTGCGTAACCCGATGGAGCTGGTGGACGTTGCCGATCTGCTGAAAAACGTCGATTTCGCCGTGTTTGCCGGTCCGGCGAACGACGCCAAAGGCCGTGTTGCCGCGCTGCGCGTACCGGGCGGTGCCAGCTTAAGCCGTAAGCAGATTGACGACTACGGCAACTTCATTAAGATCTACGGCGCGAAAGGGCTGGCCTATATTAAAGTCAACGAGCGTGTGAAAGGTCTGGACGGGATCAACAGCCCGGTGGCGAAATTCCTCAACGCTGAAATTGTGGAAACCATTCTCGCGCGTACCGGCGCGCAGGACGGCGACATGATTTTCTTCGGCGCGGACAACAAAAAAGTGGTCGCCGATGCGCTGGGCGCGCTGCGTCTGAAACTGGGTAAAGACCTGGGGCTGACGGACGAAAGCAAATGGGCGCCGCTGTGGGTCATCGATTTCCCGATGTTCGAAGACGACGGCGAAGGTGGCCTGACTGCGATGCACCACCCGTTCACTTCTCCGAAAGACATGACCGCCGCAGAGCTGAAAGCCGCGCCGGAAGATGCGGTGGCGAACGCGTACGATATGGTGATCAACGGCTACGAAGTGGGCGGCGGTTCCGTACGTATTTATAACGGTGAAATGCAGCAAACTGTGTTTGGCATTCTCGGTATCAATGAGCAGGAACAGCGTGAGAAGTTTGGCTTCCTGCTGGATGCGCTCAAGTTTGGTACGCCGCCGCACGCGGGTCTGGCGTTCGGTCTTGACCGTCTGACCATGCTGCTGACCGGCACCGACAACATCCGTGACGTTATCGCGTTCCCGAAAACGACCGCGGCGGCGTGTCTGATGACCGAAGCGCCGAGCTTCGCCAACCCGACGGCGCTGGCCGAATTGGGCATTGAAGTGATTAAAAAGGCAGAGAACAACTGATATGGCATACAAGCGTCCCGTTTCTATTCTTGTTGTTATCTACGCGCAGGATACGAAACGGGTGCTGATGCTACAGCGGCGCGACGATCCCGAATTCTGGCAGTCGGTTACCGGCAGTCTGGAAGAGGGGGAAACCGCGTCGCAGGCCGCCGCGCGTGAAGTAAAGGAAGAGGTCGCCATTGATGTGGCGTCTGAGCAACTGGCCTTAATTGACTGTCAGCGCACGGTGGAGTTCGAGATTTTTTCACATTTACGTCATCGCTATGCGCCGGGCATAGAGCGCAATACGGAATCGTGGTTCTGTCTTGCGTTGCCTCACGAACGGTCAATCGTGTTTAGCGAGCATCTGGCTTACCGCTGGGTCGATGCGGCAGGCGCTGGCGCCCNNTTTCCCAGAATTTCAGTTTCCAGGAAGGCGGCAAGACCGGACATCACCAGCAGCTTACTGAAGTAAGTGACTGGTGTGGGCGGTGACAGCCAACGCATCTGGAAGCTGAAAGGCGCAGGAAAATTTGGAGATATTTTTATGGCAGGTCATAGCAAATGGGCCAACACCAAGCACCGCAAAGCGGCACAGGATGCCAAGCGCGGTAAGATCTTTACCAAAATCATTCGCGAGCTGGTCACGGCAGCGCGTCTGGGCGGCGGCGACGCCGGTTCCAACCCGCGTCTGCGTGCGGCTATCGATAAAGCGCTGTCGAACAACATGACGCGCGACACCCTGAACCGCGCCATCGCGCGTGGCGTCGGTGGTGACGAAGACGCGAACATGGAAACCATCATTTATGAAGGTTACGGCCCAGGCGGCACGGCGGTGATGGTGGAATGCCTGTCCGATAACCGTAACCGTACCGTGGCAGAAGTGCGTCATGCTTTCAGCAAATGCGGTGGCAACCTTGGCACTGACGGTTCCGTCGCGTATCTGTTCAGCAAAAAAGGCGTGATCTCTTTCGAAGCCGGTGACGAAGACACCATCATGGAAGCGGCGCTGGAAGCGGGTGCAGAAGACGTTATCACCTTTGATGACGGCGCGATTGACGTATACACCGCGTGGGAAGAGATGGGCACCGTGCGTGATGCACTGGAAGCCGCAGGTCTGAAAGCGGACAACGCGGAAGTCTCTATGATCCCCTCCACCAAAGCGGACATGGATGCGGAAACTGCACCGAAACTGCTGCGTCTCATCGATATGCTGGAAGACTGCGACGATGTGCAGGAAGTTTATCACAACGGTGAGATCTCTGATGAGGTCGCGGCTACTCTGTAATGGAGCAGCCTGAATCGTTAACCGGAGACGCGTGATGGCCATTATTCTCGGTATCGACCCGGGTTCGCGCGTCACCGGTTATGGTGTGATCCGCCAGGTCGGCCGCCAGTTAACCTATCTTGGCAGCGGCTGTATCCGCACCAAAGTGGATNTTTACCGTCGCGGCTTAAGCTGATTTACGCGGGCGTGACGGAGATCATCACCCAGTTTCAGCCTGATATTTTTGCTATCGAACAGGTGTTCATGGCGAAAAATGCCGACTCGGCGCTGAAGCTTGGGCAAGCGCGCGGGGTGGCTATTGTCGCGGCGGTGAATCAGGATCTGCCGGTGTTCGAATATGCGGCCCGTCAGGTGAAGCAAACGGTCGTCGGGACGGGCGGCGCGGAGAAAAGTCAGGTGCAGCATATGGTGCGTACCCTGTTGAAACTCCCCGCGAATCCGCAGGCCGACGCCGCCGATGCGCTGGCCATCGCCATCACCCACTGTCACGTCAGTCAGAACGCGATGCAAATGAGTGAAACGCGGTTAAATCTGGCGCGAGGGCGGTTAAGATAATGACAAATCAGGCTGGATATCTATCCAGCCTTTTTTTATGATGGCAGCAGTTTCTTTATATCCACTTCATCCTTAACGCAGGAGCGTCATGTGATAGGCAGACTCAGAGGCATTATTCTCGAAAAACAACCCCCGTTGGTGTTACTCGAAGCGGGAGGCGTGGGCTATGAAGTCCATATGCCAATGACCTGTTTTTATGAACTGCCTGACCTCGGCAAAGAAGCGGTGATCTTCACCCAGTTTGTGGTGCGCGAGGATGCGCAACTGCTGTACGGGTTTAACAACAAACAAGAGCGCACGCTGTTTCGTGAGCTGATCAAAACCAACGGTGTTGGCCCGAAACTGGCACTCGCCATTCTTTCTGGTATGTCGGCGCAGCAGTTCGTCAACGCCGTTGAACGTGAAGAAGCGGCGGCGCTGGTGAAACTGCCGGGCATCGGTAAGAAAACGGCCGAACGTCTGATTGTTGAAATGAAAGACCGCTTTAAAGGACTGCATGGCGACCTGTTCACCCCGGCAGCAGATCTGGTACTGACGTCACCGGCCAGCGCTACCGATGGCGACGCAGAGCAGGAAGCGGTTGCTGCGCTGGTGGCGCTGGGCTATAAACCTCAGGAAGCCAGCCGGATGGTGAGCAAAATTGCCCGACCGGACGCCAACAGTGAAACTCTGATCCGCGAAGCGCTCCGCGCCGCGTTGTGAGGTAAAGGATGATTGAAGCAGACCGCCTGGTCACAGCAGGCAGTACCAGCGAGGAAGAGGTGGTAGATCGCGCCATCCGCCCTAAGCTGCTTGAAGAGTATATCGGCCAGCCACAGGTTCGCTCGCAGATGGAGATTTTCATCCAGGCGGCGAAACTGCGCGGCGACGCGCTCGATCATCTGCTGATTTTCGGCCCGCCGGGGCTGGGCAAAACCACCCTGGCGAATATTGTCGCCAACGAGATGGGCGTTAATCTGCGTACCACTTCAGGTCCGGTGCTGGAAAAGGCGGGCGATCTGGCGGCGATGCTCACCAACCTCGAACCTCACGACGTGTTGTTTATCGACGAAATTCATCGCCTGTCACCGGTGGTGGAAGAGGTGCTTTATCCGGCGATGGAAGATTACCAGCTCGATATTATGATTGGCGAAGGGCCGGCGGCGCGCTCCATTAAAATCGATCTCCCGCCGTTTACGCTGATTGGCGCGACCACCCGCGCGGGCTCGCTGACCTCGCCGCTGCGTGACCGTTTCGGCATTGTGCAGCGCCTCGAGTTTTATCAGGTGCCTGATTTGCAGCACATCGTCGGGCGTAGCGCGCGCTATATGGGGCTGGAGATGAGCGAAGAAGGCGCGCTGGAAGTGGCCCGCCGTGCCCGCGGTACGCCCCGTATCGCCAACCGCCTGCTGCGCCGCGTGCGTGATTACGCCGAAGTGCGTCACGATGGCACCATCTCGCTGGAGATTGCTTCTCAGGCGCTGGATATGCTGAACGTCGATGCCGAAGGGTTTGACTACATGGACCGCAAGCTGCTGCTGGCGGTCATTGATAAATTCTTCGGTGGGCCGGTCGGGCTGGATAACCTTGCCGCCGCCATCGGCGAAGAGCGTGAAACAATTGAGGATGTGCTGGAGCCGTATCTGATCCAGCAGGGCTTTTTACAGCGCACGCCGCGTGGACGCATGGCGACGGTGCGCGCGTGGGATCACTTCGGCATTAAGCCGCCTGAAATGCCCTGACGGTTATTGCCCCGGTCCGCGATGCGCTGCCGGGGCAAAGATATTTTACTGCGCAGGTTTTTTCAGCATGCTGAAAATAAACAGCAACGCTGCGCAGAGCACCACCGATGGACCCGCAGGCGTGTCATAGAACGCCGAAAAGGTTAACCCACCTGTTACTGCCATCATTCCCACTCCCACTGCCACCGCGGCCATTTGTTCTGGCGTACGGGCAAAACGCCGCGCGGTTGCCGCAGGAATAATCAGCAACGAGGTGATGATCAGCGCGCCGACGAACTTCATCGCCACGCCAATGGTCAGCGCCGTGACCAGCATCAGCAATAGCTTCACGCGCTGTAGCTTCACGCCATCGACAAACGCCAGGTCCGGGCTGATGGTCATCGACAGCAGATTGCGCCACTGCCACAGCAGAATACCCACCACAACGATCACGCCCAGGGCGATAGAAATCAAATCTTCCGGGGTGACGGCCAGCAGATCGCCAAACAGATAGGCCATCAAATCCACCCGCACGTTGGCCATCAGGCTCACCACCACCAGACCCAGCGACAGGGCGCTGTGTGCCATGATCCCCAGCAGGGTATCAATCGCCAGTTGCGGGCGGCGCTCCAGCCATACCAGCCCGGCGGCCAGCAGCAGGGTTACGGCTATCACCGCATAGAAGGGGTTCACATCCAGCAGCAATCCAAACGCCACACCCAGCAACGAGGCGTGGGCGAGGGTATCGCCAAAGTACGACATGCGGCGCCACACGACGAAAGAACCAAGCGGACCTGCCGCGCAGGCGAGCATAATTCCGGCCAGCCAGCCGGGGAACAATAATTCAATCATGGACGGCCATTTCCCCGACGCAAAACGATGTGACCTTGCAGGTCATGACGATGATTATGATGATGGCGGTAGAAGCCCAGTTGCTCAGCGCCACGGGGGCCAAACATGGACATAAACTCAGGATGCAGCGCGACCACTTCAGGCGTTCCGGAACAGCAGATGTGTTGGTTGAGGCACAGCACCTCATCGGTTTTCGCCATCACCAGATGCAGATCATGGGAAACCATCAGCACTGCGCAATCCAGCTCCTGGCGCAGCTGATTGATAAGATCGTACAGCGCCACCTGGCCGTTGACATCGACCCCTTGCGTGGGTTCGTCGAGCACCAGCAACTGCGGTCGATTCAGCAGGGCGCGCGCCAGCAGCACACGTTGCGTTTCGCCCCCGGAGAGCTTTTGCATCGGTGCATCAATAAGATGGCCTGCCTGCACACGCTTCAGGGCAGGGAGAATATCGGCTTTGCGCGTACCAGGACGCAGGCGCAAAAAACGGCTGACGGTCAGCGGCAGCGTGGCATCAAGATGCAGTTTTTGCGGCACATAGCCGATGCGCAATTTACCTTCCCGCGTCACCACTCCCTCATCAGGCGTAACGAGCCCGAGCACCACGCGCACCAGCGTCGATTTCCCGGCACCGTTAGGGCCAAGGAGAGTTAAAATTTTTCCCGGCTTCAGCGCCAGGGAAATATCAGATAGCACGCGCCGTTGACCAAATGTGACCGCGACGTGGTCCAGCGTTACAAGATTTGTCATTTTAATAAAAGGGTTGCACTCGAATGTGAATGTTATAATATCACATTTACCACAAACAATACGATCAGTAGACGCATTATGTTACATAAAAATACGCTTCTTTGCGCTGGCATTTCCGCCGCGTTGTTGGCTGGCGCGGCGCTCCCGGCGAATGCTGCCGTTGTCGCTTCGCTTAAACCCATTGGATTTATCGCCTCCGCCATCGCTGATGGGGTTACAGAGACGCAGGTGTTACTGCCTGACGGTGCCTCTGAGCATGATTATTCATTACGGCCGTCTGATGTAAAACGCTTACAGAATGCAGACTTAGTGGTCTGGATTGGTCCGGAGATGGAAGCATTTATGGATAAGTCAACGCAAAGCATTGCGGCGAACAAGAAGGTAACGATTGCGCACCTCGATGGTGTGAAACCGTTGCTCATGAAAGGTGCCGACGACGACGATGACGATCATGGACATGAACACGGGCATGATGAAAAAAGTGACGAGCATCACCATCACGGCGATTACAACATGCATCTTTGGCTCTCGCCAGAGATAGCGCGCCTCTCAGCGGTTGCAATCCATGATAAATTAGTGGAACTTATGCCGCAAAGTCGGGCACGGCTCGACGAAAACCTGAAGGCTTTTGAAGAAAATTTGAATCAGGCCGATAAACAGGTTACTGCTGCGCTGTCACCGCTGAAAGGAAAAGGGTACTTCGTTTTTCATGATGCCTACGGCTACTACGAAAAACACTACGGCCTGACCCCGCTGGGTCACTTTACCGTCAACCCGGAAATACAGCCTGGTGCACAGCGTTTACATGAAATAAGAACACAGTTGGTTGAGCAGAAAGCGACATGCGTTTTTGCTGAGCCACAGTTCAGGCCAGCCGTCGTAGAAGCTGTTGCCAGAGGGACGTCCGTGCGCATGGGAACCTTAGACCCTCTTGGAACAAACATCACGTTGGGTAAAACGAGCTACGCGCAGTTTATTACTCAACTGGCGAATCAGTACGCGAGCTGCCTGAAGGGAGATTAATGAGGAAGTGAATACGTGCAACAGATAGCCCGCTCTGTCGCCCTGGCATTTAATAACTTGCCGCGACCTCACCGCGTAATGCTGGGGTCGCTGACCGTTCTTACTTTAGCGGTCGCCGTCTGGCGACCCTATGTTTACCATCCTGAATCCGCACCGATTGTCAGAACCATTGAGCTTGAGAAAAACGAAATTCGTTCTCTGCTGCCTGAAGCCAGTGAACCTATCGACCAGTCCGCGCAGGAAGATGAAGCCATTCCGCAGGATGAGCTTGACGATAAAATCGCCAGCGAAGCCGGGGTACATGAGTATGTGGTCTCTACCGGCGATACGCTCAGCAGCATTCTGAATCAGTATGGCATCGACATGGGTGATATCACCCAACTGGCGACTGCCGATAAAGAGTTGCGCAACNTCACCGCTGAAGGCGATCTGCAGCGTCTGACCTGGGAAATGTCCCGCCGCGAAACCCGCACCTACGATCGTACCGCGACCGGTTTCAACATGAGCAGCGAAATGCAGCAGGGTGACTGGGTTAACAGCACCCTGAACGGCACCGTGGGTGGCAGCTTTGTTGCCAGCGCGCGGGCAGCGGGCCTGACCAGCGGTGAAGTGAGCGCAGTGATCAAAGCCATGCAGTGGCAGATGGACTTCCGCAAACTGAAAAAAGGCGATCAGTTCTCCGTATTGATGTCCCGTGAAATGCTGGACGGCAAGCGTGAACAGAGCCAGTTGCTGGGCGTGCGTCTGCGCTCCGCCGGTAAAGATTACTACGCGATCCGCGCCGAAGACGGCAAATTCTACGACCGTAACGGTACGGGTCTCGCAAAAGGCTTCCTGCGTTTCCCGACCGCACGTCAGTTCCGTGTGTCGTCCAACTTTAACCCGCGTCGCCAGAACCCGGTAACGGGTCGTGTCGCACCGCACCGTGGCGTCGATTTCGCCATGCCGCAGGGCACGCCGGTGCTCTCGGTCGGTGATGGCGAAGTGGTTGTAGCGAAACGCAGTGGTGCCGCAGGTTATTACGTTGCGATTCGTCATGGCCGTACCTACACCACGCGCTATATGCACCTGCGCAAAATGCTGGTGAAACCGGGTCAGAAAGTGAAACGTGGCGACCGCATCGCGCTGTCCGGCAACACCGGGCGTTCGACCGGGCCGCATCTGCACTATGAAGTGTGGATCAACCAGCAGGCGGTTAACCCGCTGACGGCGAAACTGCCGCGCACCGAAGGTCTGACCGGATCCGATCGCCGCGATTACCTGGCGCAGGCGAAAGAGGTGATCCCGCAACTGCGTTTCGACTAGAAGCCGTCATTTCTCAGGCCGGTGCCTCTGTGCACCGGCTTTTTGTTTTGTGCGTAAGCGGACACCTCGCTACACTATCCCATTATCTTTAATTGCTCGCGCAACTGTGAACCTGCATGGAAACGAAAAAAAATAATAGTGAGTTTATTCCTGTCTTTGAAAAATCTTTTTTGCACCCGCGCTTCTGGGGCTCCTGGCTGGGCGTTGCCGCCTTTGCGGGTATTGCGTTAACGCCGCCGTCCTTTCGCGATCCGCTGCTTGGCAAGCTCGGAAAAATGGTCGGGCGACTGGCCCGCAGTTCACGCCGTCGTGCGCAAATCAATCTGCTGTACTGCTTCCCGGAAAAGAGCGAGCAGGAGCGAGAAGCGATGATCGATGCGATGTACGCCACCGCGCCACAGGCGATGGTGATGATGGCCGAGCTGGGCCTGCGCGATCCAAAGAAAGTGATGAAGCGCGTGGACTGGCGTGGCAAAGACATTATCGATGAGATGCAGCGCAATAACGAGAAGGTGATTTTTCTCGTGCCGCATGGCTGGGGCGTGGATATTCCGGCAATGCTGATGGCGTCACAGGGACAGATGATGGCGGCGATGTTCCATAACCAGGGCAACCCGGTCTTTGATTACGTCTGGAACACCGTACGACGCCGTTTTGGTGGCCGTATGCACGCCCGCAACGACGGTATCAAACCGTTTATTCAGTCGGTGCGTCAGGGCTACTGGGGCTACTATCTGCCGGATCAGGACCACGGCGAAGAGCACAGCGAATTCGTTGATTTCTTTGGCACCTATAAAGCGACGCTGCCAGCGATTGGCCGCCTGATGAAAGTCTGCCGCGCCCGGGTGGTGCCGCTGTTCCCGGTTTACGATGGCAAAACCCACCGCCTGACGGTCGAAGTTCGCCCGCCGATGGATGATCTGCTGAAGGCGGACGACAACACTATCGCCCGGCGGATGAACGAGGAAGTGGAGATTTTTGTCACGCCGCATCCTGAGCAGTACACCTGGATCCTCAAACTGCTGAAAACGCGCAAGCCGGGTGAAACCGAACCCTATAAACGCAAAGAGCTGTTTCCGAAGAAATAAAAAAGCGCCCGTCGGGGCGCTTTGTCGTTCTGGCGGCGAGCGTTTACTCGACAGTCATCACGCGGGTGGTATTGGTAGAGCCGATGGTGCTCATCACGTCGCCCTGGGTGACGATCACGATATCACCGGACATCAGATAGCCTTTATCACGCAGCAGATTCACCGCATCGTTGGCGGCGGCAACGCCGTCGTTGTCGCTGTCGAAGAACACCGGGGTTACACCACGGTAGAGCGCGGTCAGGTTCAGAGTACGTTCATGACGGGACATAGCGAAAATCGGCAGGCCGGAGCTGATGCGCGAGGTCATCAGCGCGGTGCGACCGGATTCGGTCATGGTAATAATCGCCGTCACGCCTTTCAGGTGGTTTGCCGCATACATCGCTGACATGGCAATCGCTTCTTCAACGTTATCAAATTCCACGTCGAGGCGGTGTTTAGAAACGTTAATGCTCGGGATTTTCTCAGCGCCGAGGCAAACGCGTGCCATCGCGGCAACGGTTTCCGCCGGATACTGACCCGCCGCGGTTTCCGCAGAAAGCATTACGGCGTCGGTGCCGTCGAGCACGGCGTTCGCCACGTCCATCACTTCCGCACGGGTTGGCATCGGGTTAGTGATCATCGATTCCATCATCTGCGTTGCGGTGATCACCGCGCGGTTCAGCTTACGGGCGCGGCGGATCAGGGCTTTCTGAATGCCGACCAGTTCCGGGTCACCGATTTCCACACCGAGGTCGCCACGGGCTACCATCACCACGTCAGAAGCCAGAATGATGTCATCCATTGCGTCCTGGGTGCAGACGGCTTCTGCACGCTCAACTTTAGCGACGATTTTGGCGTCACAGCCGGCATCGCGCGCCAGGCGGCGGGCGTAGTTAAGATCTTCGCCGCAGCGCGGGAAGGAGACGGCCAGGTAGTCAACGCTGATTTGCGCCGCGGTCTGGATATCCGCTTTGTCTTTTTCAGTCAATGCTTCGGCAGACAGACCGCCGCCGAGTTTGTTGATGCCTTTGTTGTTGGAGAGCGGGCCACCGACAGTCACTTCGGTGAACACTTTCATCCCCTGGACTTCCAGGACTTTTAACTGCACGCGACCATCGTCGAGCAGCAGAATGTCGCCAGGGACCACGTCCGCTGGCAGACCTTTATAGTCGATGCCGACCTTTTCTTTATCGCCTTCGCCTTTACCCAAGCTTGCATCGAGCAGGAATTTATCGCCGATATTGAGGAAAACTTTGCCTTCTTTGAAGGTAGAAACACGGATTTTTGGCCCCTGCAAATCGCCGAGGATGGCGACGTGGCGGCCCAGTTTGGCTGCAATTTCACGCACTTTATCAGCACGCAGTTTGTGGTCTTCCGGGGTGCCGTGAGAGAAATTCATACGCACTACGTTAGCGCCAGCCGCAATAATTTTTTCGAGATTATTGTCGCGGTCAGTAGCCGGGCCTAACGTGGTGACAATCTTAGTTCTGCGAAGCCTTCTGGACATGTAATACTCCGTTGACTGAAACAACTTTGGTGTTGCGTGAACAGGAATTCAGGTGTCGTTCCTCACGTTAACTCTGGAGGAACTTAACCGAATGTACAAATAAGTTACAACCTGGTTTTCGATTTTTAATGATTATCGCTGCGCAGCAGCAATTCCTTATCAAAACGCGATTCTTTCAGCGCTTCTTTGACTCTCTTCAAGTTATCTCTGAATTTTGCCCCCCGGCGTAGCGTAAAACCCGTCGCCAGGACGTCAATAACAGTTAATTGTGCCAGGCGCGAAACCATAGGCATGTAAATGTCAGTATCTTCCGGTACGTCGAGCGTAATTGCCAGGCTGGCCTCTCGGGCAAGCGGTGTGCCGGGAGAGGTAATGGCGATCACCATGGCATCGTTTTCGCGGGCCAGCTGTGCCAGTTCGACCTGGCTTTTAGTTCTGCCGGTGTGGGAAATCAGCACCACAACGTCGTCATCGCTGCAATTCATACAACTCATACGTTGCAGAACGATGTCGTCGGAATAGATAACGGGCACGTTGAAGCGGAAGAATTTGTTCATCGCGTCATGCGCAACCGCGGCCGAGGAGCCGAGGCCGAAAAAGGCGATCTTATTCGCCTGCGTAAGCAGGTCAACCGCACGATTTACTGCGCCCATATCCAGCGACTGACGAACGTGGTCGAGGCTCGCCATCGCCGATTCGAAGATTTTGCTGGTATAGGCTTCTACACTGTCATCTTCATCAACGTTGCGATTAACATAGGGCGTGCCGTTAGCGATGCTTTGCGCCAGATGCAGCTTGAAGTCCGGGAAACCGCGGGTTTCAAGGCTGCGGCAAAAACGGTTTACCGTGGGTTCACTGACGCCGGCTTGCAGCGCCAGGGTGGCAATGCTTGAATGGATGGCCTGAGCCGGGTCGGCGAGGATAACTTCAGCCACTTTGCGTTCAGATTTGCTAAGGTGTTCAAGGTGGTACTGGATTTTTTCAAGCATGTTCATTATTAAACGCTCATCAACTTAAGCGATTTCTGAAATGGGTGAAATCGTCATGCGAATTAGCAAGAATATACCCCTCGGGAGAACGTAAGGGTAAAGAACAACGAGCGGAAATGTTGTTTTTTTTCATTACTTGATCAGAGTCGTGTTTTAACGACAGCGTTCAGGGCGAAAGAACGAACAAAATTAGCCACTTGCCTGAAACCGGCGCGCGCACTTTTTCAAAGGATGCGCTTTAGCGGCGCAAATCGCGGAATAGGGTTTCGGGAAATACGTAAACACAGTACAGTGCACCGTAATAAAATTACAACGAAGTCCTGGCGCCAACGCCGGGAAATCAACTAAGGAGAATGACATGGCGGTAACGCAAACAGCCCAGGCATGTGATCTGGTCATTTTCGGCGCCAAGGGAGATCTGGCTCGTCGAAAATTGCTGCCTTCCCTGTATCAGCTCGAAAAATCAGGTCAAATTCACCCTGACACTCGCATCATCGGGGTTGGACGCGCAGACTGGGACAAAGACGCGTACACCAGGGTCGTGCGTGAAGCACTGGAAACCTTCATGAAGGAAAAAATTGATGAAGGTTTATGGGATACGCTGAGCGGCCGACTGGATTTCTGCAATCTGGACGTCAACGACACCAAAGCCTTTACCCGCCTTGGCAAAATGCTCGATCAAAAAGAGCGCGTCACTATTAACTATTTCGCCATGCCGCCCAGCACCTTTGGCGCGATCTGCAAAGGGCTCGGCGAGGCAAAACTGAACGCCAAACCGGCGCGCGTGGTGATGGAAAAACCGCTGGGTACGTCGCTTGAGACCTCCCGTGAAATCAACGACCAGGTCGGCACGTATTTTGATGAATGCCAGGTTTACCGCATCGACCACTATCTGGGTAAAGAGACGGTACTGAACCTGCTGGCGCTGCGCTTCGCTAACTCGCTGTTCGTTAACAACTGGGATAACCGCACGATCGATCATGTGGAAATCACCGTTGCGGAAGAAGTGGGGATTGAAGGCCGCTGGGGTTACTTCGACCAGGCCGGTCAGATGCGCGACATGATCCAGAACCATCTGCTGCAGATCCTGTGCATGATCGCAATGTCGCCGCCGTCAGACCTCAGCGCAGACAGCATCCGTGATGAAAAAGTCAAAGTGCTGAAATCGCTGCGTCGCATTGACCGTTCCAATGTCCGTGAAAAAACCGTCCGGGGTCAGTACACCACCGGATTTGCGCAGGGCAAAAAAGTGCCGGGCTATCTGGAAGAAGAGGGCGCCAACAAGAGCAGCAATACTGAAACGTTTGTGGCGATCCGCGTCGACATCGACAACTGGCGCTGGGCGGGCGTGCCGTTCTATCTGCGTACCGGTAAACGTCTGCCGACCAAATGTTCTGAAGTGGTGGTTTACTTCAAAACGCCTGAGCTGAACCTGTTCAAAGAGTCCTGGCAGGATCTGCCGCAGAACAAGCTGACCATTCGTCTGCAGCCGGACGAAGGCGTGGATATCCAGGTGCTCAACAAAGTGCCGGGTCTCGACCACAAACATAACCTGCAGATCACCAAGCTGGATCTGAGCTACTCCGAAACCTTCAATCAAACGCACCTGGCAGACGCTTACGAGCGCCTGCTGCTGGAAACCATGCGTGGCATTCAGGCGCTGTTCGTGCGTCGTGATGAAGTCGAAGAGGCGTGGAAATGGGTTGACTCCATTACCGAAGCCTGGGCTGCCGATCAGGATGCGCCGAAACCGTATCAGGCAGGCACCTGGGGACCGGTCGCGTCCGTGGCGATGATCACCCGTGATGGCCGTTCCTGGAACGAGTTTGAATAAGCCAGATGAGGTTATCCAGAGGTGTTATTTTACCGGTAACATGATCTGATACACATTAATGGTGATTTTTTGCACTAATAAGCTCCGCGTGGATTTCCCCGCGGAGTTTTTTTTATTACACTGACTGAAGCGATTTTGCCCCTGAGCTCCGGCATTCAAGCGTTTCAGCATTGTTAAACATTACTGACAGTCTTGTTAATCCCGCGGCCCGGACAGATAAATTTGAGGAGCTTCTATGAACCCGATAATGTTACGCGTAACACAGCGAATCATTGACCGCTCGCGGGAGACCCGCGCGGCGTACCTCGAACGGATTAACCAGGCAAAGGCGGAGACCGTACACCGATCTCAACTGGCCTGCGGTAACCTGGCGCACGGCTTCGCCGCCTGCCAGCCTGACGATAAAGCCGCGCTGAAAAGCATGCTGCGTAACAATATCGCCATCATTACCTCCTACAACGACATGCTGTCGGCGCATCAGCCGTACGAACACTACCCGGACATCATTCGCAAAGCGCTGCACAGCGCTAACGCGGTCGGCCAGGTGGCGGGCGGCGTACCGGCGATGTGCGACGGCGTGACGCAGGGGCAGGACGGGATGGAGCTGTCATTGCTGAGCCGCGAAGTGATTGCCATGTCGGCGGCGGTGGGGCTGTCTCATAACATGTTTGACGGCGCGCTGTATCTTGGCGTGTGCGACAAAATCGTCCCCGGCCTGGCGATGGCGGCGCTGTCGTTTGGTCATCTCCCGTCGATCTTTATTCCGTCCGGCCCGATGGCCAGCGGACTGCCGAACAAAGAGAAAGTCCGCATCCGCCAGCTGTATGCGGAAGGCAAAGTCGATCGCATGGCGCTGCTGGAATCAGAAGCCGCGTCGTATCATGCGCCGGGCACCTGTACATTCTACGGCACGGCGAACACCAACCAGATGGTCATCGAGTTTATGGGGATGCAACTGCCGGGCTCGTCGTTTGTACACCCGGATGCGCCGCTGCGTGAGGCGTTAACCGCTGCCGCCGCGCGTCAGGTGACCCGCATGACCGGCAACGGTAACGAATGGATGCCGCTCGGCAAAATGTTTGATGAAAAAGTGGTGGTCAACGGTATCGTCGCGCTACTGGCGACCGGCGGCTCGACCAACCACACCATGCACCTGGTGGCGATGGCGCGCGCGGCGGGCATTATCATCAACTGGGACGATTTCTCTGACCTTTCTGACGTGGTGCCGTTAATGGCGCGTCTCTACCCGAACGGCCCGGCCGATATCAACCACTTCCAGGCTGCCGGTGGTGTGCCGGTGCTGGTGCGCGAGCTGCTGAAAGGCGGTCTGCTGCATGAAGATGTCAACACCGTCGCGGGCTTTGGCCTGACGCGCTACACCATGGAGCCGTGGCTCAACAACGGCGAGCTGGACTGGCGTGAAGGGGCGGCCGCGTCGCTGGACAGCGACATCATTGCCACCTTCGACAACCCGTTCTCGCATCATGGCGGCACCAAAGTGCTGAGCGGCAACCTTGGCCGCGCGGTCATGAAAACGTCCGCTGTGCCGGTTGAGAATCAGATTATTGAAGCGCCAGCGGTGGTCTTTGAGAGTCAGCACGACGTACTGCCTGCTTTTGAAGCCGGGCTGCTGGATAAAGATTGTGTCGTTGTGGTGCGCCATCAGGGGCCAAAAGCCAACGGCATGCCAGAATTACATAAACTTATGCCGCCTTTAGGTGTATTATTGGACCGCCGTTTCAAAATCGCGTTAGTTACCGATGGACGACTCTCTGGCGCTTCAGGTAAAGTGCCGTCAGCTATCCATGTGACCCCGGAAGCGTATGACGGCGGTCTGTTAGCCAGAGTTCGCGATGGCGACATGATTCGCGTGAACGGGCAGACCGGGGAACTGACGCTGCTGGTGGACGATGCCGAACTGGCCGCCCGTCAGCCGCATATTCCTGACCTGAGCGCCTCGCGCACAGGCACCGGCCGCGAACTGTTTGGCGCGTTGCGTGAAAAACTGTCCGGCGCAGAGCAGGGTGCAACCTGCATCACCTTTTAAGACGACAAGAATTATCGATCTGGCGAGAGAAAAACTCTGATGAAAAACTGGAAAACAACAGCAGAAACAATCCTGACCAACGGCCCTGTAGTACCGGTTATCGTAGTGAAAAAGCTGGAACATGCGGTGCCGATGGCGAAAGCGCTGGTGGCCGGTGGTGTCCGCGTGCTGGAAGTGACTCTGCGTACCGACTGTGCGCTTGACGCGATCCGCGCCATTGCCAAAGAAGTGCCTGACGCGATCATCGGTGCGGGTACCGTCACCAATGTTAAACAGCTGAAAGAAGTGACCGACGCGGGCGCGCAGTTCGCCATCAGCCCGGGCCTGACCGAGCCGCTGCTGAAAGCCGCAACAGAAGGCACTATTCCACTGATCCCGGGTATCAGCACCGTTTCTGAACTGATGCTGGGCATGGACTACGGTCTGAAAGAGTTTAAATTCTTCCCTGCGGAAGCCAACGGCGGCGTGAAAGCGCTGCAGGCGATTGCCGGACCGTTCGGCAATATCCGTTTCTGCCCGACCGGTGGTATTTCCCCGGCGAACTACCGTGATTACCTGGCGCTGAAAAGCGTGCTGTGTATCGGCGGCTCCTGGCTGGTTCCGGCCGACGCGCTGGAAGCGGGTGACTGGGATCGCATCACTAAACTGGCGCGCGAAGCCGTAGAAGGCGCGAAGTAAGTTCGAAATAAGCCTGGTGGCATCGCGCCGCCAGGCTTTTTTATTACCCTTTCACCACCACAGACGACGCCGCGGCTTTTGCTTTCGCGACCGCCTGCTCGATATCTTCCGCCACAGCAAGCGCCACGCCTAAGCGACGGGAACCGTCGATGTCCGGCTTACCAAACAGACGCAACTGCACGCCGGCGCCAACCGCCGCCTGCACGTTATCAAAGGTGACATTCTGACTGGTCAGTTGCGGCAGGGTCACCCCCCGGCCGAGGGACCGTACTGACGAATGCCACCGACGGGCAAGCCAAGAAACGCGCGAACGTGCAGGGCGAATTCCGACACATCCTGCGAAATCAGCGTCACCATGCCGGTATCATGCGGGCGCGGCGAGACTTCGCTGAAAATTACCTCATCCCCGCAGACAAACAGTTCCACGCCAAACAGGCCATAACCGCCCAGCGCCAGCACCACTTTTTGGGCGATTTCTTCCGCGCGTGCCTGCGCCAGCGGGCTCATCTGTTGCGGCTGCCAGGATTCACGATAATCGCCATCTTCCTGACGATGACCGATCGGCGCGCAGAAATGGACGCCATCAACGGCGCTGACGGTGAGCAGGGTGATTTCAAAATCAAATTCCACCACGCCTTCGACGATAACGCGTCCGGCACCGGCACGGCCGCCCTGTTGAGCGTACTGCCAGGCATCGCTCAGCTGTGCAGCGGAGCGGATAAAGCTCTGGCCTTTACCCGACGAGCTCATCACCGGTTTGACGATGCACGGTAAACCAATGGCCGCAACGGCTTCCTGGAAGGCACTTTCGCTGTCGGCAAAACGGTAGGCGGAAGTCGGCAGCGCCAGTGCTTCTGCGGCAAGGCGGCGAATGCCTTCGCGGTTCATGGTCAGTTTTGCGGCGCGGGCGCAGGGCACCACTTTTTGGCCGGCGGCTTCCAGTTCGATTAGCATATCGGTGGCGATCGCTTCGATCTCCGGCACCACAAAATCAGGTTTTTCCTGTTCGACCAGCGCCTTCAGGGCGTTGCCATCCAGCATGTTAATGACGTGAGAACGATGCGCGACATGCATCGCGGGCGCATCGGCATAGCGGTCGACCGCGATCACTTCGAGACCCAGCCGCTGGCACTCAATGGCGACCTCTTTGCCCAGTTCTCCAGAACCCAATAACATCACGCGCGTGGCCGAAGGGCGCAGCGCGGTTCCTAATAAAGTCATAACGATTTCCCGGGATAAAAAGCGATGGCGCATTATAAACGAAAACGTTTGCGTCTGTCTTGCTGACCAGGGCAAGACTTATTTGCGCTTCTTTAGCTGAAACAGACATTTCCTGACATCACCCTGTTTATTCTGTGGTTTACGTCTATCCATTTTGGGGTGAAACATGGCTAACTGGTTAAATCAATTACAGTCGTTACTGGGGCAAAACAGCGGCACGGCATCCTCAGGAAACCAACAGGGATTAAATAACCTGCTGGTACCCGGTGCGCTGGGCGGGCTGGCAGGGCTGTTGCTCTCCAGCAAGTCGTCGCGCAAGCTGCTGGCGAAATATGGCACCAGCGCGCTGCTGGCGGGTGGTGGCGCGATTGCCGGCACGGTGCTGTGGAACAAGTATAAAGATCGGATGGGCAGTACGGCGCAGCCCCAGCCCGTACAGGAGATGCCGCAGGCGACGCTTGATGCGCGCACGGAGCGGCTGATTCTGGCGCTGGTGTTTGCCGCTAAAAGTGACGGACATATCGACGACAAAGAGCGGGCGGCCATTGAACAGCAGCTGCGCGAAGCCGGCGTCGAGGCGCAAGGCAGAGCGCTGGTGACGCAGGCCATCGAACAACCGCTCGATCCGCAGCGGCTGGCGCGCGATGTGCAGAACGAGGAAGAGGCGCTTGAACTCTATTTCCTCAGCTGTGCCGCCATCGATATCGATCACTTTATGGAGCGCAGCTATCTGAATGCGCTTGGCGAGGCGCTAAAGATCCCTCAGGACGTTCGCACGAGCATCGAACAGGATCTTCAGCAGCAAAAACAGGCGCTTTAGCGGTTCCGTGATAGGTTTCGCTTGCATCATCGCTGACTTTTGCCACCCTTAGAGGATGTGGAATAAAAAGTACAATGCAATGTTACCAAAAGCGAAAAAACGCCCTCACGCCATGACTTTGCATGGCGATACACGAATCGATAATTACTACTGGCTGCGTGACGACACCCGTTCGCAGCCGGAAGTCCTTGAGTACCTGAAACAGGAAAACGACTACGGTCGGCGGGTGATGGACACCCAGAGCGCGCTGCAGGACAGGGTGCTCAAAGAAATTGTCGATCGCATTCCGCAGCAGGAAATGTCTGCTCCTTATACCCGCAATGGCTACCGCTACCGGTATCGCTACGAAGCGGGCTGCGAATACGCTATTTATGAGCGCCAGTCGGTGATCAAAGCGGAGTGGGAAGCGTGGGACGTGCTGCTCGACGCCAACCAGCGCGCCTCGCACAGCGAGTTTTACACGCTCGGCAGCATGGTGATCTCACCTGATAACACCATTATGGCGCTGGCGGAGGATTATCTTTCGCGGCGTCAGTACGGGCTGCGGCTGAAAAATCTGGAGAGCGGAAACTGGTATCCTGAACTGCTGGATAACGTCACACCGGATGTGGTGTGGGGTAATGACTCCATGACGCTCTACTATGTGCGTAAGCATCCCGTTACGCTGCTGCCGTATCAGGTCTGGCGGCATACGGTCGGCACGCCGATGGCCTCCGATGAACTGGTGTATGAAGAGCACGACGAGACCTTTTACGTCAGCCTGCACAAAACCACGTCACGCCACTTTGTGCTGATCTATTTAGCCAGCGCCACGACCAGCGAAGTGCTGCAGCTGGACGCCGAACTGCCGGACGCGCAGCCGGATATTTTTCTGCCGCGCCGCAAAGATCATGAATACAGTCTCGACCATTATCAGCACCGCTTTTATGTGCGCTCCAACCGCGACGGCAAAAACTTCGGTCTGTACCGCTCCACGGTGCGCGACGAGGGCCAGTGGGAGACGCTCATTCCTGCGCGTGACGAAGTGATGCTGGAAGGTTTTACGCTGTTTACCGACTGGCTGGTGGTTGAAGAGCGCCAGAGGGGGCTCACCAGCCTGCGGCAAATCAACCGCAAAACGCGCGAAGTGACCGGTATCGCCTTTGACGATCCCGCGTATGTCACCTGGCTTGCCTATAACCCGGAGCCGGAAACGTCCCGTCTGCGCTACGGCTATTCGTCGATGACCACGCCCACAACGCTGTTTGAACTGGACATGGACACCGGCGAGCGGCGAGTGCTGAAACAGCAGGAAGTTAAGGGATTCGACAGCAGCTTATACCGCAGCGAGCACCTGTGGGTCACAGCGCGCGATGGCGTGGAAGTGCCCGTGTCACTGGTTTATCACAAAGAACACTTTCACAAAGGCGGCAACCCGCTGCTGGTGTACGGCTACGGCTCTTATGGTTCCTGTATGGATGCAGATTTCAGTACCAGCCGCCTGAGTTTGCTTGACCGTGGTTTTGTGTTCGCCATTGCGCACATTCGAGGCGGTGGCGAGCTGGGGCAGACGTGGTATGAAGACGGCAAATTTCTGCGCAAGAAAAATACCTTTAATGATTATCTCGATGTCTGCGACGCGCTGCTGGAGCAGGGGTACGGCAACCCGGATCTCTGTTTCGGCATGGGCGGCAGCGCAGGCGGACTGTTGATGGGCGCGGCCATTAACCAGCGGCCATCGCTGTTCCATGGCGTTATCGCCCAGGTGCCGTTTGTCGACGTGCTGACCACCATGCTGGACGAATCTATCCCGCTGACCACCGGTGAGTTTGAGGAGTGGGGCGATCCGAAGAATGTGGAATATTACCACTATATGAAAAGCTACAGCCCCTACGATAACGTTGAAGCAAAAGCCTATCCGCATCTGCTGGTCACCACCGGCCTGCATGATTCGCAGGTACAGTACTGGGAACCGGCGAAATGGGTGGCGAAGCTGCGCGAAATGAAAACTAACGACAGCCTGCTGTTGCTCTGTACCGACATGGATTCAGGGCATGGTGGGAAATCCGGGCGATTCAAAAGCTATGAAGGTGTGGCGATGGAATATACCTTTCTGATTGCGCTGGCGCAGGAGACGCTGCCGGGTCATCCGGCAGGGTAATCATTCGCCGAGATAATGCTTGAGGGTTAACCGCAGCTCCGGGCTCATCCGATCCAGGTTATTGAACAGCCAGCGCAGATAACCCGGGTCGTCCTGCGCCACTTCCGCTACGGGTTTACCGCGGTATTTGCCGAAGCTGAACGTCGTCACCAGCCCGGGACGGCCAGTGATGTCCGCCATTTCGTCAGGCGTCCAGCCGGACACATTCATGATATCGATGAGCAGCGCGGCAGTGATATAGCAGTCATACAGCGCGCGGTGATGATGCAGCCCTGACGGCGGCGTTACGCTGAGCTTGCGCGATTTATACAGCGCCATGTTGCTGTATTTGATGCCCGGCCACAGCCGACGCGCCAGCTTCATGGTGCAGATCCATTCGCCACGCATTTCTGGCAACACCCGACGGTCAAAGCTGGCGTTATGTGCCACATACCAGCTGCTACCCTGATACTGAGGAACGATCTCCTCAATCCACGGTTGGTCGGCAACCATGGCTTCGGTGATCCGATGGATCGCCATCGCCTGCGGGCTGATGGGGCGATCCGGGCGTACGAGGTGGCTCATCGGATTGGTAATCACCCCATCAACGACATCCACAGACGCAATTTCAACAATGCCGCCTTGCAGTCCGCAGGTTTCCGTATCGATAACGCGCAGCATGGCTCACTCCTGGCCTTAAAAAGGTTAGCGTAAAGGAATGATGTCACCTTGCCAACCCTCGGCATGCTTTTGCCCGGTCAGCAGCAGTTCGCCGCGATCGGCGCGGACAATCAACTGGCCTTGCTCATCCCATAACGCGCTGCCGCCGAGCAGCGTGCCGCTGGCGTAATCGGATTTGAGCACCGCAATGGCATACCGGTGGGCAAAGCGCTGTAACGTGGCGGTGGACTGTTGCTCCAGCGGCTCGTCGGGGCAGTAGCCTGTTGCCAGCAGTGAAGCTTTGGGATCAAGCTCGGCGGCGTCGGCATCAAACGGCAGAACGCTGATCGTGGTTTGCAGCGGCGCGAGGCAGGCGCCTTTGCCCTGCGCACAGGTTACCGGCTCCTGTCTACCAGGAACAAAAATGGCCAGGCCTTTGACGGTCTTGCCGTTTTTGATCACCGGTAAACCGGCAATCACCATGATTTTGTGACGGGTGGCGGCCTCGCAGAGCGGGCGCAGTTCAGCGGCGTCGGGCGGTAACGGCAACGACGCGTTACGCAGCGGGCCGGTCAGCGATAATTCAGGGAAGAAAAGCACGTCACACGATGCCGCGGCGGCGGCGTCGATAAAGCGTAAATGGTGGGTAATATTTTCCGCAACGCTCCGGTTGCGCGGCTCATACTGAGCAGCTGCTATCGTCCATACAGGCATAGTGGCATCCTTAACACAATGTCCCGAAAACACAACGTCCCGAACTCAATCCTGAGTATAGTCGGCGTAGTCTAGCAGCGACAGTGTAAGGAAGCGTAACTATCAGTAAGGATTACTTTATTTTCGGCTCGTAGGGCAGACGGGAGAGAGAAACAGATGCCAGCCGGTGGGCGATCAGACGCTCGCGAAACCAGCTTCGCAGGTGCTCAGGCTGTTCGCGCTCAACCACTTCAGCCACCACCGGCATGTTATAGCGCTCTTTAAACACCACCCCTGCGGCAGCAAGGTCGACGTTGATTTTATCCATCTCTTCCTGGGGAAGTTTGGCCAGATTTGCGTACACAGCGTTCTCCTCTTTTTACGACGCAGAAATTACCCGGAGTGGCGAAGAATAACAAGTCCGGGCAGGGGAGCCTCGACTCCCGCATTATACAGGGTTATCCTCTGTGCGGCATGTATAACAAAAAGGAATGAAGAATATGGGATTCACCACATCGCGAATGTTACAGACGTCGGCTCTGCTGGTCAGCCTGTTGACCGCCACGGGCGCGTTGGCGCATGCGCATCTGAAAAATCAGTCACCAGCGGCAGACAGCCAGGTGACAGACGCTCCTCGCACGCTGACGCTGACCTTCTCTGAAGGCGTGGAAGCAAAATTCAGCGGTCTCACCCTCACCGGGCCTGAGCAGGCGAAAATCGCCACCGGGCCAGCCAGCGTGGATGAAAAAGACAACAAGCAACTGGTGGTTCCGCTCCAGCAGCCGCTGGCATCGGGCAACTATACCGTGGACTGGCACGTTGTTTCCGTTGACGGCCACAAAACGAAAGGGCAATACCATTTCAGTGTGAAATAAATGATGCTGGCGTCTTTCTGGGTTGCATTGCGCTTTATCCATTTTGCCACCGTGATGGTGGCATTTGGCGGTGCGTTGTACAGCGGCTGGTGGGCACCGGACCGTTTGCGGCCATTGCTGGCGCGACGTTTTCAGCAGGTCATGCGCATCGCCCTCGCCGTGAGCGCGGTCAGCACGGCGTTGATGCTGATGGTGCAGGGCGGACTGATGGCCGGCGGCTGGGCGGACGTTTTGCTGCCTGACGTCTGGTTCGGCGTGTTGGGTACGCGCTTTGGCAACCTCTGGCTATGGCAAATCGTTCTGGCGTGGCTGTCGTTGATCATCTTCTTACTCAGACCGGAGCGCAGCATGCGGCTCATGCTGTACCTGCTGGGTTTCCAGCTGATCCTGCTGGCCGGTGTCGGACATGCCGCGATGCGGGAAGGGCTGCCCGGCGTCCTGCAGCGGTTGAATCACGCGGTGCATCTGATTTGCGCTTCCGCCTGGTTCGGCGGACTGCTGCCATTTATTTATTGTCTGCGTCTGGCGCGGGGGCAATGGCGCCAGCCTGCTATCGACACCATGATGCGTTTCTCCCGTTATGGCCATCTGGCCGTGGCGGGGGTGATCCTCACCGGTATCATCAACGCCTGGCTGATTCAGGGAACACTGATTTCTGATTCTGCCTATGGCGATATGCTGTTAGCGAAATGTGCGCTGGTGGCGCTGATGGTGGTAATCGCCCTGGTGAACAGGTATGTTCTGGTGCCACGACTTTCCACGAACGGGGGACAGGCGCAGCAGTGGTTTATCCGCACCACTCAGGCCGAAGTTGTGCTTGGTGCGCTGGTGCTACTGGCGGTCAGCCTGTTCGCGACCTGGGAACCTTTCTGATACGAACGATACGATGATGAAGAAAATTGCGCTCTCTTTACTGTTAATGGCGGCCTCCTCCGCGGCACTTGCCGCCCCGCAGGTGATTACCGTCAGCCGTTTTGAAATGGGCAAAGACAAATGGGCTTTCAACCGGGAAGAGGTGATGCTCACCTGCCGCCCGGGCAATGCGCTGTTTGTCATTAACCCCAGCACGCTGATGCAATATCCGCTCAATGACGTTGCCGAAAAGCAGGTGGCGGAAGGGAAAACCAGCGGGCAGCCGATTGATGTGATCCGGGTTGATGAACCGGGGCAGCCCGGGAAGAGAATGAGCCTGGCACCGTTTATTGAACGGGCACAAACGCTCTGCTAGTTAACAATAAATATCTGGTTGTTTTCCAATAAAAAACCGCAGGCTTTCATAATGAAAACGTGCGGTTTTTTCTTTTCCGGACCGTTTAACAGGTGCAATTTTCTGACCACTTTAGCAGCGGACTGGAAAACCTGGCACGGTCATCTATTCTTAAAGGGCAAGGCGACTTAGCCTGCATTAATGCCAACTTTTAGCGCACGGCTCTCTCCCAAGAGCCATTTCCCTGGACCGAATACAGGAATCGTATTCGGTCTCTTTTTATTTGTCTTATTTATCAATCTGTTATGATTGAAGATCCGAAAATGTCCGATATTTTTCCGAATTTCTATATTCCGGTCTTTTTCTCTTATAACACAACAAAAAGTACCTTAACATTTCTTTTACAGAAAATTAGAGCATCAAATATGCTTTCTCATCACGTTCATCAAGGTACATTTTTGTGGTGGTTTCAGAGGTGTGGCCTAACAGCTTCTGAGCGAATTCTTCTCCGTATGCATCTTTGTATAGTCTGCCTGCTAAGCTGCGAATCTCATGGAACGTTGTTGGGTTGTCGCCAGGCGAAGGCCAGCCGCGGGAACTTTGAACGAATGTTTCAATGGCTTCAATTTGATCAAACACACTTTTTTGGTTCTAACTTCACTAAGGACACTAAACCCGGCGATGTTATCTATTCAATTATTAAGCACTTTGGTTAACTCAGCGTCTCCAGTAGCAGCATTAAAATAAAGATAGAATTGGTTTCCACTCGACTGGCCGGGCTTCAACCAGATCTCCATCTCCCCAAGGCTACGTCTATCCCTGATATATCCCATTTCCTTCAGATAAACCTTCAACGGCGCAATTCCGGTTGCCCCCTTAAAGGTAATACTATTTGTAGGCTCGTAGCCATCACCGGGGTGCGACTCAAAGTAGTATTCATCAGTGATGCGAGGAGCTTGTGCAATATCTTTATTCGTCAGGGTGTGGTATTTGAAAAAGTCCTTTTCGGTGTAGGTGATTGTCTCGTTGACACCGGACGCAACGAACCAGATAAACAGCCAGCACAGAATAAGCACTGCAACAATTGTCAAGCCACCCCACTTCAAGAATTGAAGCATGATTATTTCACCCCCCTTAAAGCAAGGGATGTTCCGTCACTTGTGATGACGTTGACAATACCAGACATAAAGTCATCCCATGGGCGCAGCCACGTTAGAAAGCGAGGAAGGATAGATATATATGGCCGGTGCATTACACATGGATCATCAGGATTCGGAAATAAAATAGGATGGAATCCCCTGTTCTTGTACGAACCAACAGCTCCGTAATAATCCCACCGACGAGTAGCCGCAATATAATTCACAGGTCTGAGGTGGGCTCCATAACGTCCCGGTATGATAGCGCGATAAAACCCAAACAGATCGGATACAAGATCCTCACCACTAAAACCGCTATCTGTATACCACGAAAATGCACGTAAACTCTGCAGCCCTTCGAAACTGGATGCGGTACACATCATCATCGCCAACATGATTTTGTTAATATCTTCGGCACTTCGACCACGTTTAATTTCCCAGCGAGAGAATTTTCCCACCCCAAGCCGCGAATTGAATTTTGCGAAACTCATGTCCTGGCGATACATCACAATATAGGAAGGCATACCACTACGCTCACCAGCAATAAACTGATTCCTGAGCGCCAACACATCATTACCCCGAGCATGCCCCATATCAATCCATCCCAGCACCTCAGTGTATACAATCCCTCTATCGAGCATGTCAAATTGCGCACCATCCTTTATATCACTTCTGGTACTCATGATTTCATCTCCATATAAAACCTAATCATCCATAATACAGATGATTTTTTAACCAGTCCAAAAGTAATTGCCCGTGGCGATGTCGCGAATAGCTCCATCGGTCAGAAACTCTTCGCGACTTTGCGCATGGGCAAATCTTCCACACATAATTTCCTCCAGTTACATACTGGAAGTATAGAAACGGGAGGGGAAAAGCATGTCCGGCGGTACCGAAAATTCTCCGAAAACCTTCGAAAAAAGTGATATGTGTTTGAATGCTAAGGGCAGGAAAACACCATTATGTGCCAAAATTTATACCAAAGCCGATTTCTCGCTTTGAAATATTAAAAGAAAACCGAACTCCAGCAGCAACAAGAGTCGTATTCGGTCTCTTTTTATCTGTTTTTTATTTCAGGGATTTAGCACATCTCTCTGTATTACAATTGATGTGCTTTGTCTTTATATCATACCCAAATGCAGCACAACATTTCTTTTACAAAACTGTCATGCCATTAGCTTGCCTGCTTCTGCTTTTCCGCATCGCTCAGATAACGCACCTTACGGGTATAATCCTGTCCCTTGAAGAGCAATGGCGTATCCGGCGATTCCAGATATTTCTGCCATTCGGAAAGCGGGAAACCGCCATGCGCGCCAATCACTTCTTTCGGAATGACGGAGGGTGTTCCGCCGATTTTTTTCGATACCGGCCAGTTCGTCCAGTCGCCCAGATTGACGGTAATAAAATCCAGCAAATCCAGCGTGGCGGCTAAAGGCGGTTGATCCGTTGGCGGCTGATCGTCCGGGATCATCTCCCAGGTATCGTTAAACAGGTTGAGCCACAACGGGCACAGACGCTGGAAGGTATGATACGTTGCGGCAAGAAAGGCACTGTTGACATGATCTTCCAGTGAGGGGCGAATGGTCGAAGCATAATAGGCCGGGACCTTTTCATAACGGCCGTTTTCAAACTTCGCACCCATTCTTCCTTTTCTGAAACAGGAATAAAGGCGGTCCTCTTTAACAAGATACGCCGGGTCTCGTAATAAATTTAGATCAGAGTCAATCATTAATACGCCGGTGGAATCCGGTGTTGCCTGCAGAGGTGCCTGAATTTTCAGCATCCTGCTTTTATAGATTTGCGCGTATTTATGGTTCGGATTCGGAACGCTAATCTCTAAACGGACAACGCGCGTATTTGCAGGCAGGTCGTTAAATTTTTCGACGGGCTGATCGGTGACAATAACGATTTCTTTCGCCATGATGGCATTCAGCGAGGCAAATTTAGCGCTCAGTAACGCCTCTTCAATAAAGTCTTCACCGACGGTCGGGATGACGATACTGCTGACAGGGGTTCCTTCACGCGGCGCATCAGACGCATAAGCAATGTTGTGACGCGCGGTGATATGCCGGTATTGCTTGCTTAGCTTTTTGAACAACACTCGTCATGGCTCCTTAATTTTCATGCGGTTATGCATGATGTACAACGTTATGAAGCGCTCATTCTAGCGTAAAATAACGGTGTTTTCCCGCTTTGTTATAGCCGTGTATTTACGGAGAGGTAATGATTTAAACGTTATTAATTCAAAACATTTACTTTTTCTCCCCTGTCACTCCGTGGACGCATGTGAACCACAAATACGACAGTGCTTGTATAATCCCTGTGAACAGAGTTTTCCAGTTGTTGCCATAATGGAAATTGAAAGTTCCGAAAAAATTTGTTTTAGGACACAACTTATTCTTACGTCATATTTTCTGAAAATTACAATCGCGCTCTGTTATTTTCCCCGCAAAAGGTGCATGCTGTGCGCAGCGTAGCTACAGCCTCAGTTGCAGGTTTTTGTGTGGTCACCTCCTTGTCATGGGGACGTTGAGTTGATCAACTGGTTCACTGTCACTTGCGCTATACGTACCGCATAAAAGACAGATGAACGGACTCATTTTTTTCTTACGCGTTACCCAAATTTTTAGACGCTTACGGTAAAAATTGTATGTCCGCTGCATTTGATCGATCGCTCCTCCATCCCCGTTACTGGTTCACCTGGTTTGGTCTTGGTATTCTCTGGCTCCTCGTCCAGCTTCCTTACCCCGTACTCTCCTTCCTTGGCTCTGCAATGGGAACGGCGTCGCGTCGTTTTCTGAAACGCAGGGCGCATATTGCTGACAGAAATATCGAGCTTTGCTTTCCAGAAATGAGCCCGGTTGCGCGTGAGCGCCTGGTTGAACAGAACTTCCATTCGTTGGGCATGGGATTGATTGAGACCGGCATGGCGTGGTTCTGGAGCGACGCCCGGGTGAAAAAATGGTTCGATGTCGAGGGATACGACAATCTGACCCGCGCGCTTGGTGCCGGGAAAGGGGTGATGGTGGTTGGCATTCATTTTATGTCGCTGGAACTGGGCGGCCGCGTGATGGGGCTTTGCCGTCCGATGATGGCGACCTATCGCCAGCACAACAGTCCGCTGATGGAGTGGGTGCAGACGAAAGGGCGCCTGCGTTCCAACAAGGCGATGATTGACCGGCGTAACCTTCGCGGCCTGGTGCAGGCGCTGAAATCTGGCGAAGCCGTCTGGTTTGCGCCGGATCAGGACTACGGTCGCAAAGGCAGCGTGTTCGCGCCCTTTTTCTCGGTCCCTGACGCCGCCACGACAAACGGTACCTACGTGCTGTCGAAACTGTCCGGCTCGTCGCTGCTGACCATCACGATGGTGCGTAAACCCGGCAAACAGGGCTACCGCCTCTTTATCAGCAAGGCGATGGATGACTACCCGGTGGAAGATGAAATGGCCGCCGCGTGCTACATGAATAAAGTCATCGAACGGGAAATTTTGCGCGCGCCTGAGCAATATTTGTGGGTGCATCGCCGCTTCAAAACGCGTCCTGTGGGCGAAGCGTCGTTGTACTAAGCGGTGGTCGGGTTGTCATTCAGGCGCGACGATAGCCGGGTAGAGCCTGCTTTCGATCGCGCTGACGGCAACCCATATTGTATCGCTGAAGATAAACCAGATGCCGAAGATGAGTATCACCAGGACCAGTAGTAACAGCACAATTTCCATTTTACTCATATCTGCAACAGCCTGAACCTGAATGAAGCGTATCGGTTCATTGTGCCGCAGCAATACGACGACGGCAACAAGGGGCAGATAGCGGGAAGCGTTTACCTCATCAGCATTTCAACCTGTTCCGCCAGACTGTCCAGTAACTGGAAACGGCGGCGATATTCCGCCCGTTTTTTACTGGCAATGCTTTCCAGCGGTTTCCGTGCCATTTCCTGCGGCAAACGCCAGCGCCAGCGATTGTCTTTCACGCCTTCAACGGATGCCCAGAATTCATCATAACTGGCGTGAAAATGACGGCCTTTGCTCAGACGGTAACGGAGCGCCCGGAATACGTGCCCGTTGTCGCTAACGCCATACACTGCTGAAATACCGGTCTGGCGCGCAAACAGCCAGATAAACTCCATCAGCAGACGTTTCGGGAAAATACCATGGCAGGCGCGCGTGGCATGCTTAATGACCTCGTGCGATACGTTACGTCGCGGGCCCTGCAGGCCGCCGATCACCAGTTGCCATTCACCGTTTTGATTGACCACGCTAAAGGTCACGCTGGCGAGCAGCGTACGGCTGGCGTCATGCAGCCAGAGGGTGGTTTCCCCTTCACGTTCTGCTTTGCTGGCGCAGGAGGCGGAGAGCGTAAAGCGCGCGTCATCTTTTCCTTCAAGCTCAATCAGCGGCATTTCCTCAGGAGAGGTCAGCGCCCGGGCGAGGCGTGAACCGGCCAGGGTGTCGATAAATGCATAATGACTCACCACCGCGTCAGCGCGCTGGCGGGCGTTCATGCCGAGCGTCAGGTACTGGCGATGCGGTTTACTCGGCAGCGTCACCTGTGCTTTCAGCAGTTGTTCGAAATCGGGCCGTTGCGACAGATTATTCAGCATGCGACGCGTCGGCGTATAAAACAGCAGCGTGCGCAGTAAGAATTTGAGCCGATAGTTTCTTTTTTTCCAGATAGGCGCAGGCGTCAGTTCGCCCGTCACCAGAGCGGAAATCAGACCGGTGCGATGTGTTAAAACATGTTCTGTGTGCAGACTGTTATCAGTCACGGAAAAATACCTCATCATTATTCTGCGGTTATTTTACCGGGCGGATAATGCGGGTTTAATGCTCAGCCAGACTATATTCCCGTTCTGTTTAGATATGGTTTAGAGAAATTTACCTTTAGTGCTGACCCAACGTTGTTTTTTGTTTTTCTCTATACTTACTTTCTGCAGGAGGGGAAAAATATGTACCAGCGAATCGAGGGTAAACAATGGCGGCACATCTGGCTGGTGGGCGACCTGCACGGCTGTTATCAGCCATTACTGACAGAGCTGAAAGCGCGTAAATTTAATCCTTATCAGGACTTACTGATATCGGTGGGAGATTTAATCGATCGTGGCGCGGCGAGTTATCAGTGTCTGGCATTATTAAACGAACCCTGGTTTGCCGCCATTCGGGGAAATCACGAACAAATGGCAATGGACGCCGTGGATAACGGCGATATGTCGCTGTGGTATATGAACGGCGGCTCGTGGTTTTTAGACAGCGCCCCGGCAACGCAGGCGGACATTAAGCGTTTGTTACAGCAGTGCCATCAGCTCCCTTATATTATTGAGCTGAATTGCGAGAGCGGGCTGAATATTATCGCGCACGCTGATTATCCCTCTGCGGAGTATGTCTGGCAGAAGTCGGTGGATCCGCAACAGGTGCTGTGGAATCGCGGGCGGCTGAGCGATCATTTTGCCGGGGTTCATGCACCGATAACCGGCGCCGATCATTTCTGGTTCGGGCATACACCGCTTCAGGAGCGCTATGATGCGGGGAATCAGCACTACATTGATACCGGCGCGGTATTTGGCGGCTCGCTGACGATGGTGCAACTCCAGTAGTCAGAAGTCGCTGAAATCACTGGCCGGGCGCCAGAAACCATCAATAAAATCCTCTACCGGAAAGCAGCCACCCTGGCGCAGGCGCTGGTCCTGCATTGCAAAGACACATTGTGACTCGGTGCGAAAAACATCCACGACAATGTCTTCGCAGCCGCCGTCGAGATAGCAGACAAACAAAACCAGTGCGAACATCGCTCCCTCAAAGCAGTACACCCTGTAATAATTGTAGGAGAGGAAGCGGTGCAGGGGAAACCGGAAATAAATAACCCGCCTCAGCGACGGGTTCTTTTTGAGTCAGGCAAGACGCATGACCCAGGCATCGGATTGTTCGTCGTAATGTTTGCGGTAAAGGACGGAATGCTCGCCATTCAGAAGGGCAGGCACGCTGGTGTCGGCATCCCAGGCATCAAGCTGCATGCATAAATCCGGATCGGATTTGCAGGGAATACTTAACGTTCGCTCACCGTGCTGGTCGCCATGCAGCTCGGCGTCGTCTATCTCAAAAGCTCCGATACGTACGCTGGTTTTGCTCATCATCTTCTCCTTGAATTGCCGTGTCGTGGTACGACCAGTCTGGCCGCCCATTTCTCATCCTAGTCAACTAAGGAAAGATTACCAGTAAGAATATGCTGCTTTTTTGTGCGCCGTTACGCATTGCCTGCAAATAACTTACCATCACGCACCAGCTCACGCGGGTAGCTGTTCTTCAGCCGCGAACCAATTTTTTTCGCCAGCCCGAGCGGGAAACCCTGGAACGTAACGATAACGTCATCCGTTGTCGGCGCGTTTTCCGGGTAGACATCGCGACCGCGATACCACTCCCCGGCTTCCGGTAAGGTGAGTTCAAACCCGAGCGCGTGAGTGTCGGCCAGCGCGATAACCGCTTCATGCTGCCAGCGATACCCTTTATTATGCGTTTCCGCGAGTCGGATACCGATGCGGGAAAAACGCACTTTGCCGACTAACGGTTCGATATCGGACGGGAAAAGCCAGATCTCTTTGTCGCGCTGCCAGAGTGTTAACGCCTCATCCCATCGCAGGCCCACGGCGGCAGCGGCAGCGAAAACCGCAGACGCGTCACGACCTTTCATTGGCGTAAACGGGAATTTGCCCACCTTATACCCCGGCGCGGGCAACGGTTCGACAGACGCGGTTTTACGCAGTCGGGCAACAAAGAACCCTTCGCAGTCGAACACCTGCGGGAAGACATGCAAAAAGCCTTCGTCCGTCAGTACCTCGCGCGCCTGTGGAAACACGCCTTCCAGCGAGACGATTTCTACTGCCTGCGGATAACGGGCCAGCAGCCAGGCAATCACCGACTCGTTTTCATCGCGATTCAACGTACAGGTGGAGTAAACCAGCGTGCCGCCGGGGCGCAGCGCATGAAAAGCGCTGTCGATCAGTTCCTGTTGGGTAGCGGCAATCTCCAGGTTACTGGCGATGGACCAGTTCTTCAACGCGTCGGGATCTTTACGCACCACGCCTTCGCCGGAGCAGGGTGCATCGAGCAAAATCGCGTCAAACACTTCCGGCAGCGCGGCGCCAAAAACGCGACCGTCGAAATGGGTTAACGCCACGTTGCTGATGCCGCAGCGGCTGATATTGGCATGCAGTACTTTGACCCGGCTGGCAGAAAATTCATTCGCCAGAATCGCGCCGTGGTTACCCATGCGGGCGGCGATCTGAGTGGTTTTGGAGCCCGGCGCGGCAGCGACATCCATCACCCGCTGCGGTTGATTGCCGTCGGCAAACAGCGCGGCGACCGGCAGCATCGAGCTGGCTTCCTGAATGTAAAACAGCCCGCTGAGGTGTTCCGCAGTGCTGCCCAGCGGCAGGGCGTCTTCGTCTTCCCGGTCGATCCAGAAGCCTTCCTCACACCACGGCACTGGTGTTAACTGCCAGCCGTAAGGGGCGACGAGGGTCAGGAAATCGGCGACGCTGATTTTCAGCGTATTAACGCGGATGCTGCGACGCAGAGGGCGATGACAGGCGGCAATAAAATCATCGAGGGACAGCGACGCGGGCATGGCAACCCGCATCTGTGCCAGAAAGTCATCGGGAAGGTAAACGGAGTTTTGAGCCACTGAGCGCACCACCAGGAAAAAACGGGTGCGCAGTTTAGCATGAACGCCCCGGTGGAGGACACCGGAGCGTTGCGTTTTCGCTTAGCGCGGCAGGGCGGTGCCCCATTCGCGCCACTCTTTCGGTTCAGCTTCGAGTAGCAGGAAGTGCTTGCCCGTCTGCGCTTTCGGCGCCAGCGGAATGCCCGGCGGCGTCGCGAAGGCAATACCACCGCGAATGAACTGGTTGAAGGTGCCGGTTTTCACCACGCCGCCCACCAGACCGAAGTCCAGACTGTAGCCCGATGCCTGCCAGAACACCGAGTTGTTACGCACCAAATGCTGGTAACGCTGGCTGATGCGTAGCTCAATCATCACCCGATCGGACAGCGAACCCAGACGCAGCGCGGTCACTGTGCCAACTTCGATACCACGGAACAGTACCGGCGTGCCGATGTTCAGGGCACCGGCGTCCGGCGCTTCCACCACAATGCTCAGGCCGTCAAGATAGCGGGAGTCGGTAATGGTCGCTTCCTGAATTTCAAAATCACGACGCGGATTACCGCGACCCGGCTCGACGTTGACATACGGCTGCAGCAGCGTATCCAGATGCTCAACCCCCGCAGCGGAAATTTGCGGGGTGATGATCGAGAATCGCGTGCCACCACGGGCGAAGGTATTGACGTACTCCGGGTAGAGCACTGCTTTCGCCTGCACTTCATTGCGAGCGGTGATAAGCTCCAGCGACTGGATCTGACCAATGTCGATCCCCAGATAGCGAATCGGCATCCCTTCCGCCAGTTTTCCGGCATCAAAGGCGTGCAGAGTGATCTGCCCGCCCACCGCGCGCGCGGCGGTTTCGGTCGGGTAGAGCGGTCGTTTGTCGCCTTTTCTGATCCCGGCGCCGGCACCGCTCAGGTTATCAAAGCTAATGGCTCCCTTGAGCGCACGTGACAGCGGCGAGGCCTGCACGGTCAGGCCGCTGCCATTGAGCTGCACTTTCGCGCCGCCTTCGGCCCAGAATACGCTGTTGCTGGTGAGCAGATTGCGGTACTCCGGCTTGATGTGCAGATCGATATCAAAAGCGTTGGCGCGCGGGCGCACGGTGATCACTTCACCGACCTGGAATTTGCGGTACAGCACCACTGAGCCTGCCTGCACGTCCGGCAGGGTGTCTGCGGTCAGGGAAAGGGTGGTGGTCGGCAGATCGCCGAGGCTGTTCTCAATCGCTTTTTCAATGTTAGCAAACAGCGGATAGCTGGTTTTCAGCGCGCCTTTATCACCGGGCAGCACGCGGATACCGCCGCTGACCCATTCGCTGGCGCTGGCACCTAAAAACTCCACGCCATCCAGCCCGACTTTGACATCAACGCGGCTGTTGACCACAAATTTACTATCGCCTGGCACCAGTTCGCGATACTGCGGTTCAATCGCCACCGCAAAGGTAACGCCCTTCGCCGTCAGCGTCCGCTCGACGACCTGACCGATCTGAATGCCGTGCAGAATGATCGGCTGCCCGGCGTCGATACCGTAGCTTTCCGGGGCGGTTAGCGTCAGCGTGGCGATGTTCGGGGTTTGTAACAGCGTTTTATTGGCGGGCAACACCGCAAAGTGATTACGCGCCGCGCCTTCGCCAGGCACCAGTTCAAAGGTGCTACCGGTGAGCAGAGAGCTGACGTTGACGTTTGTCAATGACAGCTTCGGATTGCGCAGTTCGATGCGGGTATTTTCGCGCAACAGGTTGACCACGCTCGGGTCAACGGTCATCTCGCCGGTCACCGCGCCGCCCGGGTTGAGGTCGAGCTTAGTGAGTTGCCCGACCTGCAGCCCCTGGTACATCAGCGGTGTGGAGCCTGCGCTGAGCCCGTTACCGTCAGGCAAATCGAGCTTCACAATCACTCCGCGCTGGCTGTGCGCCAGGTCGGCATACAGACCAAATTCATCGTTCTGTCTGGCGGCGGCGGAGTCATCAGGCGAGTCAAAGGCAATCGCGCCATTGACCAGCGCCGCCAGGCTCTCAAGTTCGAGTTTCGCGCCGCTGAAATCGACATCTGCCTTCACGCCGGAGACGTTCCAGAAACGGCTGCCTTTTTTCACCAGACTGGTGAAACGGCGGTCGATCAGCACGTCAATGGTGACGCCCTGTTTATTCGGGTTGATGGTGTAATCGTAAACCCGACCGACCGGAATTTTGCGGAAGTAAACCAGCGAGCCGCTGTTGAGTGAGCCCAGATCCGGCGCATGCAGATGGATCATCAGTTCGCCGTTGTTAATGCGGTATTTTGGCTGCGTATCAAGCGCCACGAAGTGATCTTCCTGCTCGCCTTTACCGGGCATCATGCCGATATAGTTACCACCGACCAGCGCATCAAGGCCGGAAACGCCTGCCAGCGACGCTTTCGGCGTGACCAGCCAGAACTGCGTCTCTTTGCGTATGTCGCTCTTGATGCTGGCGCGGACCTCGATTTTGTTGAGATCTTTGCTGAGGTTGATGTTCTGCACCGTACCGACTTCCACGCCCTGATAGCGAATTGGCGTGCGGCCGGGGACGATGCCGTCCGCAGTGATAAAGTCGATGGTTATTGTGTTGCCGCGATCTTCATAGCTGCTCCAGATAAGCCAACCGGCAATCATCAACGCGATGACCGGTAACAGCCAGAAAGGCGAAATGCGACGTTTTGTTTTAATTCGCGCTTCAGTCGGCGAAGCGGGCGTTTCCTGACTCATGTGCATCCCAAAGTAAGCGGCTGTCCAGCCATTCAACTGCAAGAATAGTCAATATTACCGCCGAGCCGAAATAAAACGCAGCGGGACCCATAGTAAAAGAAAGGAGCTGGTCGCGATTAATCAACGACATCATGAGCGAAATAACGAACAGATCAAGCATTGACCAGCGGCCAATCCAGGTAACGAAGCGCAGCAGCAAAATGCGGGTGCGCAGCCCCTGTTCGCATTTGAAGTGAATGCTGATCAGTAGCGTAATCAGCACGATCACCTTGGTGAACGGCACCAGAATACTGGCGAAAAAGACCACGGCCGCTACCGCGATGTTGCTGTGGCCCAGCGAGATTATCCCGGAGAGGATCGTATCCTCCTGGCGTGCGCCGTTCACGTAAATAACAGATATCGGCAGCATGTTGGCAGGGATGAGCAGAATCAGCGACGCAATCAGTGCCGCCCAGCTTTTTTGCAGGCTGTTTTTGCGGCGGAAAGGGAGCGGCGTGTGGCAACGGCGGCAGCGGCCTCGCACGTCAGGCAGCCCGGTGTAGTGACAATCAAGACAGACCTGCAACGCCGTATGGTAGCGGGTGGCGGGGCGCTGCGGGTAGAAACGCTCCCAGAGTTGCTCGACATTGAGGTGAATCATTGTCAGCAGGCTCAGGATCACGAGACTGATGAAGGCAACAAGTCCGGGGCCGGGCTGCAGGAAGGCGTAATCCTGAACTTTAATGGAGGCTACCGCGATGCCGACCAGGTAAATGTCCAGCATCACCCACTCTTTGAGTTTCTCCAGCATCAACAGCACCGGACGCAGATTCATCCCTAAGACGTTACCCAGCCACAGGTATGCTATCGAGACGACCAGCACCACTGGTGCGCCGACGGTGCAGAAAAAAACCATCGACGCGGTTATTGGGTCGCCCTGACGAGTCATCTGCCAGATACCCTGCAATACATTGGCATCAATACGGGTGCCGAGCAGATGCAGGCGCAGCAACGGCTCCTGCCACGCAAATGGCATCAAAAGTATCATTGCAATCGCCATGGCGCCTAAACGCGCTAATGACCAGTCGCGCCCGTCGCGAATTTTAGCATTACACTGAGGACAGTAGGCGCTCTGATGTGATTTCATCAGCGGTAGCGAAAACAGCGTGTCGCATTCCGGGCAGCGCTGAAAATGGGCACGGGGCAGCGGTTCACTGACAGAGTGAACGACGATCTTAGTGTCCGGCGAAATGTGAGGTGATTTCAGTGCCATTTATCACGTACGAAGATGGATGTGTAAGACTATCTTAACTCATGAATGGATTCATCTTGAGCCCGGGCGCATTTAATGTTTATTTTATAGGGCTATGCCCCGGCACACTACCGGGATCGAAGTAAGGCAACCAAGTGATTATAAAATGACCAAAACAGAATTTTACGCGGATTTGAACCGCGATTTTCAGGCGTTGATGGCAGGTGAAACCAGCTTCCTGGCGATGATCTCTAACCTGAGCGCGTTGCTGTATGAACGTCTGGATGAGGTCAACTGGGCCGGTTTTTACTTACTGGACGGCGACACGCTGGTGCTCGGGCCGTTTCAGGGTAAAATCGCCTGCGTGCGTATTCCCGTTGGACGTGGTGTCTGCGGTACGGCGGTGGCGCAACATCGCGTTCAGCGCGTGGCCGATGTGCACGCGTTCGACGGCCACATCGCGTGTGACGCGGCAAGTAATGCCGAAATCGTACTGCCCATTAGCGTAAAAAATCAGATTATTGGTGTACTGGATATCGACAGTATCGCCTTCTCCCGCTTCACCGAAGAGGATGAGCAGGGGCTGCGTGAACTGGTCGGGCATCTCGAAACGTTGCTTGAGGCGACCGATTATCAAAAATTCTTTGCGCCCGTCGCAGGATAATCAACGGATAACGTAGCAATTAACGATGGCGTCATTATAATGACGCCTGTTCATGCCTGCGGCTTGTTGGCTACGTCCGTTGTAATCAGGAAATTTCATGGAAAATCAACCTAAGTTGAATAGCAGTAAAGAAGTTATCGCTTATCTGGCCGAACGTTTTCCGCACTGCTTTAGTGCCGAAGGCGAAGCGCGCCCCCTGAAAATTGGTATTTTTCAGGATCTTGTTGAGCGTGTTGAGGGTGATATGAACCTCAGCAAAACCCAACTTCGTTCCGCATTACGTCTTTATACTTCGAGCTGGCGTTACCTGTACGGTATCAAGCCGGGCGCGACCCGTGTCGATCTTGACGGTAACCCGTGTGGGGAACTGGACGAGCAGCACGTGTCTCACGCTCGCCAGCAGCTTGAAGAAGCCAAAGCGCGTGTTCAGGCACAGCGTGCAGAACAGCAGGCGAAAAAACGCGAAGCCGCTGCGGCAGCGGGTCAGGAAGAGGCGCCGCGTCGTGAGCGTAAACCGCGCCCTACGGTTCGTCGTAAAGAAGAGGGCGATCGCAAACCTCGCGCGGCTAAGCCAGCAGCAAAAGCCCCTCGCGCACCCCGTGAAGAGCGTCTGACTCCGGTATCCGATCTGTCCGCGCTGTCGGTGGGGCAAGCGCTGAAGGTGAAAGCAGGCAACAACGCAATGGACGCCACTGTACTGGAGATCACCAAAGATGGCGTTCGTGTACAGCTGACTTCTGGTATGTCAATGATTGTACGCGCAGAACACCTCGTGTTCTGAGACGGAGGCCGGGCCAGGCATGAACAACTTTTTTAAGGTCACCGCGCTCGCAGGTCTGTTGGCATTAACAGGCCACGCGTTCGCTGTGGACGACATCACGCGTGTTGATCAAATTCCTGTTTTGAAGGAAGAAGCGCAGCACGCGACGGTGAGCGAGCGTGTCACCTCGCGTTTCACCCGTTCGCACTACCGCCAGTTCGATCTCGATCAGGCGTTTTCCGCGAAAATTTTTGATCGCTATCTGAACCTGCTGGATTTCAGCCATAACGTGCTGCTCGCCAGCGACGTTGACCAGTTCACCGCCCGCCGAAAAGACGTCGGTGAAGAGCTGAAAACGGGCAAACTCGATGTGTTCTACGATCTCTATAATCTGGCGCAGAAGCGCCGTTTCGAGCGTTATCAGTACGCGCTGAAAGTGCTCGAGCAACCGATGGATTTCACCGGCAACGACACCTTCAACCTGGACCGCAGCAAAGCGCCGTGGCCGAAAGACGTCGCCGAGCTGAACGCGCTGTGGGACGGCAAGGTGAAGTATGACGAACTGAGCCTGAAGCTGACCGGGAAAGATGAAAAAGAGATCCGCGAAACGCTGACCCGCCGTTACAAATTCGCCATTCGCCGTCTGGTGCAGACGAACAGCGAAGATGTTTTCTCGCTGGCGATGACCGCTTTTGCGCATGAAATCGACCCGCATACCAACTATTTGTCGCCACGCAATACCGAACAGTTCAACACCGAAATGAGCCTTTCTCTGGAAGGGATCGGTGCGGTTCTGCAAATGGATGACGACTACACGGTGATCAATTCACTCGTTGCGGGTGGCCCGGCGGCGAAAAGTAAAGCGATCAGCGTCGGTGACCGTATTGTTGGCGTTGGCCAGACCGGTAAAGGGATGGTTGACGTGATTGGCTGGCGCCTGGATGACGTCGTGGCGCTGATCAAAGGCCCGAAGGGCAGTAAAGTGCGCCTGGAAGTACTGCCAGCCGGTAAAGGTACCAAAACCCGCATTGTGACGCTGACGCGTGAGCGTATTCGCCTTGAAGATCGCGCGGTGAAAATGTCGGTGAAAACCGTCGGCAGCCAGAAAGTCGGTGTGCTGGATATTCCGGGCTTCTACGTTGGCCTGACCGATGACGTGAAAGTGCAACTGCAGAAGCTGGAAAAACAAAACGTCAGCAGCGTGATTATTGATCTGCGCAGTAACGGCGGCGGCGCGCTGACCGAAGCGGTTTCGCTTTCCGGTCTGTTCTTCCCGTCCGGCCCGGTGGTGCAGGTACGTGATAACAACGGTAAAGTGCGCGAAGACAGCGATACTGACGGCATGGTGTACTACAAGGGCCCGTTGGTGGTGCTGGTTGACCGCTTTAGCGCCTCCGCTTCGGAAATCTTTGCTGCGGCGATGCAGGACTACGGCCGTGCGCTGATCGTCGGCGAGCCGACCTTTGGTAAAGGCACGGTACAGCAGTACCGCTCGCTGAACCGCATTTACGATCAGATGCTGCGTCCAGAATGGCCTGCGCTGGGCTCCGTTCAGTACACCATTCAGAAGTTCTACCGCATCAATGGCGGCAGCACGCAGCGTAAAGGCGTGACGCCTGATATCCTGATGCCGACCGGCAATGAAGAAACGGAAACCGGCGAGAAGTTTGAAGACAACGCGTTACCCTGGGACAGCATCAATGCTGCTACCTTTGTCAAAACGGGCGATATGACACCGTTTGGACCGGAGTTACTGAAGCAGCATGAGGAACGCATCGCCAAAGATCCTGAATTCCAGTACATCATGAAAGACATCGCGCGCTTTAACGCGATGAAAGCGAAACGCAATATCGTCTCTCTTAATTACGCACAGCGTGAAAAAGAGAACGAAGAAGATGATGCGACGCGTCTGGCGCGGATTAACGATCGCTTCAAGCGTGAAGGGAAGCCGCCGCTGAAAAAACTGGACGATCTGCCGAAGGATTATCAGGAACCCGATCCGTATCTGGACGAAACCGTTCATATTGCGCTCGATCTGGCAAAACTGGAAAAAGAGCGTCCCGCAGAACAACCTGCACCAACCAAATAAAACCTCAACAGGCACAAGCAATTGTGCCTGTTTTTTTCCCCTTCTTTTTACACGTAAACAACATACTACAAAATGTAAAGTTGTGTTTTTCTCGTGACTTAGCGCCCGCCAATGCTTGAAAATACGCGTAATACCCATACGATGTGGGTAATCGCATAGTGCGTGTTGTTATAACGAGGTTAAGAGAAAATTATGATGCGAATCGCGCTCTTCCTGTTGACCAACCTGGCCGTGATGGTGGTGTTCGGGCTGGTGTTAAGTCTGACAGGAATTCGATCGAGCAGCATGACAGGGCTGTTAATCATGGCTCTGCTTTTTGGTTTTGGCGGTTCCATCGTTTCGCTGATGATGTCGAAATGGATGGCGCTGAAATCCGTCGGAGGGGAAGTCATTGAGCAGCCTCGTAACGAAACTGAACGCTGGCTGATGAACACCGTCGCTCAGCAGGCGCGTCAGGCCGGCATCGGCATGCCGCAGGTGGCAATTTATCACGCGCCGGACATCAACGCGTTCGCCACCGGTGCCCGTCGTGACGCCTCTCTGGTGGCGGTCAGCACTGGCCTGTTGCAAAACATGAGCCGTGATGAGGCGGAAGCGGTTATCGCGCATGAAATCAGCCACGTGGCCAACGGCGACATGGTCACCATGACCCTGATTCAAGGCGTGGTGAACACCTTCGTGATCTTCATCTCTCGCGTCATCGCGCAGATTGCGGCCGGGTTCCTCGGCGGCAACCGTGACGAGGGTGAAGAGAGCAACGGCAACCCGCTGATCTACTTTGCGGTAGCGACCGTGCTGGAGCTGGTGTTTGGTATTCTGGCGAGCATCATCACCATGTGGTTCTCCCGCTATCGCGAGTTCCACGCAGATGCCGGTTCAGCGAAACTGGTCGGCCGCGAGAAGATGATTGCTGCGCTCCAGCGTCTGAAAACCAGCTATGAGCCACAGGAAGCCAGCAGTATGATGGCGTTCTGCATCAACGGTAAATCGAAGTCGCTGAGTGAGCTTTTCATGACGCACCCGCCGCTGGACAAGC
>NZ_JNGH01000105.1 GCF_001188485.1 Trabulsiella odontotermitis
TTTCAACCAGTCGTGCAAAGGTCTCTGCCTCGTACAGCATGGTATTGATATGCTGTGGCTGGGTCAGATCCTGCGCTTTTCCACCGCGTGGAATAAAGCTCAACTTCTGACATTCAGAAATCTTCTCGATGACCAGCGAGCCCGCTTCGCCCTGGATTTCGCTTGGCTGCACGGAATCGCTGACTTTCGAGTGGTGCAGCGTCACGTCAAAATCGCCATAGTCGAGCACCACGGTGCCATGAGCGTCCACGCCGCTCTCCAGCAGGGTTGCGCTGGCCTGAACGCCATGTGGTTCGCCCCACAGCGCGACGGCGGAGGCGAGGCAGTAGAAACCGATATCCATAATCGAGCCGTTGGAAAACGCCGGATTGAAGGTGTTCGGGTTCTCGCCATCCAGATAACGCTGGTAGCGCGACGAGTACTGGCAGTAATTAATAAACGCTTTACGTAGCTTGCCCACTTTGCTGAGGGACTGCTGCAGTGTCAGGAAATTCGGCAGGCTGGCGGTTTTAAAGGCTTCGAACAGCACCACCTGGTTTTCGCGCGCCAGGGTGATGGCGCTTTCCACTTCATGCAGATTAGAGGCCAGCGGCTTTTCACAAATGACGTGTTTTTTGTGGCTCAGAAACAGGCGCGTTTGCGGATAGTGCAGCGAATTCGGGCTGGCAATATACACCGCGTCAATCGCATCGCTCTGTGCCATATCCTCAAGCGAGGTAAACAGGTGTTCGACAAGGTAATCGTTCGCGAAAGTCTGCGCCTGTTCAAGGCTGCGGGAATAGACGGCGGTGAGCTTGTATTTGCCGGTTTCATGGGCGGCATCGACGAACTGGCGGGTGATCCAATTCGTTCCAATGACAGCAAAACGTATCATAAACGTTCATGTACTCCGTAGCGTGGGATCTTTTGTCACTCTAGCATGTAATGATGACAAAACGAGTGCGCTATTACGCAGAACGGTTTAATGAAAGGTGCGTCAGCCACAGCCGGGTATCGAACTCCAGCTGATGGTATTGCGGCTCCATATAGCAGCAGAGCTGGTAGAACGCTTTGTTGTGATCCTTTTCTTTCAGGTGCGCCAGTTCATGGACCACAATCATTTTTAAGAATGCTTCTGGCGCGTTGCGGAAGACAGTGGCGACGCGGATCTCCGCTTTCGCTTTCAGCTTACCGCCCTGTACGCGTGAGACAGCAGTGTGCAGGCCGAGCGCATTTTTCAGCACGTGGATTTTGTTGTCATACATCACTTTGTTTACCGGGGCCGCGCCGCGCAGAAACTGATTTTTTAGATCCTGGGTGTACTGGTACAGCGCTTTGTCCGTGGTGACGTCATGATGACCCGGATAGCGTTTTTCCAGCACTTCGCCGAGGCGGTTCTGGTCGATCAGCGTTCTGACCTGCGTCAGCAGGGATTCAGGATAACCGTGTAAATAAGTGAGCATAATAAATAGGTTTACATTTTTACACGTCATCCTTCAAGTTGCCTCTTTGTTGGCTGCTTTCGTTCACCCCAGTCACTTACTAGTGTAAGCTCCCGGGGTTCACTCAGTTGCCGCCGCGATGCAACTCGAATGATTTTGTGTAAATGGGTAATTAAGCGATAAAACGCGCGAATTTTAGCATCCCGGAGGGGCGATGAGCCAGGCAGAGTTAAACGGTGAGTTTTTCACCTTAGATCGTTTTCCACCCAACGTGGAGGATCCATCGTTACAGGCGTGGGACGCCGCCGATGAGTATCTGCTCCAGCAGGTGGGCGACACCGAAGGCCTGACGCTTATCCTCAACGACAATTTCGGCGCGCTGGCCTGTACGCTGGCCGAACGTCATCCGGTCAGCATTGGCGATTCGTACGTCGCTGAACTGGCGACAGGCCACAACCTGCGGATGAACGGTATTGATGAGTCCTGCGTCACGTTCCAGGACAGCCTGTCGCCGCTGCCTTCTGCGCCGGCGCTGGTGCTGATCAAAGTGCCGAAACAGCTGGCGCTGCTCGAGCAACAATTGCGGGCGTTGCGCGAGGTGGTGACGCCGGACACCCGCATCATCGCTGGAGCGAAAACCCGCGATATCCACAATTCGACGATGGCGCTGTTTGAAAAGATCCTCGGCCCGACCACCACGTCGCTGGCGTGGAAAAAGGCCCGGTTGATCCACTGCACCTTTACCGCGCCTGCGCTTGAGGAGGCAACGGACATCTTCAGTTGGCCGCTTGAAGGCACGGAATTCACCATTCATAACCACGCCAACGTCTTTTCCCGCAGCGGGTTGGATATCGGCGCGCGGCTGTTTCTGCAGCATCTGCCGGAAGGCATTGAAGGGGAGATGGTGGATCTCGGCTGCGGCAACGGGGTGATTGGTTTGCAACTGCTGGCGAAAAACCCGGACGCCCGCGTGCTGTTCGTCGATGAATCCCACATGGCGGTGGCGTCGAGCCAGCTGAATGTGGAGCGTAATCTGCCGGAGGCGATAACGCGCAGCGAATTTATGATCAACAACGCGCTGGCAGGCGAGGATCCGGATCGTTTCGATGCGGTGTTCTGCAATCCGCCGTTTCATCAGCAGCATGCCATTACCGATCACATCGCCTGGCAGATGTTCAACGATGCCCGCCGTGCGTTGAAATATGGCGGCGCGCTGTATATCGTCGGCAACCGCCATCTGGATTATTTCCGCAAGCTGAAACGCGTGTTTGGCAACTGCACCACGCTCGATACCAACAACAAGTTTGTGGTGCTGAAAGCGGTGAAGGTGCGTAAAAAGCGTTAAACGCCGTCTCGCCGGGCAAAACGTTAAATCTCCAGCGCCAGTTTCGTCCCCTGCGCAATGGCCCGGCGTGCATCCAGCTCCATCGCCACATCACAGCCGCCAATCAAATGCACTGTTTTGCCGAGTTGCCGTAGCGGTTGCGCCAGCGGCTCCTGCCCGGCGCAGATCACCACATGATCCACGTCAAACCGCTGCGGTTCGCCGCCGATTAGCACATGTAATCCGTCGTCGTCGATCTTCTGATAGCTGACCGCCGGGATCATCTTCACGCCGCGGGACAGCAGGGTAGTGCGGTGGATCCAGCCGGTGGTTCTGCCTAAGCCCTCGCCAGGTTTCCCGGCTTTACGTTGCAGCATGACGATCTGCCGCGGGCTTTTTGGCAACTGCGGCCCTTCCGGGCGCAATCCGCCGGCGGGATTCAGACTGGTGTCGCGTTCGCCGACCGGCGTTTTGTCGCGCAGCACGTCGAGGTAAGTCAGCACTTTCGGATGATCGATACCGTCGATGGTCGGGATCCGCGGTTCGATACCGGTCGCGAGGATCACGTCATCAAACATGCCCAACTGATCGGCCGAGACGGTGCGGTTGAGCTGCACGTCAACACCGGTGATGTCGAGCATCCGCCGGTAATAGCGCAGCGTTTCGTAGAACTCCTCTTTGCCGGGGATCTGTTTGGCGATATTAAACTGGCCGCCGATTTCGGCCGCTGCGTCAAACAGCGTCACCTGATGACCGCGCGCGGCGGCATTAACGGCAAACGCCAGCCCCGCCGGGCCTGCGCCTATCACCGCCAGCANCGCGCGGATTCACCAGGCAGGAAGTGACTTTGCCCGCGAAAATCTGATCGAGACACGCCTGATTACAGCCGATGCAGGTGTTAATTTCATCGGCGCGATCCTGCTGTGCTTTGGTTAACAACTCGGCATCTGCCAGGAACGGGCGCGCCATCGACACCATATCGGCATCGCCGCGCGACAAAATATCGTCTGCCACCTGCGGATCGTTAATGCGGTTGGTGGTGATCAGCGGAATCGACACGCAGCCTTTCAGCTTGCGTGTCACCCAACTGAACGCTCCGCGCGGCACCGGTGTGGCGATAGTAGGAATGCGCGCCTCATGCCAGCCAATGCCGGTGTTAATGATGGTCGCGCCTGCTGCTTCCACTGCACGCGCCAGTTCGATGGTTTCGGCAAAAGTGCCGCCGCCCTCGACCAGATCGAGCATCGACAGGCGATAAATAATGATGAAATCCTCACCCACCCGTTCGCGAACTGCGCGCACCACTTCCAGCGCAAAACGCATCCGGCGCGGATAATCGCCGCCCCATTCATCAGTGCGCTGATTGGTACGGGCGGCGAGGAATTCGTTAATCAGATAGCCTTCCGATCCCATTACTTCCACGCCGTCATACCCCGCCTCGCGGGCAAGCTGCGCGCACTGGGCGAACTCAGCGATTAGCGTCAGGATTTCGTCGTGCGTTAATTCGTGGGGCGTAAAGCGGTTAATCGGCGCCTGAATCGCCGAGGGGGCCACCGGACGCGGCTGATAGCTGTAGCGCCCGGAATGCAGGATCTGCAGGGCGATTTTGCCGCCTTCCTGATGCACCGCATCGGTAATCAGACGGTGGTGCGGTAGATGGCTGGCATCGCTCAGTACCGCCGCGCCCTCCATCGTCACCCCGGATAACGTCGGCGCAATGCCGCCGGTCACAATCAGCGCCACGCCGTGACGCGCCCGCTCGGCATAAAACGCCGCCAGCCGCTCTGCACCGTCTGGGCGCTCTTCCAGACCGGTATGCATCGAACCCATTAACACGCGGTTTTTGAGCGTAGTGAAGCCCAGGTCAAGCGGGGCGAAAAGCGACGGATAGCGGCTCATAAACGTTTCCAGTATGTAAAATTATTGTTATGTGGTCGGATGAGTTACTAATTTAGCCACCAGGAAGCAAAAGGGAAAAGGGGGAAGGCTGTGATTGTGATGGGAATCAAAGAACTGACCAGGGGACCTCAGTAAAACCAAAAAAGTCCTGATCTCAACCCCAGAAGATAGTGTGAAGTGTGGCGCTTTTTCGGCGCGCTTTTTATTTTAATGTTTGCAAATTATATGTCGTAACCATTTGTTATTCATGGGGTAAATTGAATATGGATCAGAGTTTCAACTCATCAATGTATCTACCTGACACGCTCTTTGAAACCGTTAAATGCTTCAACGATTCTTCTGCCGACGACATGCAGTGTGGCGATATGGGAGAACAGGAACTGCTTTCACTTGGTCTTAGAGATATATCAGCGAAAGTGGATCCTTATCGCCTCATTCGTTACGACATTCCTTACACAACACCTGTCGATGGGATTTCATGGGCAACCGCCAGAGGTATAAAAATATCACATGAAGAATGTATCGACATTTTATTTAAAGAAATGAAAGAGCTTTCAAAATTATTTTCTTTTCAAGGTGTGTATAAAGCGATTATCGCAGAAATGATTGATCATTTTAGATATGGGAATGGCAATGGGTTTTATAGCCAACGGTTGAATTTAGCTTTCTATGACAGGATTAATAGCTATTCGCCTGGAAATCCACTTTCCAGAATTGAAGATACCATTCGGAATGAGTTTAAGTTTAACTCCACGTCAACATATTACCCATCACTCTTGCATTCAATAAAGGTTAAACTTTTGGATTCTAGCTTGCCAAAATTTAACGAAAAAAAGGATAGAATCAATGGGTTGGGGATCAGTGTTCATGATATTGCGGCTCAGAAGATTGTACTGACAAATCTACATAAATACGCTATGGGATGGAGCGCTACGGTATATTTCGATGCGCAGGATCATTTTGGCCTTGATATTACTGATATTAAAAGCAAAGTTTATAGCCAATTCCGCTTCTTTCGTATCTGGTTTTTCTTACAGCGACACAGAAATTTTGCCTTTAAACCTTTTTTTACAAACTTTCACGCAATAGGGAAAATTGGAGAATATTGATGAAAAGGAAATTCCCCAAACTCTTATTGTGCCTGTTTTTAACAGGCGGAATTTATAATCTTTGGACGCTTCGCCCTGTCAACATATTATATGTTTACTCAGATGCCGGTTCGACCGTCTCTATGGTAGTGGATCATTTACCCTGGACTGACAGGGACAAAATTGCTTGGTATCTGACGCATCGTGACGAGTTCAAAAGAAAATATCCATTATCAGATGAAAACTATCAAACATATTACATCACTGATATAGGTGAAGGTTTTACTAATTATGAAAAAAGCCCACATGAGGATCTTAGATGTTACCCGACGCTAAAGAACGAGAACAATTGTATTGTTAAAAACTACCTCTTAATCGTTGATGAATATGCTGGAAGTAATACTCGATTGTATATACCTGATAGTGAAACTGATTATCAACTTACGCCTGATAATAAACTGGAAGTTATTTATCCACCTAAGGAATCATGATGAAATCAGTGGGTTTAATAACAACAAACAAAGGCTGCAAACAGTCGTCGTCAAACAGGCTCGACATTGTTCTCCGGATGCGCTGCGCTTACCGGCAAAGACGAGACTGCCAACTGCTCGTCTGAGAAAAGAGCGCTCTTCCTGAAAAAGATGGGAATCAAAGATCTCATCGTTATAACTCGACTTGCACGCATGGCGACCTGGAAAGCATCTTTTGTCTACAGCCTGGCTGGAATTTTTAATTAAATACAAATTGAACGTCTGGAATAACGTCTTTTCATCGGTAATAATTCATGGAGTGAATATAAATGAGAAAAAGGAAAACAAAATATTTATTACTGGTCGCGTTTATGATTGTCGCCATATACAATTTATGGACAACAAGAAATATTAATATTCTATATGTAAATCCATACTGGAATGGGACTACTGTTGTTGTGGTTGACCATACTCCATTAACAGATAGAGCCAAAATTCTGTGGTTTTTAGATCATGAAGAAGAACTCAAAAGGAGATACAAAGCAATAAATTACTGGACGGGTAGAGTTGTTATTATTGATGCAGAAGGTGGTTTATTAAATCTTAAGGAGTATCCGAATGAGGATTTACGCTGTTTTGATGATATTCCTTCTGAAAATAAATGCGTGATCAAAAACACCGTACTTCTTGTAGATATTTTAGCGCAAAGCCTGGTGCATTTTCAGATGGGTTATGGTGGAAAGATATATTCGCTAGATGATAATGGCAATATCCAGCCTGAAATACAGGAATGGCCAAATGTGCATGATTAATAACGAGGAGTTAGAACAGTGAAAATGTTATTTGGTGGCACAGTGTTAGTGAGTATGAAATTTATAGCAGGGAAAAGGCTTCCGCCAGAAGAGTGTGCGAAGAATGGCATGTTTTTAAACCGTTTTCACTAATTTTCATACTGTAGTGAATATTGGTGAATTCTGATGAGTGTTACGATTCATTTTAGAAAACTGCTTGCAACACTATTCATAATAGTAGCGTTATATAATGCGTGGACGCTTCAGAACGTGAATGTTTTGTTTGTTGATCACGTATGGGCTGGTGATTATGTGATAGCAGTCGACCATCTCCCGCTAACCGATAGAGATAAAATTAACTGGTTTAATGATAACAAAAAAATGCTACAAAACCGTTATGCTATTTCAATGGAAGATTTTAACGAGATAACGATAATTGAGGCTGTCGATGGCATAAAAAACATTAATAGCCGATGGATAGATGACTATTATTGCTTCAACCATATTGATAGTGACTATCGTTGCGTCGATAAAAGTTTACAAGTTAATGTTACTCGTGCTCAGGATGATACCGTGACGTTTTATATTCACAGTTTTGGTGGTATTTATGTCCAGAGTACGGATGGCAGCGTGCAAAAAAGCAATTATGAACGCTATTTTGATGATGTGGACGACAGACTAGGTACAAGCCTCGATCGTTGGCTGTTCCATTAACAGTCGTCATTAAACAGGCTCGACATTGTTCTCCGGATGCGCTGCGCTTACCGGCGCTACGGGATTGTAGGCCGGATAAACGCAGCGCATCCGGCACTATCAGACCGTAAGCCCCGGCGCCTGCCACATTGACGTTGTCAGGCCGCTGTCCACCAGGCCCAGTTGCTCGGTGTAGACTGCCTGCCATTTCTGCATCATGCCGTCGTAGAGCTCGCGGTGGGCGGGGTTGGGGGTAAATTCCCGGCTCCAGCTCACCAGTCGTTCGCCTGCGGAGGCCATGTCGCTGAACAGTCCGGCACCCGCGCCTGCGGCAATCGCACAGCCGAGCGCGGTGGCTTCTTTCACTTCCGGTACTCGCACCGGCAAACCGGTGACGTCGCTTAAAATCTGGCTCCACAACGCGCCTTTGGCACCGCCGCCCGCGAAGACGAGGCTGTCAAACTGCACGCCGGAGAAGCGGGAGATCTGCGCCAGGTTGCAGGCGGAGACGATGGCCGCGTTCTCTTCCAGGGCGCGGAACAGCGTCGCTTTGTTGCATTTTTCCGGGTCGATGGAGAGGTTAATAAACGACGGTGCTGCGTGGTACCACTGCTTGAAGTGCATTGCGTCGGAGAAAATCGGCATTACGCCGTGGGAGCCTGCCGGGACGCGGCTGGCCATCTCTTCCAGCAATGAATAGGTGTCGACGCCGAGCCGTTCGGCAATCAGTTTTTCTTCGGCGCAGAAGGCATCGCGGAACCAGCGCATGGTCAGGCCGGTGAAAAAGCTGATCGATTCCGCCTGCACCATGCCAGGAATGACGTGCGGGTTCACGCGAATGTTCATGTCCGGATCGGTACGCACCTGCGGCAGGTTGACCACCTGCTGCCAGAAGGTGCCGCCGAGCACGGCGGTTTGCCCGGCGCGTACCACGCCAAGTCCCAGGCNAGCCAAGCTGCACATCGCCGCCGCCCATCACTACCGGAGTGCCTTCCCGCAGGCCGCTTTGCTGCGCAGCCGCTTTTGTTACCGCGCCGAGCACGGTGCCGGTCTCTTTCACCGGTGAGAGAATATCCGCGCGCAGCCCGGCCATATCCAGCAGCGCGGGACGCCAGTCGCGGGTGAACAGATCGAGCATCCCGGTGGTGCCGGCGTTAGACGGATCCACGGCCAGTTCACCGGACAGCTTCGCTGCCAGCCAGTCGCTGATCATCGTCACTGTCGCCGCTTTGCGGTAAATATCAGGGCGATGGTGCGCCAGCCACAGCAGACGCGGCATCGCGCTCAGCGCCAGCGTCTGACCGGAGACTTCATACACTTCAGATTCAAAACGATAATCATGGATCTCTTTCAGCTCCGCCACTTCGCGGCTGGCGCGGGCATCCACGTTAGCGCAGGCCCAGATGGCCTCGCCGTTGCGATCGTAGAGCACGATCCCTTCGCGCATTGAACAGCAGGCGACGGACTGAATATCCGCCGCGGTCAGCCCGGCGCGCTCCAGCGCCTGATGCACGCACCGACAGGCCAGCAGCCAGTTGGTCTCAAGGTCGAATTCCATCGAGCCGGGGACGTTCTCCACGCTCAGGTGCTTCCACTCGGCCTGTCCCACGGCAATCTGCCGACCGTTCAGGTCGAAGATCACGGCGCGAATGCTGCCTGTCCCTGCATCTAACGCTAAAAGGTAACTCATGACCAACGCCTCGCTATGTTTGCGCGGCGGCGCAACTAATGCGCCAGAGCCAGTACCGCGCGGGCTGTCATCTCTTCCGTCACCAGGCCATTGATACGGCGACCCTTCAGTGCGGCATAAATCGCTTCTGCTTTTTCTTCGCCTCCGGCGACGCCGAGGATGGTGGGTAACTGCGCCAGCTCATCGAGGGTCACGCCGAGTAATTCGCGGTGGATCTCTAACCCTTCCACCTTTTCCCCTTCGGCATTAATGAAGTAGCCGAGGATGTCGCCCACCGCGCCTTTGCGGGCAAACATCNNCTTGAGGATGTTCGCCACCTCAGCCGACGAGACGCGCAACGGGGCGGGGATCATGCTGACGTTACAGGCTGCGTCGAGCTGGCCGATGCCGGTCATGTACGGACCCACGCCGCCAGAAAGCGTCACCAGGCGTACCTGCTGTGAGCCGATAAACCCGCTCAAATGCTGCAGACAGCTCATGGTCGCCTCGCCAAAACCGACGGCGAGCAGCTGATCCGGCTGCAGCACCCCCATCAGCGATTGTGCGGCGCCAATGCCCAGCCGAACGTTCATCGTTGGCGTGTTGAGGGCGGGGAGAACGCGCGTGATTTTCAACCCGAACCGCTGCTGGAGCTCGGTTTCCAGCGACAGACAGCCTTCATAGCGGGAGTTGATCTGCACGCGGATCACCCCCGACTGACGGCCCTTTTCCAGCAGGCGCGAGATCTTCAGTCGCGGCAGTCCGAGACGCTCACCGATGTCGTTTTGCGTTAAGCCATCGTGGTAATAGCACCACGCCACACGCGCCACCAGTTCTTCTTCCGCCAGCGCCAGGCCCGCGAAACGTCCCTCATCCATTGCTCTTTTTTCGCTCATAGCTGAACTCTTATAAAAATTTAGATCATATGTTCATCATTGTGCGCGCAGAAAGTGTGAGCCGCGTGGCAAAAGTGAACTTTTGGCGAGAAGTTGACCATTCCTGAGACGCTAATGGTTAAAAGTGTGATCGCCGCACGATAATAATTATAGTTCACCGACTACGATTTTGAACATTATTAAATTTAAAAATCATTTGTTCAAATGCGGAGCGATGATGACCCCACTGATAGAAGCAAAAGCTATCCGAAAGGCATTCTCAGGTGTGCCGGTCCTGAAGGGCATTGATTTCACATTGCTTTCAGGCCAGGTACACGCGCTGATGGGCGGCAACGGCGCCGGGAAATCGACGCTGATGAAGATCATCGCGGGCGTCGAAACGCCGGACAGCGGCGAGCTCAGCATTAATGGCAAAGCTTTTTCCCGCCTGAAACCCGGACAGGCGCACCAGCTTGGCATTTACCTGGTGCCGCAGGAGCCGATGCTCTTTCCGAATCTGACCGTGCGGGAAAATATTCTCTTCCGTCTGCCCCGTAACGCCAACACCGACACCTTGCTGGCGGAAAAGCTGCAACAGCTTAACTGCCAGCTCAATTTACAGGCCGCCGCCAGCACCCTTGAAGTGGCCGACCAGCAGATGGTGGAAATCCTCCGCGGACTGATGCGGGAGGCACAGATCCTGATCCTCGACGAACCTACCGCGTCGCTGACACCAGGGGAAACGGATCGCTTGTTCAGCCAGATCCGCGCATTGCAGGGGCTGGGCGTGGGCATTGTGTTTATCTCCCATAAATTGCCGGAGATCCGCCAGCTCGCCAGCCACGTTTCAGTGATGCGCGATGGCGCGGTGGTTCTGAGCGGTGAGACGGCGCAATTCGACAATAATGCGCTGATCGCCGCCATGACCCCCGCCAGCCGCGAGCATGCGCTCAGCGATACGCAAAAACTGTGGCTGGCGCCGCNCGCCGCACGCAGGCGCAGGATTTCCCGGTGTTGCGGGTGGAGGATCTGACCGGCGAAGGGTTTATCGATCTCAACCTGGAGGTTTACGCCGGAGAGATCGTTGGCCTGGCCGGGCTGGTGGGCTCCGGGCGCACCGAACTGGCGGAAACCCTTTACGGGCTGCGACCGGTACGGGCGGGCAGAGTCTGGCTGGAAAATCAGGAGATCAACCGCGAATCCACGGCGGCGCGTCTGGCGCGTGGCCTGATTTATCTTCCCGAAGACAGGCAGGTCTCCGGGCTGTTTCTCGATGCGCCGGTACGCTGGAACACCGTGGCGCTGAACGAGCCGTCCATCTGGCAGCAGCGCAAACGCGAGTCGGCGGTAGTGGAACGCTATCACCGGGCGCTGGGGATCAAGCTCAACAGCACCGAACAGCCGCTGCGCACGCTCTCCGGCGGCAATCAGCAAAAAGTGCTGCTGGCGCGCTGTCTGGAGGCAAACCCGTTACTGCTTATCGTTGATGAACCGACGCGCGGTGTGGACGTCTCCGCCCGCGCTGATATCTACCAGCTGCTGAAAAGCGTGGCGGCGCAGAACGTCGCCGTGCTGATGATCTCCTCGGATCTGGATGAGTTCCCGGGGCTGGCGGATCGGGTGCTGGTCATGCATCAGGGCGTGCTGAACGGCGAACTGACGCAACAGGCGATCAGCGTCGATCGCATGATGGCGCTCGCGTTTGGAGGTCACGCATGAAAACGTTGTTTAAAAACCGCGAACTGAGCGCGTTCCTCGCCATTCTGGCGCTGTTTGCCGTGCTGGTGGCGCTGAACCCGGCGTACTTCAGCCTGCAAACGCTGGGCATGATTTTCGCCAGCAGCCAGATCCTGATCCTGCTGGCGCTGGGTGCCACGATGGTGATGCTGACGCGCAATATCGACGTCTCGGTCGGCTCCACCGTTGGCCTGTGCGCGATTGCCGTTGGTGTGGCGCTGAACAGCGGCTACAGCCAAATGGATTGAAGGATTACCGGCGAGCCTGAAATCGCTGTCGGAGCCAGTGGCGCTGGGCATTTCGCCGCTCGGTTACCTGGTGTTGTGCCTGCTGGCTGTCGGGGCGTGGGTACTGTCACGTACTGCGTTCGGCCGTGATTTTTACGCTGTTGGCGATAACCTCGCCGCCGCCCGCCAGCTCGGCGTGGCCGTTAACCGCACGCGGATGCTGGCCTTTACCTTCAACGGGATGATGGCGGCCTGCGCCGGGATCGTCTTTGCCGCACAAATCGGTTTCGTGCCAAACCAGACCGGCAGCGGGCTGGAGATGAAAGCCATCGCCGCCTGCGTGCTCGGCGGGATCTCCCTGCTGGGCGGCACCGGCACGCTTATTGGCGCGTTCCTCGGTGCGTTCTTCTTAACGCAAATTGATACCGTGCTGGTGCTGTTCCGGCTGCCGGCGTGGTGGAACGACTTCATCGCCGGGCTGGTGCTGCTGGGGGTGCTGGTGCTTGATGGTCGTCTGCGTCAGGCGCTGACGCGCCATCAGCGGGCGCTGAAATACAGCCGTTNNTTCAGCCTGGCAACAAAGGCGGGAAAAAGGTCTCCCCTTTTCCAAAGCGTAAAAACAGAGAGGTGGCGTAAATGAAGCTGAACTGGGAAAGCGCGCTACTGATCCTGCTGGTGCTGGAGATTTTACTGTTCGGCACGCTCAATCCGCGAATGCTCGACATCAATATGCTGCTGTTCAGCACCAGCGATTTCATTTGCATCGGTATCGTGGCGCTGCCGCTGACGCTGGTGATCATCAGCGGCGGCATCGACATTTCCTGTGCGCCATCGCGCTGGGCGTGATGATGCAGTCCGGGCTGCCGATGAGTATTGCCGTACCGCTGACGCTGCTGCTCGGGCTGGCGTGCGGCCTGTTTAACGCGGCGCTGATCCACTACACCGGCATCAACCCACTGGTGATCACCCTCGGCACGCTCTACCTCTACGGCGGTGGTGCGTTGTTGCTCTCCGGCATGGCGGGGGCGACCGGCTATGAAGGTATTGGCGGGTTCCCGGACAGCTTCACGGCGTTCGCCAACCTGACGCTGCTGGGGCTGCCGGTGCCGCTGGTGATGGATAATCACCGCTTTTTTCTGGCTGATTACCCATCGCGGTCGCTTTGGCCGCCATCTGTTTCTTATCGGCCAGAACCCGCGTGCGGCGCGCTATGCCGCGCTGTCGGTGAACGGTATGCCCTACGCGTTGTACGGCATGGTGGGCGTGGCGTCGGCGATTGCAGCGCTGGTGATGGTCTCCTATTTCGGCTCCCGGNATCCCCAACCAGGTGTCGAGCGCGTTATCGGGTGCGCTGTTGGTGGTGGTGGTGATGGGACGCTCGCTGAGTTTGCACCGTGAATGGGTGCGCACGGCATGGCGTCGGGTTATCTCGCGAAAAACAATCGGAGCATGAGATGAAAGTAAAACTGATAGTGCAACTGAGTGCGCTGGCGCTGGCCATGAGTGTGGCGACCGCCCAGGCCGCAGATCGTATTGCCTTTATTCCGAAGCTGGTGGGTGTAGGGTTCTTCACCAGCGGCGGCCAANGTGCAGCTGATCAATAACTTCGTCAACCAGGGTTACAACGCGATTATCGTCTCTGCCGTGTCGCCTGATGGCCTGTGTCCTGCGCTCAAACGTGCCATGCAGCGCGGCGTGAAAGTGCTGACCTGGGATTCCGACACTAAACCGGAATGCCGCAGCATTTACATCAACCAGGGCACGCCGGAACAGCTGGGCGGCTTGCTGGTGGATATGGCTGCAAAACAGGTCACCAAACCAGCGGCAAAAGTGGCGTTTTTCTACTCCAGTCCGACGGTGACCGACCAGAACGCGTGGGTCAAAGAGGCGAAAGCCAAAATTGCCAAAGATCATCCGCAGTGGCAGGGGGGGGGGACCCCCAGAAAACCTGAAGCGTGAAGGAGTGGCGATTGTCGGCTTCAGTACACCAAACGTCATGCGTCCGTACGTTGAGCGCGGCACGGTAAAAGCCTTCGGTCTGTGGGATGTGGTACAGCAGGGCAAAATTGCGGTCAACGTCGCCGATCATCTGCTGAAAAAGGGCGATCTTAACCCTGGCGACAGCGTTGAGGTGAAAGATATCGGCACGCTGAAGGTCGAGCCAAACAGCGTGCAGGGTTATCAGTATGAAGCGAAAGGCAACGGCATCGTGCTGCTGCCGGAGCGGGTGGTGTTCACTAAAGAGAACATCAATAACTACGATTTCTGATGGGGGAGAAGATGGCTGATTTAGACGACATCAAAGACGGGAAAGATTTTGGCATTGGTACGCCGCAGAAAAACGCGCTCTACACCCTGAAAGGCTGCGGTTCGCTGGACTGGGGAATGCAGTCGCGACTGGCGCGTATTTTTAACCCGAAAAGCAATCGAACCGCGATGCTGGCGTTCGATCATGGTTATTTTCAGGGGCCAACCACCGGGCTTGAGCGTATCGATCTCTCCATTGCGCCGCTGTTTCAGGAAACCGACGTGCTGATGTGCACGCGCGGTATTCTGCGCAGTCAGGTGCCTGCGGCGACCAACAAACCGGTTGTGCTGCGCGCGTCGGGCGGCAACTCGATTCTGACCGAGCTGTCCAACGAGTGCGTGGCGGTGGCAATGGAAGATGCGCTGCGCCTCAACGTATGTGCGGTCGCGGCACAGGTCTACATCGGCAGCGAACACGAGCATCAGTCGATCAACAACATCATCAAACTGGTGGATGCCGGTAACCGTTACGGTATGCCGGTACTCGCGGTCACCGGTGTCGGGAAGGAGATGGCGCGCGATTCCCGCTATTTCTCCCTCGCCAGCCGTATTGCCGCTGAAATGGGCGCACAGTTCGTGAAAACCTATTTTGTGGAAGAGGGCTTTGAAAAAGTCACTGCCAGCTGCCCGGTGCCGATTGTGATTGCCGGTGGCAAAAAGCTGCCGGAACAGGAGGCGCTGGAAATGTGCTGGCGGGCGATTGATCAGGGCGCTTCCGGGGTGGATATGGGACGCAACATCTTCCAGTCCAGCGCGCCGTTGTCGATGCTGAAAGCGGTGAAAAAGGTGGTTCACGAGAACATGAGCGCCCGTGAGGCGTTCCAGTTCTGGCAGGAGGAAAAACAGGGAGAAGTGAAATGAATGTGACGCTGGTGGAAATCAACATCAAACCGGAACGGGTGGACGAATTTCTGGCGGTATTTCGCGCCAACCATGAAGGCGCGCTAACGGAGCCGGGCAATCTGCGTTTCGACGTGTTGCAGGATCCCGAGATCAAAACGCGCTTTTTTATCTACGAGGCCTACAAAGACGATGCGGCTGTGCTGGCGCACAAGAAAACTCCGCACTATCTGGCCTGCGTGGAAAAACTGGAAGCGTTGATGTCCGAACCGCGTAAAAAACGCAGTTTTATTGGGTTATTACCGGAAGTGTAATGTTTCTCCTCACCTGACCCTCTCTCGCTCGGGAGAGGGTTCTCTTACGATACCGGCACCTGCTTCGCGCGGTACGCGCTCGGTGAGCATCCCATCAGCCGGTTAAAAAAACGGGCGAAATAGGCCGGGTCTTTGAATCCCAGTTGCCAGGCGATTTCATTTACCGCACTGTCGGAGAAGAGCAGCAGCCGTTTGGCTTCGCGCATCTGCCGGTCGAAGATCAGTCGTTTGGGCGGGCGGTTGGCGAAGCGGCGGCAGATGTCCGTCAGCCGCGATTCGGTGATGTGCAGTTCATGCGCGTAATCCGGTAACGTCCAGTGCTGGTGGTAATGCGCGTCAATCAGCTGGGTAAAGCGCTGGAACAGCTTCAGTTCGCCGCGCATGCCGCTGGCGGCGTGGTCGTCGAGCTTTGCGTTACGCAGCAGCAGCGTAAACACCGCCTGCGCCAGCAGCACCAGCGTGTGCTCGCGCCCCGGCAGCCCGGCGGTGGATTCCCGTTTAATCAGTTGCCAGTAATGCGCCAGCGCTGCCAGCTCTTCGGGCTTATCGGCGAGCGACAGGCAGATCCCCGGCAGGCCGAACGTTTCCCGCGTGCCGGGGTAGAGTACTTCTAACAGCGGCCAGACCAGATCTTCGCGCACCGTCAATACGTGGCCGTCGCTGTCCGATTCGGTGATAAACGCATGCGGCACCGACGGCGGCGTCAGCACAAACAGCGGCGCCTGCACCGAATAGCGATGGTCGTCGAGCTGCAGCTCAATCTGCCCGGTATCGAGAAAGTGCATCTGAAAAAACTGGTCGTGGCGGTGCGCCTGCATGTCGCGGCCAAAAAAGGCCGCCATGCGGGCAAACGACTGATAATGAACATCTTCACTGCCCAGCGTTTCATCGTAGTCTTTGCTGATATCGATATTCGCAATGGTCGGCTGGCACATGGCGGCTCCTTAGTGGATCTTCTGCGGCGCCATGCCCGCAGTGTGCTGGCGGCTTTCCCGCTGCGTCATCGGAATGCGCGTCAGCACCAGCGCCCCGACCATCAGCAGTCCGGCAACGAACCACAACCCTGAACTGAAGCTTCCCGTGGCATCACGCAGAATGCCGATCAACAACGGGCTGACGGCGGATCCCACGTTACCGATGGCGTTGATCACCGCCAGCGCCACCGCGCGGGACTGCAGGCTAATCACCTGATCCGGCGTGGTCCAGAATATCGCCATGGCGGTAAACGATCCGGTCGAGGCCATAATGATGCCGAGCAGTTGGATCAGGCTGTGATCGGTTGCTGAGGCCAGCAGCCATCCCGCTGCGGCGAACAGATAGGGCAGGATGGTGTGCTTTTTTCGCTCTTTTAACCTGTCCGAACGACGGCTCCACCAGATCATGCCGAGGATAGTGCAAAACTGCGGGATCGCCGCCAGCAGGCCAATCACAATATTGCTGCTGCCGGTGTTGAAGCTTTGCAGGATCTGCGGCGTCCAGATGTTGATGGCGCTGAGCGTGTTGGTCAGGCAAAAATAGGCCAGCGTATAGAGCAGCACCGCCGGCGTCAGCACTTCGCGCAGGGGGGAGCGCGGCGCGACCGACGTCGACATCGCCACTTCCTGTTCGCGGGCGATCATCGCCTTCAGCGTCTGTTTTTCGTCATCGTCCAGCCAGGTGGCCTGATCCGGCGTGTCATTGAGAAAGAACCACGTCACCACGCCGAGCACGACAGACGGCAGCCCTTCCAGCAGGAACAGCCACTGCCAGCCTTTCAGATTCCACAGGCCATCGAGCGCCAGAATATAGCCGGAGAGGATCGAACCGAGCATCATGGTCACCGGCATGGCGATCATAAACAGCGCGTTGGCGCGGGCGCGATGATACGCCGGGAACCACCAGGTCAGGTAGACCAGGATCCCCGGCAGAAAACCGGCTTCTGCAATGCCCACCAGCATCCGCAGGATGTACAGCGTATGCGGGCTGGTAGCGAACATGGTGCAGGTCGACGCAATGCCCCACACCACCATGATTCCGGCTATCCAGCGGCGTGCGCCGACTTTGGCCAGCATGATGTTGCTCGGGATCCCGCACAGCACGTAGGTGACGTAAAACAGCGTCGCCGCCAGGCCAAACATGGTGGACGTCAGACCCAGATCTTTGCCCATCGTCAGCCCGGCAAAGCCGATGTTAATGCGATCGAGAAACGAAAAAACAAACAGAATAAAAAGAAACACGATCAAACGACGGAACAGCTTATTAATTACGCGATGCTCAACAGCTTTATTATCATTAGGTTGCAGGGTAGAGGTCGTCATGATGCGCTCCACATCGTACGGTTAGTAGACGGATTTATTGTTATTGACTGACGTAACCGGTGTATCGATAAAACGCGCCGCTAACGCTTCGGCGGCGCGGGCGAGTAGGGTGGTATCCACCCCGACGGCGACAAACAGCGCGCCGAGTTCAAGATAGCGTTTCGCTAACGTTTCATTAGCCATCAGAATGCCCGGTGCTTTGCCAGCGCTCAGGATTTGCGCGATGGCGCGCTCAATGGCGTCCTGCACTTCCGGGTGCTGCGGATTACCGGCGAAACCCATGTCGGCGCTGAGATCCGCCGGGCCGATAAACACGCNNGGTTTCGATTTGCACCAGCACGCACATGGCGTCGTTGGCGTGTTGCAGGTAATCGGGGATGCGGTTCCAGCGCGAGGCGCGGGCCAGCGCGCTGCCCACGCCGCGAATCCCGGCGGGAGGATAGCGCGTGGCGCTCACGGCAAGACGCGCTTCGTCGGCGTTCTGCACCATCGGCACCAGCAGCGTTTGCGCGCCCACGTCCAGCAGTTGTTTGATCTGCACCNTGTTCGGCGCATGCTCGGCGTCGATCAGCAGCCAGTCAAACCCTGCGCCTGCCAGCAATTCAGCGCTGTAGCTGCTGCACAATCCCAGCCACAGGCCAATCTGGGGTTTCCCGGCTTTTAGCGCGTCTTTGAAAGCGTTATTCATGCTCAATTCCTCACACAAAGCGGCAACTGATGGCGCCCATGTTGCCGTAGTCAACGTGGAAGGTGTCGCCCTTGCGCGCCGGCACCGGGCGGGTAAACGAACCGCCGAGAATGATCTGCCCGGCTTCCAGTTGCACGTCGTACGGCGCCAGTTTGTTCGCCAGCCACGCCACGCCGTTGGCCGGGTGATTCAGCACGCCTGCGGCGACGCCGGTCTCTTCGATCACGCCGTTGCGGTAGAGCAGGGCAGCGATCCAACGCAGATCCAGTTCGTCAGGTTTAATCGGGCGACCGCCGAGGATCACCCCGGCGTTGGCGGCGTTATCGGAAATGGTGTCGAACACTTTGCGTGGCCGCTGGGTTTCGGGATCGACGTTGTGACAGCGGGCGTCGATCAGCTCCAGCGCCGGGATCACATAGTCGGTGGCGTTGTAGACATCGAACAGCGTGCAGTTCGGGCCGCGCAGCGGTTTCGCCAGCACAAAGGCCAGTTCCACTTCGATGCGCGGGACGATGAAACGATCGGTCGGAATATCGCTGCCATCGTGAAAAAACATGTCGTCAAGCAGCGCGCCGTAGTCCGGTTCGTTGATCTGCGAGCTGGCCTGCATCGCTTTGGAGGTCAGGCCAATTTTATGCCCCTTCAGCACGCGCCCTTCGGCGATCTTCAGGTCAACCCATTCACGCTGTACGGCATAGGCGTCTTCAATGGTAATGGTCGGGTAATCGAGCGAGATCGCACGGATTTGCTCACGCTGTTTTTCGGCCTGATTCAACCGCTGGGCGATCAGGGTTCGGGTCTGTTTATCGAGCATAGTCATTCCTGTGGCAGTGCCGGATGGCGCGTTGCTTATCCGGCCTACGGTCCGGGGTCGCTGTAGGCCCGGTAAGCGAATGCGCCACCGGGCAAATCGCGCGCTACTTAAACAAGGCGTGCACGTTGTTCTGCTTGTAATTCAGCGTCGGGTGCAACTCTTCGATTTCGAAGGAGAGCGCCAGATAACGGCTCTCCATCAGTGCGGCGAAATGGCTTTTAATCAGCGCGAACAGTTGCTCGCCAACCTGCTGGCGGCTCTCCAGGCTGCGGCCCGCCCCGATTTTCAGCGTCATATGCACGAAGGCGTAATCGTGCTTGCCGTCGGCCATTTGCCAGGTGTCGAGCCACAGCGCGCGGCTGCGAATGCCGCCGATCGGGAAGATGCCGGTGGCGGCGAGCGCGTCGTTCACTTTGGCAAACAGGNNTCAGTACATTCAGCGATAAAATGTGGCATCAGGGATCCTTACGCAGACAGCGGGAAAACGGCGTTGACCTGACCGGTGCCGGAGCTGGGGAACAGGTCGGTGATGAATTCCACTTTGCCGTCGTAGTTATCCCAGCCGAGCAGGCCGAGCAGCATCACGGTGTCGTGCATGTTGCCTTCGCCGTAACAGTAGTCGGCGTACTCCGGCAGCATGCTGCAGAATTCCTTAAATTTGCCCTCGCGCCACAGCTTCACCACACGCTCATCCATCTGACGGTCGAATTCACGGGTGTAGCTGTTCATGCCTTCTTCTGCGCGCTGGTCGTCGATAAAACGGTGCGACAGCGAGCCGCTGGCGAGCACCGCTACGGTGCCGTCGTACTGCTCAATGGCTTTCATAATGGCTTCGCCCAGCTTGCGGCTGTCGGCGAAATCGTGGACGGTGCAGAATGCCGAAATGGAGATCACTTTGAAATGGCGGTCGCTGTTCATGTAGCGCATAGGCACCAGCGTGCCGTACTCCAGCTTCAGGCTCGGGATATTGTGTGCTTTGGCGCGCACACCGAGCTTAATGGCTTCATCAGCAATCAACTGGCCGAGCGCCGGGTTGCCGTCGTACTCGTAGGTCAGATCGCGAATAAAATGCGGCAGCTCGTTGCTGGTGTAAACGCCCGCGAAATGATCCGCGCAGTTGATGTGATAGGCGCTGTTGACCAGCCAGTGGGTATCGAAAACGATGATGGTATCGACGCCCATCTCACGGCAGCGCTTGCTGATTTCTNNAGAGAGATACATCGATGGAACGTGAGTCACTTTGGCGGCTAACGCTAACTTGCCCATATCAGACTCCCCATTTGGGGATCGGGTGATCGCCCATGGAAATGCAGACATTTTTCATTTCGGCGAACACCTCAAAGCTGTATTCGCCCCCTTCACGACCGGTGCCGGAGGCTTTCACACCGCCGAACGGCTGGCGCAGGTCGCGCACGTTTTGCGTATTCACAAACACCATCCCGGCTTCGATACCGCGCGCCAGACGCAGCACTTTGCTGACGTCCTGCGTCCAGATGTAAGAGGCGAGGCCGTATTCCACATCGTTGGCCAGCCGCAGCCCTTCAGCTTCGTCTTTGAACGGCAACAGGCAGGCCACCGGACCGAAAATCTCTTCCTGCGCCACGCGCATGCGGTTGTCGACATCTGCCAGCACCGTCGGGCGCAGGAAGTTGCCGCCTTTAAGATGCGCGGGCAGGTCGGCAGGTTTGTCCGGCCCGTGCTGCTGACTGATCAGCGCCCCCACCTGGGTGTTCGCATCGGTCGGATCGCCGACGCGCAGGCGGTTGGCGCGTTCGGCAAAACGCTTCACGAATTCCGGGTAAATGCTCTGCTGAATGAAAATGCGGGAGCCTGCGGTGCAGCGTTCGCCGTTGAGCGAGAAAATGGTGAACAGCGCGGCGTCCAGCGCGCGCTCGATGTCAGCGTCCTCAAACACCAGCACTGGCGATTTGCCACCCAGCTCCATCGAATACTTTTTCAGCCCGGCGTTCTGCATGATGCGACGTCCCGTCGCGGTGCCGCCGGTAAACGACACGGCGCGCACGTCGTGATGACGCACCAGCGCATCGCCCGCCGTGGCGCCATAACCCTGCACCACGTTCAGCACGCCCGCCGGAATCCCTGCTTCCAGCGCCAGCTCACCGAGACGATCGGCGGTCAGCGGCGACAGTTCGGACATTTTCAGTACTGCGGTGTTGCCGAGCGCCAGACACGGCGCGACCTTCCAGGTGGCGGTCATAAACGGCACGTTCCACGGCGACACCAGCGCGCAGACGCCCACCGGCTGCACCAGCGTGTAGTTGAGCATTTTGTCGTCAACCGGGTAGGTTTTGCCGTTCATCTGCTGGCACACTTCGGCGAAAAACTCAAAGTTATGCGAGGCGCGCGGGATCAGCACGTTTTTGGTCTGGTGGATCGGCAGGGCGGGGGNTTTTTGCCGTTAATCCAGTGATTTATCTTTTTCATTTCAGCGTCTCCTCATACGTCTGCTGGCTGATAATGCGGTTGACCAGGCGGCCCACGCCTTCCACTTCCACCACCACTTCGTCGCCCGGCACCACGTCGGACAGGCCTTTCGGCGTGCCGGTGGCGATCATGTCGCCCGGTTGCAGGGTCATAAAATCGCTCAGATAAGCGATCAGGAAGGGGATGTCGAAAATCAGATCGGCGGGGGTGGTGGCGGATTTGTCGACGATCCACGGCGCGATGGGCGTCAGCGTGTCGCGGCTTTTCACCCGCAAGTTCGGGCGATAGTAGTTTTCCAGGTAGTCGCGGATGGCGTAGTCGTTACAAATCGTGTAACCCGCCACATATTCCATCGCCGCTTCACGACTGACTTTATGCGCGGTTTTGCCGATCACCACCACCAGCTCGGCTTCGTAATGCATGTAGTCGACGTTATCCGGGCGGACAGACGTTTGCTTATCGCCAGTAAACGAGTTGGCGGCTTTGATAAAAATCAGTGGCTCTTCCGGCGGTTTGAAATCCAGTTCGCTGGCGTGATCGGCATAATTCAGGCCGAGGGCAAACAGCGTGCCGTGGGGGTGCGGTTGTGGCGCAACAGTGCGAACCTCCGCGATCTCACGCGCATCCACCACGCGGTTTTCCAGCGGCGGGAAACCCTCGGCGAGCACACGTACGCGATCGCCAGGTTTCAGCGCCACGCGGCTTTGCGGGGTGCCGAGCAGAATGGCGTCGCCGGGTTGCAGGGTGGCGAATTCGCTCAACGCGCTCAGCAGTTCGGCGGCGTTGCGCTGTAAATCCGCCGTACTCCAGCGATCGGCCTCGTGACCGTTGATGTCGGAGATGATGGTCAGGTTGTCAATGTTGTTCACCGCGGCCATTTCGCCCAGCGGGCAGAAACCGTCGCGGCATTTTGCCTTAATGGCCGGGCGGTAAAAGCTCTCTTCCGGCAGGCTGACCTCGTTAGCCAGCGCATAACCCGCAATGTATTCCGGCGCCTCGGCCACGCTTACCTTGCTGGCGGTTTTGCCAACGATCAGTGCCACGGTAGCGCCGCTCAGCACCGTTTCACCCTCAGGATACGGGATCGCCTCACCGCCGCGGATCAACGTGTTGCGCGGTTTGATAAACCACACTGCCGTTTTCGGCGGTGCGTTGTAGGGGGCTTGCCGGAATGCCTGCTGCCAGGCGTCAATTTGGCTGCGATGGTTGAGCGCAACGGCAAAAACAGTGCCTTTCATTCACCACTCCTCAGATCCGTTCGTGATTTCATTAATATATTAACGATTATCTTTATGCCGATGGCGGTGTTTTGGCAACTAAAGGTGAATTATTTGTGATCAGTTTAACGATAAATTTACATTTGAAAATTATAGTTGTTATTTTTCAAGTAATTAATAATTTATCTATAAATCTGGTAGACTTTTCAGTCATACGCGGGCTGCTGGAAAAAGCACCGTTTTTAAATTATTTATTTGTTAATGATTGTTGGGAATGTACGGGGTGGCAGCAATGCATGATTCGTTAACCATTGCGTTGTTACAGGCGCGGGAAGCGGCGATGGGTTATTTTCGGCCGATCGTCAAACGGCATAACCTCACCGAGCAGCAGTGGCGAATCGTTCGCGTGCTGGCAGATAACCCGTCGATGGACTTTCACGATCTGGCGTTTCGCACCTGCATTTTGCGCCCGAGCCTGACCGGCATTCTGACGCGCATGGAGCGCGACGGCCTGGTGCTGCGCCTGAAGCCAGTGACCGACCAGCGTAAGCTGTACGTGTCGTTGACCAAAGCGGGTTATGCGTTGTACGAACACGCGCAGTCGCAGGTGGAAGAGGCGTACCGGCAGATTGAAATGGAATTCACACCGGAGAAAATGCAGCAGTTGACCGCGCTGCTGGAAGAGTTTATCGCGCTGGGCAACCCGCAGGCTGCCGAACGCGATGAAGAAGAGTAGCGCTTACGGCGCCGGATACTGCGCGACGGGGTGGAAGTGTTCCTCGTCGCAGCGGTAAATGCTCTCCGTTAAGCCGGGGATCACCCAGCGTTCAGGTGCCTCGCCGTGCAGATGAATGCACAACCCACAGCCGCCGCGCAGGCCGCGCGGAATATCCTTCACCGTAAACGGCTCGCCTGCCGCCTGCAATTTTTTCCGCGTCTGGACCACGCCGAGTGTTGAATGAAACAGCAGAATGTAGTGCGCCATTATCGTCTCCGCTGTCGCTGACCGATCAACGCCGCGCCTATCGCCCCGGCAAACTGCGCGTCGGGGTGCGTCTGCACCTCCGCGCCCAGATGCGCCGAAAGCATTTGCGTAAACGTGTGGCAATGACTGACGCCGCCGGTAAACAGCACCGGCCCCTGCGACGTCAGGCGGGAGATGAAATTGGCGCTGCGCCGCGCCATGGCGTTGATAACGCCCGCCAGAATCGCGTCGGGCGCAATCCCCGCCGAGCGCAGGCTGATCACCTCCGATTCAGCAAACACCGTACACATGCTGGTGATGGCGTGCGGTTCCACCCCGGTCACCAGCGCATCCAGTTGCTCGACGCTGGCACCCAGCGTGCGGGAAATCACGTCAAGAAAACGCCCGGTGCCGGCGGCGCATTTGTCATTCATCAGGAAATCGGTGAGATTGCCTTCCTCATCCAGTTGAATGACTTTGCTGTCCTGGCCGCCGATATCAATCACCGTGCGGGTGTCCGCCATCAGCAGGCGAGCGCCGAGACCGTGGCAGGAGATTTCGGTCACCTGCTTGTCGGCAAAATCAACCAACTGGCGACCGTATCCCGTCAGCGTCAGAAACGGCCGTTCGGTCAGACCCTCGCTCAGCTCGCGCCATGCCTGTTCTATCGCCTGCGCCGGGCGAAAGGGCGTCGGGCAGAGGAAACGCCGCACAAGTGTGTTCCCCTCCAGCAGTACGCCTTTGGTGGCGGTGGAGCCGGAATCTATGCCTACCGTCAGTGACATTCCCGCTCCTTATAACATTTCAATGAACGCCGCGACGCGCGTGCTGAGCTGTCCGATATCGGACGTCGAGTAGTCCGTTTCGATCGCCATGTAAGGAATGTTGTGCTGCTGGCGGACGTGGCGCTTGATGGCCAGCGATTCTACGGCGTAGGTGTGACAGGCCTGCAGGATCACGTCGATCACGCCGTCGGCCTGATACTCTTCCACCATCTGGCTTAACAGCGTTAATCGCTGAGTATTCGGTGACAAACATGAGCAGCCGATGGCCAGATATTTATCCGCCAGCGCGTCCCAGACATCGCCCGTTTCCGCCACGTTACGCTCGGTGGCTTTGGCGCCGGTACAGTTTTCATAACCGACCACCCAGCCGCCGTTGTCCTCAATGGCGCGCACCACTTTTTCTGCCGCGCCGCCAATCGGGCAGCCGGTGATCAGAATGCGCGGGCGAGGGTCGAGCCGTTTCCCGGCCTGCCACTCGGCTTTCACCCGGGTGGTCATCGCGTTCAGTTCGGCAATCAACGCCTCCTTGTCAAAACGGAAGGTAGCGCCGTAAACCACTTTCAGCAGATCGACGCCGCTCAGTGCGGGGGGATTGAGCTGACCGAGACGATAGAAATCCGCCAGCGCGCGACGCTCGCGATTTTTCAGCACAATAGCGTCGCGTAATGCGGATTCGTCAATCGTGGTGCCAAAACGCGCTTCAACGGCCTGCTGCAGGCGGCGCATTTCCGCTTTCCACAAGGCGCGCGAGGCGGCATCGTCGGCGCTGTTGGGCAACTGCATGACGTGAACCGGCTTGAAATCCGCCATGTACTCGTACATTTTTTTCTTGCCATCGCAGGTGGTTTCGCCAACGACCAGATCGGAAAAGTAGAAGTAGGGGCATTTGTCGGTTTTGCCAAAGCCGTAGCTGCTTTTAATCAACGGGCAGAGGTTACGTGGCAAATCCTTTTCGGCTTCTTCGATGGTTTCGTCGGACGTCGAGCACAGCGAAACCACCACCGCGCCCGCCGCCATGGGGATCTCCTGCGGCATAAACGTGCAGTAGGTGCCGACCAGCGGAATACCGCGATCCTTCAGCTCCATGACGGTGAGAAAGCCTTTCTGGCGCGCTTCTGAGAATTGATCGAACAGGGCGGGTAATTCGGTGATAAGTGACATGCTTTTTCCTTCCCCGTAACACGGGAGATAATGAAAAGAGCATGCATTATAACCATAAACTATTTGTGGTTATGTTGATCTGCGATGGGATTCAGAGCACTGCAATACCTCAGAGGATTTTCTTCACATCCATTTCTTCCTGAATGCGTTCGTTCCACGCCATGTGCGTGCGGATGGCTTCATCAATGCCCGCATTGTAGAACGTTGGGCCGATCTCGGCGGCAATGAAATCGACGAAAAATTCGGCGTCAAACTGTTCCAGTTCAAGGTCAAAATGTTCTTCGCAATACGTTGCCAGCTTGTGGCGCAGCGCGTCGCGTTGTTCGCGTGTCAGGTTGATATCCGTCATGGTCTGGCTTTCCTGTTTTGCCATTGATTTATTTACGTTCTCACCCCGGTAGCCAGCTGTCCCATGCGGGGATCGATGCCAGTTCTTCCACCAGGAAATCGATAAACGCGCGCACCTTCGGGTTGCTGTATTTGCTGGGAAAATAGAGCGCGTACAACGCATGCGTTTCGCAGGTGATGTTGCCATCCAGCATCAGCGGGGTGATCTCCTCCTTCTGAATATGATCGCCAATCAGATAGGTGGGAAGATAGGCAACACCCTGATCTTCGAGTACCGATTTTAACAATACCAGACTGCTGTTCGCCTGGATGGGCATCCGTACTTTTAGCTGATGAAGCCGCTCCTGATCGTCCGGCACTTTGAGCACCGGCGTCAGGCCGGGGTACACGAGGCAATCATGATCGACGAGATCCACGCGTCGCTGCGGAATGCCTTTTTTGCGCAGATATCCTGGTGATGCGCAATACGCCCAGCGGATGGGGGCGAGTTTTCGCATGGCATAGTTTTGCGGTGGCGCCATGGAAATTCGCAGGGCGATATCATAATCCGCTTCATTCAGATTCACAAAATTGTCATTCAGATCAATATACAGATTCACGTCCGGGCAAATATTGCGAAATTTATCCACCAGATTCACCAGTCGCGCATAACCGAAGGCAATAGAGCAGGTAATACGTAATTCTCCCTGAGGATTCTGATAATAACCGGTGGTGGTATTCAGGGTTTCATCAAATTCTTTCAGTAATTTATTAGCACGATTAAAGAGATATTGCCCGGCGTCTGTCAACGTAATGCTTCTCGTTGTGCGTTTAATTAACGTTGTGCCAAGAATATCTTCCATTGCCGTCAGACTTTTACTCACCGCAGAGGGAGAAACATTTAATTGTGATGCGGCTTCAGATAATCCACCACAGTCGACAATCCTGACGAAAAATTCCAGATGCTTTAGCGAAATGGGGGTGCTCATTGTTTCCTTCCATTCACAAGTGATTTGCGAAAACGGTACGAATAGCCCGTTACAATCCCATTTGAAACATGCAACTATTGAATCACAGGAAATGAGTTCCTGACAAAATGAAAAGATGACAACGCCAGTGAAGTGCGTCACAAAATAAAATGAAGTCGCATCAGAGATAATAAAAATGTGAATGTTATCTCTGTTAATACTATTTAAATTAAAAAAGGTGCCTGTTATGTGGTCACGACTCGAACCCTACAGATCGTCTATTATTTTATTACTTGCTTTGATTGCTGGCGGCGTTCTGGGAATTTACGCGCCAACGTTTGCCGCAAAACTTCAACCCATAGGTCAAATTTTCCTTAACCTGTTATTTATGATCATCGTCCCGCTGGTGGGCATCAGCGTGATGTCATCCATTGCCAGAATGACTGACCTGAAACGGTTGGGTCGTATTATGGCGATTATTTTTATTGTTTCGATCGCCATGGCGCTTATTCCGGCAGCAGGGATTGTCGCACTCGCGTTGTGGTACAACCCGGCGCAAGGGGTGACGATCGACCTGTCGAAATCTGTTGAGGCGGGCAGTGGCAAGATGGATTTTGTCAGCATGATCACCACCCATGATTTCGTGGGGCTGTTCTCAAAAACCAACATTCTGGCGCTGATTGTGATGGCGATTATCGCGGGGATCGCGATTGGTCAGTCTGAAAACGCCGGTCAACGCATCGCCTCGCTGCTGGAAGATGCCAACACGGTGATCATGAAGATAGTTTCCATCATCATGACGGTTGCGCCAGTGGGGCTGGGCTGCTACTTCGCCGCAACGATGGCCAGCCAGGACTCCGGCATTCTGCTGACCTTTGCTCGCGCCATTATTCTGTTCATGGCGGCGACGGTGGTTTATTACATCCTCGGCTCCATTCTTTATTCCTGGATTGGCGGCGGCATGCCTGCGGTGAAAGCGTTCTGGCGTAATGCGATCCCCCCTTCGGTTACCGCGCTGGGAACCTGTTCTTCACTCGGTACGCTACCGGTCACTATTCGCGCCGGTAAAGCGATGGGCATCAACCCGGAAATCGTCGACGTTTCCCTGCCGCTGCTGGTGAACCTTAACAAGGGCGGCGTGGCGATGATTGCGGCGCTGAAAATCGTCTTTATCTACTCGGTGCTGGGCATGGAATTCACCACCGAGACCTTCTTCCTCACCATGCTGATTGCCGTGCTCTCCGCCATTATCGTCGGCGGTGTGCCTGGCGGCGCGTTCCTTGGTGAGATTTTCATCGTCACCACGCTGGGACTGCCGATGGAGACGATCCCGATGCTGGTGGTGCTGGGCACGATTACCGATGCGCCTGCCACGCTGATTAACGTGATTCACGACCTGAACGCGGCGCAGATTATCGAACGCTTCACCGGGAAAAAACAGCCCAGTACGGAAGCCACTCAGACGGCCGCGGCGTTATAAATTTCCCAAACGGATTAAAAGGATGTCACAGGAGACGTTATGAAAGATTCCATCAAGCTCGAAACGCAGTTAGTCATTGCCGGGCGCGATAAACGCTACACCCAGGGCGCGGTTAACCCGGTGATCCAGCGCGCTTCGTCGCTGGTGTTCGATTCGGTGAAAGAGAAGAAATTTGCGACCGCCAACCGGGCGAACGGGGAGCTGTTTTACGGTCGACGCGGCACTTATACTCACTTCGCTTTCCAGAAAGCGATGAGCGAACTGGAAGGGGGCGTCGGATGTGCGCTTTATCCGTGCGGTGCGGCGGCGGTAACCAATGCGATTCTGGCGTTTGTGGAGAGCGGCGATCATCTCCTCGTGACCGGCGCGGCGTATGAACCGACGCAGGATTTTTGCACGAAGATCCTCAGCAAATTCAAGGTGGAAACGACGTACTACGATCCAATGATTGGCACCGGCATTGTCGATCTTATTCGCCCCAATACCAAAGTAGTGTTTCTGGAATCGCCCAGCTCTATCACTATGGAAGTGCAGGATGTGCCGGGAATGGTGAAGGCGATCCGCGCGGTTAACCCGGACATTGTCATCATGATCGACAACACCTGGGCGGCGGGCGTGCTGTTTAAAGCGCTGGATTTCGGCGTCGACATTTCGATTCAGGCGGGGACGAAGTACACCATAGGCCATTCGGACGGGATGCTGGGCACGGCAGTGTCCAACGCCCGCTGTTGGGATCGCCTGCGTGAAAACTCCTACCTGATGGGCCAGACGCTGGATGCCGACACCGCCTACAACGGCAGCCCTGGCCNAGAGCAGCATCACCATCGCCGAATGGCTGATGAACCGCCCGGAAGTGGCACGGGTCAATCATCCGGCAGTGGCACAGTGCCCGGGGCATGAGTATTTCCAGCGCGACTTCTCCGGCAGTTCCGGGTTGTTCTCCTTCGTGCTGAAAAAACGCCTGAGCGATGAGCAACTGGCGCATTTCCTCGACAACTTCACGCTGTTCCACATGGCTTATTCCTGGGGCGGTTTTGAGTCGTTGATTCTGGCGAACCAGCCGGAAGAGCTGAATGAGATCCGTCCGGCGGGCAAGGTGGATTTCACCGGCACACTGGTCCGGGTGCATATCGGTCTGGAAGCGGTGGACGATCTGATTGCCGATCTGGAAGCCGGGTTCGCTCGTATCGGCTAAAAAAATGGCCCCGCACTNCCGGACGCGTCGCAACAACCCCGCCAGCGCAAACACCACCGCGAACCCCGCCACTACCGCCAGCAAATGGAACGGGATCCGGCCGCCGTTAAACCACAACCAGCGCGCGCCCTCAACACCCAGCGCCATGCCGGTCAGGATGATCATGTTCAGCGAGGCTGACACCGTGCCTTTCGGCAGGTCGTTTGAGAAGAGCGTAAAGCGGAACAGCGTCGGGAAAATCAGCCCGATGCCGAATGCATACAGGCTGGTGCCGGTGACCGACCACAGCCAGACGTGCGGCCACAGCAGATTCCCGACGATGAGCAAGATCAGCCCGAACAACTGGATGGGGATCGCCCGCCAGATGAACCGGGGTTCGGTGGGATCTTTCACGAACCGCGCCACGACCATATTCGCGACGATCACCGCGCCAAACACCGGCACCTGTGCCCAGGCGAACGCCGCGGTCGACATCCCCCCGGCGTCGATCAGGATCACCGGTGACACCGCCACCCAGGTCATCATCGGGATGTAACTCAGGGTGATTGCCGCCGCGCCGAGCTGGAAAACCCGGTTGCGAAAGACGTTACGGAAATCCCGCAGCACGCCGGACACGCTCAATGGCACCACGCCCCGCTGTACAGTTTCCGGCATTGCCAGCAGCAGGCCGAGCCAGCCCACAAAGCCAAGGAAGGCGATAATGCCAAACAGCGCTTTCCAGGGCATGAAGTGCATCAGCGCCGCGCCGGAGAGCGGGCCGATGACCGGCGCAATCAGCACGATGGAGGTAATTATCGCCATCAGCTTGATGCCCTTCGTCTGTCCGAACGCTTCCTGAATGGTCACGTAGCCAACGGTGGCGATAAAGCAGATGCTGGTGCCCTGTACGAACCGCGCCACCAGGAACTGTTCCATGGTGGTGGTAAACAGCGTGGCGGTGCAGGCGAGGGTAAAAATCAGCGCGCCGGTGATGAGTACCGGGCGACGACCAATCCTGTCTGAGAGCGGCCCGAGCAGCCATTGTAGCGCCATCCCGCCCGCCAGATAGAGGCTGACCGAAGCCGGCGCGAGACTGACATCGGCGTTAAAATCGCGAACCACGTGGATAATGCCCGGCTGGATCAAATCCGTCGTCAGATAAGCGGCGAAATCGTAAATAATCAACGCCATCGGAAAGAACAGCGTGGCGGCATGGCGACGAAAAAAAGACAACATCCGTTGCATAAAAATCGTACTCCTTGTGCGGAGAAAAACAGCTACTGCGAAATCCAGTCGCGGCTATTTTAGCCCACGGGCGCGGCAATCAGTGCCGGAATTTGTGACACCAGCCAGAGAATTAACCCAATGCTGCCACCGACCAGCGTGCCGTTGATGCGAATAAACTGCAAGTCTTTGCCGATGTTCAGTTCAATCTGCTGCGACATTTCGCGCGCGTCCCAGCTTTTGACCGTGTCGCTGATGTGACGGGTGAGGAACGCCGCGAAATCCGGCGCGGCGCGGCGGGCGGCTTGTTCCAGGTGTTCATTCAGCGAGGCGCGCAGTGCGCCATCGGCCACCAGCGTTTCGCCAAACCACTGCCCGGCCTCGGCAACGCGCTGCCGGACGCGGGAGTCTTCGGTGTGGAGATCGTCCTTCAGCCAGCGACGCAGATCGGCCCACAGCTCGCCAAGATAGCCGTTAAACGCCGCATCATTTTTCAGATAACGTTTGATGTCCTCGGCTCTGGCCGCCAGTTGCGGATCACTTTTCAGCGAGTCGACCAGCTTCAGCACCGCGCGGTCAAAAGCCTGACGAATCTGATGCGTACTGTCGACGGTCACGTCGTCCAGTAGCGTATCCACCGCCTCGGAGACCAGCTCGGCGCTGTGCTCGCCAAGCCATTCGGTGGGCAGGATTTTGGCCTTCAGCGGATGCTCGGTTTCCAGCCAGTGGACGATCTGTTTAGCGATAAAGCGCCGGGTACTGTCGCGATTGATCAGCACAATCAACTGAGCGATCAGTGCATCAAGTAGCGTCTGGTGGCGGTTGTCTTTGGTCATGCTTTCGAGCATCAGCGCGCTGGTACCGGTGAGATCCACTTTGTCGATGGCTTTATGCACCGCGCGTTTCAGCAAGCCCTGAATGCGCGCATCGTCGGTCATTTCCAGAAATCCGCCCATGACGTTGACCAGATGATGCCCCACTTTCTGCGCGTTCTGCGGCTGACTGAACCAGGCACCGATCATCATTGCCGGTTCGTGGCGCTGGATAAGCGTCACCAGCGATTGCGTATCGAGAAACTCTTCCTGCACGAAACGGCCGAGATTATCGGCAATCCGGTCTTTATTGCGCGGAATAATCGCCGTATGGCGGGAAATTAACGGGACAGGAATACGGCGGAATAGTGCCACTACCGCGAACCAGTCAGCCAGCGCGCCGACCATGGCCGCTTCCGACATCGCCTTGAGCGCGCCTACCCACCAGACCGGTGGCAGAAATAACGTCGTGATAAAAATCGCCGCGGCCACCAGCAGCAGCGACAGCGCCAGCCGTCGGGCGCGTTTGAGTTCAGCTAATTTATCCATCCGGTAAGCATAGAGCGCGACAGGCGATTTTTGTAGTTACGGCTTCGGTGTTCAGACCACAAACCGCCATAAAATCCAGCTGCCAAAGCCGATCAGGACCCCTCCCGCGATGCGTTCAATACCTCCGATATNAGCGTCACCTGCGGGCCGAGCAGGGCGGTCATCAGTGACAAATAAAACAGCGCGTTTTTAGGGTTCAGCAACGAAGAGCCCAGCCCGAGCAGCACCTGTTGCGGCAGCGACGGACAATGGCCCTGCACGTTATCCAGTTCCAGTGAGGGGGTGGCATAGCGAATCAGCTGCACGCCAATCCATAACAGATACGCCGCGCCGGCCAGTTCGATGACGGTGAACAACTGCGAAAACTGCCGCAGGGCGCTCCAGCCAAGAATGGCGAGCAGAATATAAAGACCGTTGCCCGCCGCGATGCCGATGCACAGCCCGAGGCTGCCACGCAGCCGGTAACGAATGGCGTAACCTGTCAGCAGGAAAAAATCCGGGCCGGGGCTGAGCAGGGCGACAAAATGCGACAGCGCCAGCGCGACAAACGCAGACGGAAACAGAACAGACAACGATTCCATGATGACCTCAGCGCGAATACCTGAGTTCACCTTAGGGCCCAGCGCGGATTAATTATTGTCTGATATTGATCTGCCGCGAGCGTATTGCCGGGGCGTGGCGGCGGTATAGCTGACGAAGGTTTTGTGAAAATGGCTCTGGTCGGCGAACCCGCTCTGGTAACCGACGTCGGCAATATCTTCACCTGCACGCAGGCGGGATTTGGCATATTCGATGCGGGCGATATTGAGAAACGCGCCGGGCGTGAGGCCGGTGTCCTGACGGAACAGGCGGATCAACGTCTCTTTGCGCAGGGCGAAGGTTTTTGCCAGCGCCTCCAGCGCCAGCGGTCGCTGGAGGTTCTCCAGCAGATGATCGCCGAGCTGGCGTGACGCGCGATGCACCGGCAGCGGCACAGAGGGAATCAACGGTAACGCCTGAAACAGCGCCTGTAATCGGGACGCCAGCATCGGCGACGGCGGCGCTGCCATCATTGCGACGATCTCCAGATAATGCGCAAACAGCGTGGTATCGCGGATCACCGGTTGGGCGATGGTGAGCTGCGAGGCCGCCGGGGCAAACTGCGCCAGACACCATGACGCGTCGAGAAAAAGCATATGATAGCTGCGCGGCTGCGACGCGACCGGGTTACAGCTGTGCGCCACCTGTGGTGGGATGACGATAATATCACCGGGCCGTAGCCGGTATTCCTGCCCGTCACATACGCAACAGGTTTCCCCGTCGACAATCGCCCCGATGGAAAGCCCGGCATGCTGATGGCGCTTATACGCCTGACGGCTCTGCTGCGTACTGCGCAGCTCCACCCATGGAAGGTGGGCAGGGCGCAGAAAACGCTGGTTGATATCGCGCGGGGAGGCCATGTGGGCGCCCTATTTTTTCAGACCGGCAAAGGCGGCGCGGATGTCCGCTTCCGGCAACTGCACGCCGATAAACACCAGCGTACTGTGGGGTGGTTCGTCGCCCCACGGGCGATCCCAGTCGGCGCTGTACAGGCGCTGCACGCCCTGGAACAGCAGGCGGTTCGGCTCGCCGTCAATCCACAGCATGCCTTTGTAGCGCAGCAGTTTATCGGCAAACGACAGCAGCAGATTTTCCATCACCCGCGACACGTCGCTGATACCGACCGGGTAATCCAGTTCAACGACGATAGAGGCGATGTCGTTTTGCTTGTCGGCGATAAAGTGGAAGCGCGGCGTCGGCTGCACTACGTTCTCCTCCAGCATAAAGCCGTTGGTGTCGAACAGCTGCGCGAGGTCGATATCGCCGTGCGTCACGGTGTACACCGGCGCGCGGGCGTTGATGCGCGCAATGCGTTCGCGCAGTTTTTCACTCTCACCGGCGACGTCGGTTTTGGTCAGCAGAATGCGATCCGCATAGCCGATCTGCGATTGGGCAAGGGTGAACTGGTTCATTTGAACGTCCGCATGAACGGCATCCACCAGCGCGATCACGCCATCCAGCAGGTAGCGCTGACACAGGATTTCATGCGAGAAAAAGGTCTGAATGATCGGCCCGGGATCGGCCATGCCGGTGCACTCGATCACCAGCCGGTCGAAGTGGATGTCGCCGCGATCGAGGCTGTCGAGCAGATCCAGCAGCGCGTCTTCCAGTTCGTTGGAGCGACTGCAGCAAATGCAGCCGTTGGTCAGGGTTTTGATCTGCGTGGCGCGATCGCCGATAAGCTGATCGTCCACTGACACTTCGCCAAATTCGTTTTCGATAACGGCGATTTTATAGCCGTGCTGCTCGTTGAGGATATGGCGCAACAGCGTGGTTTTGCCTGCTCCGAGAAAGCCGGTGAGCAGGGTGACTGCAACAGGTGTCATGGTCTCTCCTTTAGCAACAGCGTACGCCGCCTTCTCCACTTCCGCCGTAGCGCGCTTCCTGACGCTCGCGGAAAAATTCACTGTAGGTCATGTACGGCTTGTCCGGATGGTTGGTTTTCATGTGCTCGACGTAGTTGTCGTAATCCGGAATGCCAATCAGCATTTTCGCCGCCTGGCCGAGATATTTTTTGGCTTCGCCTAAGTTACCAAACATTTTGCTTTCCAGATAGAAAAAGCCCGGTGGCGCTACGCTTACCGGGCCTACGCAGACTTCGTAGGGCGGGTAAGCGCAGCGCCACCCGCCATGTTTTTAATGATGAGAAGAGGTTTTCACGCCGCCTTCCGGAACCGGCACGTACGGGGTTTCTTTATCCGTACGTCCTTCGGCGTTACGCACTTTCATCCAGGTTTTGATGCCGTAGAAAATGATGCTGTACACCACCACTAGGAACAGAATGCTCAGGCCCGCGTTGGTGTAGTTGTTCACCACGATGTGGTTCATGTTAGCAATTTCCTGCGGGGTCAGACCTGCGCCGCCCGCCGCAATCTTCGCTTTGTACTGGTTAGCCATGAAGAAGAAACCTTCCAGCGACGGGTTGGCGCTGAACAGTTTCAGACCCAGCGCCCAGGTGGTGCAGAGCAGCAGCCACAGCGCTGGCACTACGGTCACCCAGACGTATTTGGTGCGTTTCATCTTCACGAGTACGACGGTACCGAGCACCAGCGCCACCGCAGCCAGCATCTGGTTAGAGATACCGAACAGCGGCCACAGGCTCTTCACGCCGCCCAGCGGATCGACCACGCCCTGATACAGCAGGTAGCCCCACAGGCCAACACAACCTGCCGTGCCCAGCACGCCAGCGACCAGCGAGTCGGTTTTCTTCAGGAACGGGACGAAGTTGCCGAGCAGATCCTGCAGCATAAAGCGGCCAGCACGGGTACCGGCGTCCAGCGCGGTAAGAATAAACAGCGCTTCAAACAGAATACCGAAGTGATACCAGAAGCCCATGTCCGCCCACGGCAGCACTTTGTGGAACACATGCGCGATACCGACGGCCAGCGTTGGCGCGCCACCCGCACGGTTGAGGACGGACGGTTCGCCGATGTCCTTCGCGGTCTGCATGATCTGCTCAGGCGAGATCACGAAGCCCCAGGAGCTGACGGTGGCGGCGGCATGAACACTGACGTCTTTGAGCTGCGCCATGATCATCGCCGCATTTTCGCCACCCATTTCATGCAGGTTCGGCATGGTAATGCCGAGGCCCGCAGGCGGGGTGTTCATCGCGAAATAGAGACCCGGTTCGATGATCGACGCGGCGACCAGCGCCATGATGGCGACGAAAGATTCCATCAGCATTGCGCCGTAACCAATCAGGCGTGCATCTTTTTCGTTCGCCAGCAGTTTCGGCGTGGTGCCGGAGGCGATCAGCGCGTGGAAGCCAGACACGGCGCCACAGGCGATGGTGATAAACAGGAACGGGAACAGCGCACCTTTCCACAGCGGGCCGGTACCGTCGATGTACTGCGTTACCGCAGGCATTTTCAGATCCGGATTGAGGAACACGATGCCGAGCGCCAGACCGACGATAACGCCGATTTTCAGGAAGGTGGCGAGGTAGTCGCGCGGTGCCAGAATCAGCCATACCGGCAGCAGGGCGGAGACAAACGCGTAGCCAACCAGCGCGAAGGTGATGGTGGTGTCTTTAAAGGTCAGCGCCGGGCCCCAGTACGGGTCGTGCGCAATCACGCCGCCGAACCAGATAGAGGCCACCAGCAGCACAATACCAATCACCGACACTTCACCCACGCGGCCCGGACGGATAAAGCGCATGTAGATGCCCATGAACAGCGCAATCGGTACGGTCGAGCAGACGGTAAACACGCCCCACGGACTTTCGGCCAGCGCTTTCACCACGATCAACGCCAGCACCGCGAGGATGATGATCATGATCAGGAAGCAGCCGAACAGGGCAATCGAGCCAGGCACGCGGCCCATCTCTTCTTTGACCATTTCACCCAGAGAAGAACCGTTACGGCGCGAGGAGATAAACAGCACCATAAAGTCCTGCACTGCGCCCGCGAGCACCACGCCCGCCAGCAGCCACAGGGTGCCAGGCAGGTAGCCCATTTGCGCCGCCAGTACCGGACCCACCAGCGGGCCAGCGCCAGCGATGGCCGCGAAGTGGTGGCCAAACAGCACGTAACGGTTGGTCGGCACGTAGTTCAGGCCATCGTTGTTAATCACCGCCGGGGTGGCGCGGGTAGGGTCGAGCTTCATCACCTTTTGAGCGATGTACAGACTGTAGTAGCGATATGCCACCAGATAAACAGATACCGAGGCGACGACAATCCACAGCGCGCTGACGTGCTCGCCGCGGCGTAGCGCCACGACGGACAAACAAATAGCGCCGATGATCCCGAGGATGGCCCAGGGTACGTGCTTAAGAAATTTTTTCGTATCCATAGTGAGACCTGGTTTTTATAAGTGAAAATTGGATCAGTACTTGTTGTTGGGGAGGTAGTGACGGTAATGCAGGGGCGATCTTGCCAGAGAGAAAAGCCGTTACCGGTGGGGAAAAGGGTAAGTGGTCGTATGGCGTATTAAGCGGTTGTGTTTATCAGTAAGCGGTTAGGTAAAATCTTAAGGTGGTCTTATTTCGTGATGCTCGTCACGTATTGTAACGATGGCCGTTCAGGCAGGAAATAGTTTATTTGATTTTTATCAATGTCGACACTTTTCATAAAGTGAACAACTTTGTCTCTTTTTTAGCACATTGTTGAAAGTGAATCGGTGTCTTATATTGTATTGAGATGATAAACAGGAATTAAAGAGCGACCTATGGGATATCTGTTGTCGAAAAAAATGCGTTATTTTATGGTGACGATGGAGTTAAGAAATTTCGCGAAAGCAGCAGAAGCCCTGTGCATTACGCGATCGCCGCTGAGTAAAGTCATTTGTGAACTGGAGGATTATCTCGGTGGCATTTTGTTCAAGAGAAAATACAACGAGTTAGAGCCCACAGAACTGGCGCATGAATATTATAATAAATTTCGTTCGGTTTATACCCAGTTAATGGATCTGGAAAGTGAGATTCAGAATAAAGAAACGGCGAAAGAGCTGTTGATTTTATTCGACGTCACGTTCCCGGAACTGGTTTTTAAACATATCGCGATGGTGATTGAATCTTCTGGCCTGAAAGTGCGCTGTGAACGGGGAGTCGTTGACCCGGCCGATATCGACAACCTTCGTTATAATTCAAATTGCATTGTTTTCTCGCTGCGCGATATTTCGCTCTCCTACGCTGTGCAGCGGGATGAGTGGTTCAGCGGCAACCTGGTGCTGCTGGCACCGAAAGGGCAGAGACCGGACAACGAGATAAAGCTGTTTGTCTGGAAAGATGCCAATGTGCATTACTCAAAACAAATCTTCAAAAACCTGCTGGCGGATAAGTACAAAAACGTGGAGTTTATTGAGCATAACTGGGAGTTTCTCAGCGTGTTGTACAACATTCACTCAGGAAAAGGCTGCAGCATCATGACGGAGAAATTCGCTACCTTGTTTAAAGTCGATGGCGTTGATGTTATTCCACTAAAAAATGTGAACTTAAAAATTCGTGCCTATCACTGCTTAAAACCAGAGTATGCCAGTGAGAAAGAGAAAATCAAAGGCATACTCAACGCATTTATTTAACCGAATCGTTTATATCACTCATTGACCATCAGACAATGCAGAAGAGGATTCAGATAACTCTTCTGCCCGTTCTCAAATTCATAGACAAAGTTGATCCTGGTATCATAGGCCGGAATGGAGACGAGTTGGTTATTTTCAAGTTTGAAAATGAATGCCAGGACGTCCCTGTCCAGATCGTGGCCTGAAATGTCCAGAAACAGACCGAAATACTGATTGTTAATGAAGATCTTCTTGTTTATGGCGAGAGAGATTGCGCTTGTTTCATAATATTCTGAAATTGAAATCATCGTTTTCTATATCCAGTAATTATTATTAGAACGGCAGGGGAATTGTAGCATAACCTGTTGATTATGATCGATTTTTAAGTGTCTTTTGCTCCGTTACATGTAACTCATTGAAAAAGATCAAATTATTTATATTAACTTAAGTATTATGGCTGCTTTATTTAACAGCAATGCTTAACGTTGTGTTTGTGAGTGGCTTCATGAAAATGGAGAAGAGCAGAATTGCAGATTTTCATAACCCTATGAAGAGCATGAAAATTTAGTTGGCATCAGGTTGGTGGATGGATAACGTCCCTCTCGATGTACCGTTAAGGGTTATCGTTAAGGCGTTTTGTTAAAGGGAAAAAGCATCAGGTTTATAAAATCCCGTCAGAAAATGACCGGAAATGAATAATGCGTCTGTTCATTTCCGGTCTCGGGTTATAATTCGCGCTGACTTTTTATTTACCTTTATCTAATGGGATTGACAAAACCCCTCCCCTTCGCTGGATTAAAAGCCAACGTGCTACCGTTAAAACCGCCAGGTAGACGATGCGTATGGATGAAGTCAAAACCGACCCAGCTCTGAAAATGGACACCTTGTTGTGCCGTGAACGTTAAGTTGGAACTATCGTTCACTCTGTGGAAAATTTCAGCGATATCATCCATATGGAGACCGTTGCTTCCTCGCTGCAGCCACGCCTCGTGGACCATGGCCTGCCGGCTGGTAGACGTTTTGGCAACATCTGTCGCATTATCAAAATCCCTCAGTGCCTTCAGCATGTTCTGCTTGATGTCAGATCGAACGGCCCGGCGCAACCGGGGGCGAAGGCTCTCTTCTAAGGCTCCGCTGTATTCTGACCCTGATATCGCCCGGAAAAAGCTGCGCGTTGACGTCGAGTCGAGCTGCGAGAAGATGGCATCATAGGCGGGTGCGGGTAAATTCGTGATGCTGGCCGACGGCCCGACGCGTGTTTCAGCCAGAGTTTCACCCACGTATTCTGTTAATTCATAGCTCATCAGTTCAGGGGCAGGGACTCGTTTTGCTTTGCGACACAGCCCCTGTACTTTGTCACGGATTTTCGGGGCGATAATCTCTGCAGCACCAAAGGTCGCCGCGAGGCCCAGGCCCATTGATGCCCAGCCTAACGCTTTCGACACATCCGGATGACCGGTTGCACGCGTGATGCCAGACGCTACGCCGGTGGCGAGCGATAACCCTGCTTCAACGCCCGTTTCGATCGCCGAAACCGTCGCGACTGAGGCACTTAATGCTTCGGCCTGGGCGGCTTTGATGCCAAGCCGAATACCAATACTGAGCACTTTACGTATCAGCCATGTGATAAGCCCATGACCACTGGGGTCGGTACCGTTGATCGGATCTCCTTCGCAGTAGGCGTAAGGGTTGATACCACCAATGCCGAAGGGGCTTTCGCTGTCCGGACAGGTGAAGCGGCGCAGTACCGGACTGTAAGCGCGATAGCCGTTGCCGAGATGGGTGACGCCAGAAACGGGGTCGGCGCGTTCGCCATTAAAACCGGGTAAGGAGGATGATTGACGGGGCGTTGCACCAAAGGGGCTCCAGGCCGACGTGCTCAGTACGCCACTGTTCAGTGAAAGGTGTGGGCTACCGTGACGGTCGGTGCCGTTAAGGATTAAAGACATGGAATTTTCCTCAAAGAAAAGGCCCCGGTAAAAACCGGAGCCTGTGCTTATTTTCTTAATTTAACGTTTCGTCACTGACCGCTGAGGCACCCCATGCGCCGGGAATATAACGGGTGTTTTTGTTATTTTCCGGACACACTTCGTTCATCAGGCGGTTGCCGAGGTAATACAGTTGACGGGTTTCGTTGTTGTTCAGCTTTTGCCACACCAGCTGATCGAACGCGTCATAACCGTAGGTGCTGCTGCCACCGTTGCCGCTGATGCTTACCAGGCGTCCTGACTCGTCGTAGGAGAGCGTGCGGCCCGCCTCGTCTTTGATCATTCTGCCGTTCGCGTCGTAGGCCAGTGAGATATTGGCCGGGTAAACGCTGGTCAGCGTGTGGGTGATGGACGTCAGTTGGCACGGATCGTTAGCATTGTCGTAGTGATACGTGCAGGTATCCTGCTGACCGTTGCTTAACGCTGTGACACAACTGGTGATATTGCTGTACACATCCAGCACAAAATCAAGCTGTGTGTAAGGCTGCCCGTAACCGTCTACCGGTAGTTCGCTGCCGCTACAGGTTTGTTTGACCAGTCGGTTGCGCTCATCATAGAAGAAGTTTTCCGTGCGCAGCGTTCTGGCACCCAGGCGAACCGTTCTGCTTTGTAACTGGTTATTGACGTAGTACGTCTGCGCAATCGTCATTTTTTCGCCGGTATTCGGCGCGATCTCGCGCATTGTTTCCCGACCAAACTCATCCAGCGTCAGCGTGGTGGACATTGAATCCGTACTGTGCAGCGATTTGACCATCTGATTCGTCACGCGGCCCGCAGTATCACGCCCCAAAATAACCTGCACCTGCGGATCGGTAATTGAGGTCACACGGCCATACTGATCATAAGCCATGGTCGTGGTGTTACCGGCCACATCGGTGTAGGTCAGCGGTTTACCCTGTAGCGTCCAGGTGTATTTCGCCTGGCGGGAAGTCCCCTGATTGCTCATCGATTCCTGCTGCAGCCCACCGGACGGCAACCAACTGTAACTGCTGCTCTGGCTACCGTTTTCCCCCGCGGTCAGCAGACGTCCCGTGGTGTTTTCATAGGTGAAATTCTGCGTAACCTTGCTCCCTGACAGGGTTTTCAGCGCATTCCCCAGTTGTTTGATATAGCTGTAGCTCTGCTGCTGATTTGCGGCGTTGGTGGTGGTATCCGGCACGGTGTTGACGCCAGAATAGCTCGCTTTTTCCGTACGACCACCGCAGGTGAACTGCGTTTTACGCCCCAGGCCGTCAAAGGTTTGCGAGCCCATCACGCGGCCATTCAGTGAAACTGTCGTCTGCAACGCCTCGTGGGTGAACGGCGCGTAAGTCCATGATTGCACCGCACCGCCCGGCAGGGTTTTACTGCTGACGCGATCGAACGGATCGTAGGTATACGTGGTCACCCGGTTCAGCGGATCGATCTCTTTGCGCACACGTCCCAGACCGTCATATTCCTTCTGCGTGGCGGCATAGGCATTGCCGTTTTTATCCAGCAGGGTTTCTTTCACCGGCAGGTTACGGCTGTCAACGTCCACGCGCGACGCGCCTAACAGCACCCGACCGTCTGACGAGAGCAACTGGGTCTTTTTATTGCGGTTTACCGGATCCCAGACGGCGGAAACACTCTGACCGCTGGAGTATTTACTTTTAATGATCTGCCCCCAGTCATCAAACTGCCCCTGGGTCGTCACGCTGAAGCTGGCGGATGCTTTGTTTGGATCGGCGAAATCGCTTTCGACGATCTCTTTCTGACGGCCCCAGGCATCCCAGAACTGTTGAACCACGGTACGCCAGTCGTTCGGTTTCCCGGCATCCTGAAGATTACGCCACTGCTGGAACGGACGGCCCATACCGTCATACAGCGTTTGCAGACTATTGCCTTTAGGATCGGTATGCGTGGTGGTGATACCGGTGACATTGCTGCCTGAGGTGGCCAGAACGTATTGCCATGTCTCTTTTGACTCATACTCGGTACCCGGGTTTGCGGTTTGCGTCAGCGGGCGGCCAAGGCGGTCATAGGTCATTTTCACCACATTCCCCAGTTCATCGGTTGATGTCATCAACTGGTTAGTGAAGCGTGAGCGGCACTCCGAGATAACAGTGGCGATATTGTCATGGCTGGTGAGCTTTTGCGTCTCGGTAATGGTGCTGTTATCCCGCGCCCAGGTGTAGTCGAGCTGCTGGGTATAGCCATTGCCGCTGTTGTCAAAAATGGTCGCTTTCTGCTGTAACGGGCGGCCAAAGTTCATCGAGCCAGTGTTTTCGTCATACGACACCACGCGGGTGAGCAAATTCTGGCTTGAAGAGGCCACATCGGACGCTTTATGGGTTTCCTGCGCAGGCAGGACAGCGATAGACACTGGCATGCCGCTGCGGGTTGCCACCGATTTATAGCGATACAGCGTCGTGCGCGTCGGCACGGCATAGCCGTTAATAGCAGGAGGCGTGACAACCTGACGTTTCATCCAGCGGACAAAACCGTTCGGATCCGCCGGGCAGCCGGTGGTCTGATCGCTACTGGTGCTTTCGCCCTGAGCACTGTAAAACTCGCTGGTGGTCACGGTGCTGTAGGCGGCGACATTGCCATTATCGTCACAAAGATCGATCTGCTTTGTCAGGTTGCCGTTGGTATCGTACTCGTAGCTGGTGTTTTGCTTAAAGGTCGCGCCATTCAGGCTCCAGCTCTCGCTCTGACGTTTCGGGAACTGAAACTGCGACGGCAGGGCGTCGAAGTTTTTGTAGGGGTAATCATCCAGATAGTATTTCATTTCTACCAGATGACGTGTCGCACCCTGCAGGGTCTCTGTGGATTTCAGCAGATGATAGTTGTCGTAGATGTAGGTGGTTTTGATGGTGTTACCGCCGTCGGTGCCAGACTGGGTGGCATAGGTACGGTAGGTGTAGTTCGGATCGACAGAACCGTACATGAAATCAGAATCTTTGTTCCAGCCGCTGCCGTAGTTATAGCCGTAGCCCAGGTAGTTCGGGAATGCGGTAGAGGCATCGCTGCCATTTTCGGTGGCAGAGTACTGGGTCACCATATCCGGCTGACCCTGGCCTGGAGACACCGTAAGCTGTGTTACAGCAGGCAGTGGCGCAAGCCCGGCAGACTGCGGAAAACGCATCAGACCCGTTTTGGTATTGTAATTGTAGACGGCAGTTTTGGTCAGACCGGTTGGCGTTTTAATCGTGGTCAGTGTCAGCAGACCGCCGCCCATGCCGACGTCTGTGTAGGTGAATGTCCACGGGGCGTTGCTGCCCAGTTCAGAATGGATGATGGAGTTCAGATAGCCATTAAACATGTTCAGCGTGATAGTGAAGCTTTCTGGCTGGCCAGGGTAGAACGTCAATGTGGTTCGATCGGTCGTGTACGACATCGAGCAATAGGTGACGCCATCGTCATCGACGATAGACTGCAACACCAGCCCCATGTTGGAGTTGCCCCACTTCAGCGTCATCATGCGTCCCAGCGGGGTGGCGATTTTTTCCGGGTAGAAGATACCGTTGCCCAGAATATCCGTCAGGAAGGAGACCGTGCCATTGCGTTCGGTAACGCGGTAATGTTTGCTGTCGACGCGAACAAAGTTCACCGTCTGAATTTTCTGTTGTTTGATAACCGGCGCGGAACCAGAGTCGTTCACTTTATAGCTTTCACCGGAACTGAGCATCAGGTCGCCGCTGGATTTCGCATACAGCGTCAGGTTATACGCCATGCCTTTGCCCAGCGCCCAATAGTTTTTATCGGTTGCCGGGTTGTAGCCAACGGTAATGCCAAACTCCGGCCCCATGCCGTTATTGACATTAATACTGGAAAACGTGCAGTTAAAGCTGAATAAACGCGTACGCGGATCAACGTCTGATGAGCCGGAGCTAATAAAATTTGGCGTTTGTGTGGTATAGGACTGGGTCATGATATTACCTTTAAGAAACAGGAATGCGTGATTTGCAGCCTGAAATTATTCAGGCTGCGCGAGAACGTTATTGACCGAAAGGAGGAACGTTACCGTCCAGCGTTGGCCAGACCATATGCCAGCATGGCTCGCCATAATTAATAGCAACGTCAACAGTAGTTTCATTGCCAAACTGATCGTGTGTTATAAAATGCGCGGTCGGGCGTTGAACACGATGGTTAGAATCACGATCATCGAAATCGATTGTTGTACAGAAGAAGACAATCTCATGGGCTTTTTGGGTATAACCTTCAATTCGGAAATTGCCATAATAAGAGCCATCTTTTGGATCTGGCCATTGATAAACATAGGCATCAACGGAATACCATTTTTCACCCAGCCCGTAATCCAGTGTTGGACAGAAACATTGCGTTGTGTTCTGCCATTTCGGGCCATCGCTTTGATACATATCTAAGGCCAGGCAGGTGATCCCTTTTTGCGTTTTCCGCCATGACTGCGGGGTTAAACTAAAATCCTGAATGTTGAAATAAGAATCCTCGATTGTCATGCGATAAACATCGACAAAGGGATCTTCATGTCCCCAGCTGCTGTTATCGAAAACATTGTAATACGGCTGTGATGTGTTCTTCACGATTTTGTGTTTGTTAGTCCGTTGCGAAAGGCAATGTACTTTAATATACCCTTTCTGATAATAATCACTATTAGCAGACATATCATTGGAAATAACATTGCCATATTTGTCCGTATAGGTCAGTTTTGCGGAAATTTCTTCACTGGCAATATTGGGGTTTTTTGCAGTGTTGCTGGAAAAATAGTATTCGAAGGTGTATTGAAAGTTGTTGGCCTTCAAATTTGCTTGCAGTGCTGAATGGTTTGGCTCGTAAACCTCACAATAAGATCCAGCGTTACCTGCAACCAGGTACTTAATGCTACCGCCGTCTTTGTTACTGACCAACGTCAACGCGTTTTTCACTTCATCAACCGACGGTAATTCAGTGCCGTCATAATTCAGACCAAGAGAAATACCCACGGTCACTTTAATCTGGTGGCGACTGTTTACGAACAGCCATGCTTCAGAGCCATCAGTGCTTGATGCACAGGGTTCAGTCCAGATCTGAAATTTAGAAACTCCACTTACATCATTCCACGACATGATAATACCTCGTTTTAAATTAATGAACGTTGATTGCATTTCACGAACCGTTCGTGAATGAGACTGAGTATAGGGAGACGCAATGATGCTGATTGCCTGGCTTTTAGCCAAAGCTGCGCAAAAAAGAGAAACTTTTATTTTTCCCGTTTTAATAACCAGCCGAAGAAATGAAGCGAAAAGAGTTAACTGTGTCTGCTTTTTAGTCACTCTGCATTTCTGCTGAAAATTAGAATTTCCTTAAGCACGAAAGGTTGCTCATTTTTATTTCATTCTTTGAGGTGGTTTATGGTCAGTGAAGAAAGTGTGCTGGCGGCGTTGTCGCTGGTTGAGAAATATGTTGTGCAGACCGAGGTCACGACCTTTAAAAGTCCGCACATTATTATGGCGGCGCTCGCCGGCAGTATTGTTTTTACCGTCACGGCGAAAGACTTTAATACGAAAGCCCGCCTCGCGTTATTTACCGCATCTTTTATTGTCGGCGTCTTGTCTGCCCATTTCGTGGCCGGACTGTCATGCGCCCTGCTTCAGGATTTCCTGAAAATTACCGTCGATGTGCCCGACACCATCGGCGCCTTAATTGGCTCGGTGGTATCCGTCCGTCTTTTGAGTTTTTTCTGTGAAAAACCTGAAAAGACCACATCCATTTTTGATCTATTGAAACGTAAATAAATTATTGAGGTTATTATGCAAAGCTTTAAATTTAGCGAAAGAAGTGAAAAGAATCTGCGCGGTGTTCACCCGGACCTGGTGGCAATTTGCCAGAAAGCGCTGGATCTGACGTTAATTGATTTCGGGATTACCGAAGGTCTTCGCACCATCGAAAAACAGAAAGAGATGGTGAGAACCGGTAAATCGCAGACCATGAACAGCCGTCATCTGACCGGCCATGCGATTGATGTTTTCGCCTATCCGACGCCAGCGGGCTCCTGGGATTTTGCCGATTATGAGCTGATCTCCAACGCCTTTAAGCAAGCGGCGAAAAGTCTCGGGCACAGCATCGAATGGGGCGGCGACTGGAAAACCCTGAAAGACGGCCCACATTTTCAGTTAACCTGGAGTGAATACCCTGCCTGATCCCAGCGATCGCCTCTCTCTCCTGCCTGGAGAAAGAGGCGTCCTGTCTTCTCCTTCCCCGCATTTCCAGCACGAATTCCCGTAAAGTTTTTCTTCCTCAGGCCGAAAATACCGTCATCTGTCAAAAGGAAAGAGAAAAACATGTTAAACCGTATCAGGATTGTCACCAGTCTCGTGCTGGTGCTTATGTTATTTGGACTTTTGCAACTGACGTCGGGCGGGCTGTTCTTTAACGCGCTCAAGCACGACAAAGAAAACTTCACCGTGTTGCAGACCATTCGCCAGCAGCAGTCAACGCTGAACGCCAGCTGGGTCGCGCTGCTGCAGACCCGTAATACGCTGAACCGCGCAGGCATCCGCTACATGATGGATCAGAGCAATATCGGCAGTGGCGCAACCGTAGCCGATCTGATGCAGATCGCCTCAAAATCGCTGGTGGAAGCGGAAAAACGTTGGGCCGAGTATGAAGCCCTGCCGCGCGACCCGCGTCAAAGCGACGCTGCCGCGCTGGAAATTAAACGTAATTACGACATTTACCACGGCGCGCTGGCGGAGCTTATTCAGCTGTTGGGCGCAGGCAAGATCAACGAGTTTTTTGATCAGCCGACCCAGGGCTACCAGGACGGCTTTGAAAAACAGTACGTTAACTACCTGACGCAGAACGATCATTTGTATGAAATCGCGGTTAACGACAGCAGCAGCTCCTATTCCCAGGCGATCTGGGTGCTGATCAGCGTAATGATCGTGGTATTTGCGGTGATCGCAGCGGTCTGGCTGGGCATTCATAAAGCGCTGCTTGGCCCGTTGAACCGTCTGATCGGCAGCATTCGTCATATCGCCAGCGGCGATCTGGTGAAGCGCATTGATGTGGAAGGCACCAACGAAATGGGGCAACTGGCGGATTCTCTGCGTCACATGCAGAGCGAGCTGGTACGCACCGTGGGTGAAGTGCGTAACGGTGCTGACGCGATTTACAGCGGTGCCAGTGAAATTTCGATGGGCAACAACGATCTCTCTTCACGTACCGAAGAGCAGGCCGCGTCGCTGGAAGAAACCGCTGCGAGCATGGAACAGCTGACCGCGACCGTGAAACAGAACGCCGAAAACGCCCGTCAGGCCAGCAATCTGGCGCTGAGCGCGTCCGAAACGGCGCAGAAGGGCGGCAAAGTGGTCGACAATGTGGTGCAGACCATGCGCGACATCGCTGGCAGTTCGCAGAAAATCGCTGACATTATCAGCGTGATCGACGGTATTGCTTTCCAGACCAACATTCTGGCGCTCAACGCGGCGGTGGAAGCGGCGCGTGCCGGTGAACAGGGCCGTGGTTTTGCGGTTGTAGCCGGTGAAGTACGTAACCTTGCGCAGCGCAGTGCCCAGGCGGCGCGTGAGATCAAGAGCCTGATTGAAGATTCCGTCAGCCGTGTGGACGTGGGTTCTACGCTGGTGGAAAGCGCGGGCGAAACCATGGATGAGATCGTGAATGCGGTTACCCGCGTGACGGACATCATGGGTGAAATCGCGTCGGCGTCCGACGAGCAGAGCCGTGGCATCGACCAGGTCGGTCTGGCCGTGGCGGAGATGGATCGCGTCACGCAGCAGAACGCCTCGCTGGTGGAAGAATCTGCCGCCGCCGCCGCTGCGCTGGAAGAGCAGGCCAGCCGTCTGACGCAGGCCGTGGCGGGGGTTCATTCACCAGCAGGCGAAACAGAATACGCTGGCAAAAACGCTTCCGGCACCAGCACCGCTGAAAAAAGTGGCGGTAACGGATAACGGCGACAGCTGGGAATCCTTCTGATTGACTGATACCCGGCGGTGTTTTGTACGCCGGGTTTACCCTTCACGGCGCATGGCGCACCGCGATTCTCGCGGCAACCCATGCGCCGTTTCTTTATCGCGTTTCGCCAAGTGTCTCAAAACCCTGCTTTGCGTAGAATGGCGCATTCCACGGCACGTCGCGAAACGTGGTCAGCGTTAACGCCGGATAACCCTTTTTCCGTGCGTACTCGCTGATGAACTGCAGAAAGCGGCGACCGATGCCTTTTCCCTGCCATGCCTGATGCAGCGAAATTTCCGCGATAAACAGCGCATCATCGAGCGGCTCCGTCAGTAAAAAACCGATGGGCTGTTGCTGATGCACCGCCACCCAGCTTTGGCCGCGCTCGGCAAACTGGCGATGCGTTGTCTCGCTAACGATGTCATCCTGCGCTATCCAGGCCAGCGACGGTATAGCCAGGAACGCCTGCGCCGCCGATCGCTCGATAGCAGGAAGCGCAGGGACATCGTCGTTTTGCGTACGGCGAAACAGTATCGCGTCCTGAAAGGTGTTAGTTTTCATCGCGTAAGCCTGTTCATTGTGAATTAAGGAGAATTCTATGCCATTTACCGTCGTACCCGCGACCCGTTTTAGCTGCGAACAGCTTACCGCCATGCTGAATGACTGTTTCGAAGGTTACAGTGTTCCGGTTTTGATGTCGGTTTCGGTGTTTGCTCAGCGCTTTGGCGCGGAAGGGCTCAGCCTGATGGATTCCTGCGTCTGGATGGACGGCGATAACCCCGTGGCGGTGGCGATCATTACCCGTCGCGGACAGTCGGCTCGGCTGGCGGCGTTTGCCATTCGCCCGGCGTATCGCGGCAAAGGCCTGGGCAAAAAACTGCTGGCACCGCTGATGGAGGCACTGGGTAACGACGGCGTGCAGGAGATGTGGCTGGAGGTGATCAGCGACAACCAGCCCGGCGTGGCGCTGTATCAGTCGCTCGGTTTTACCATCACGCAGGGGCTGTTCGGCTATCAGGGTATGCAGCCGGGGCAGGCGACCACGCGGTCGCTGCAGGAAACGGCGGTGATGCCGCTGGTGCGCACGCTGATGTCGGCGTCGAAAGAACGATTACCGTGGCTGATGGATCCGGCGACGTTCATCACCCTGCCGTGCCGCGCGTTTGTTCATCAGCAGGCGTATGCGGTGGTCTCGTTTCTGGCGAATAAACCGCAGCTGCGGATGATTTATGTCGCACCGGAGCTGCGCCATCGCGGTCAGGGGCGTGAAATGTTGCGCGCGCTGAATCAGCAGTTCCCGGCGCTGGCGTCGGTGGTCTCGGTACCGGAGTCGTTTACTACGCTGTTTGCCTCTGCGGGGTACATGACCATGCCAATCAGTCAGTATGAAATGCGGGCGGCGCTGATATGAAAAAAGGGGAGCCTGCGCTCCCCTCGTTTTACCCTTCGGTTTTCACCACTTTAATTTCCACCATCCCGATGCCCAGCTTGCGCGGCGAATGGCCGAGGATATTGCCCTCGTTGGTGGATTGCGGATCCGGCGGCACAATCTGCAGCAGGTTGCTGCGTGACGGGTTGTCAAAGTGCAGCGTGGTGGTCGAAAGCGTGTTGCTGAGCGTGAGCATCTGCTCGCTGTCGCCAACGCGCACCGGAATCGGCTTGTTGGCGTTCGGCCCGAACGCTTTCGCGGTGATCACCAGATCGAATTTTTCCGGCAACGGTTCGTTGTACTCAATTTTCACATCATCGCCGAGCTGTGCGTTAGACCAGCGGCCCCACAGTTCCGGGCGCGAAATGCCGCTGAACTGCTTCACCTCTTCCGGCGCGCCCGCCACGTTGAAGACAAAGCTGTCGGCTTTATAGCGGATGTTGTCATCGACAATTTTCAGTGTATCGACGTTGCCTTTGTAACGCGTCATGTCGATCACGGTATCTTTAAACGCGGTTTTGCCTTTCCACTGCGCTTTGTCGACGTGTTGGACTTTCTGCTCGCCGCCCAGTTGCCCCTGCGAGACGCACCAGTCGGTGGAGAGCGCCATCTCCGATGCCCACAACTGACCCATCTTATAGCAGCGATCGATCCAGACGAAGTTATCGCGCGGCGCGAAATCCGCCAGCTGGAAGCGCAGTGGCGCGGAGTATTCGCTTTCCGGTAGCGGCTCAACGCGGGAATCGGAGACGCGCAGCAGCAGCGGCAGACGGAAATGGCTGCCGGAGAAGGTGATCATGCCTTTGTCGGCATCGACGGTGAAGTCTTTCATCTCTTTCGGGAAATTCCACAGGCGGATGATGTCCGGTTTCCACGCCAGCACTTTCTCTTTCATGTTCAGGAACACTTCCGACAGCGACTGACCGGACAGGCTGCTGCGCCCGAGGCCGATAAAGTTGTCGCCGCCGAGGATATCAAGCACGGTTGCGCCGTTATCCATGGTGCTACGCTTCACGCCCACCACGTCCTGCTGTGGCTGGTCGCCGCGAATCACGAAGAACAGATTGTTGCGATCCTGCTTGCTGAGCTGATCCCAGGCGGTGTTTTTCATCGCCAGGTGATCCGACGACACAACGATCACCGTGTTTTTGAAATATGGCGAGGCTTTGATCTTTTCGATCAGCGCAGCAATGTGCTCCTGGCTACAGCTGACGGCGCTGAAAGACTGATTGGCTTTGCCGTTGATGTCGTAGCGCTTACGCTGGCAGGTGCGCGAGATAAAACCGTCCGGATGGTGCGTATCGACCGTCAACGCGAACAGCGAGAAACGCTTGCCCGCGCGAGAAAGTTCGTCGAATTTCTTCCAGGTTTCGTCCAGCACGGTGTCGTCGTAGAAACCCCAGTCATTGCGGTAGTTCGGGTCGTCAACCACCGTTTTCAGCTCTTCCGCGCCGTACAGGTGGTCGAAGCCGTGAGATTTCAGGAACACGTCTTTCCCGGCGAAGCGCAGATTCGCGCCCTGCACGAAATAGTTTTCATAACCGGAGTTCTTCAGGATATCGCCAAGGCAGATATTCTGTGGGAAAAAGCTGGAAACTGAGGCTGAGGCGTTGCCCTCGAACGGCGCGAACAGCGGAATGCCGCACTGCGACGCGACCATGCCGGCGATGGTGTAATCGGTGCCCGGTAATTGCGCGGTGTGGCTGAAATCGAGGCTGTCGTCTTTCTGTTTATTCAGCTCCGGCGCCAGATCCGGGAACGCGTTGTTATCGAAATACGTACGCTCGAGACTTTCCGCGTAGAGGTAGACCAGGTTGAGCTTCGGATGGGGGATCGTTTTCGCCGGCTCTTTGTAGTACACGGCAAAATCCGGATCGCCTTCGCGGGACTGTGATTTCACCAGCTCGCTGAGCTGATGAAACGCCGGGCTGGCGTCAACGGATGCCAGCGCCAGCAGCAGTGCCGCCAGGCTGTAGCCAAAATGGTGGGGGAGATGGCGACGGCGACGGAGCACCCAGCCGAGCGCGCCAAAGACCAGCACCAGCGCGATCACCAGCCCGGCGCCAGGCAGAATATATTTACTGACGCCCGCGCCGGTCAGGCTGTTGGTGAGGGTGTAGAGTACGGCGTCGTTGATGCCGTCGCCGGTAAAATAATCGCTGGCGTAAAGCGTGATGTTAAGCACCACGAACAGACCGAGCACGGTCAGGGTGGCGGCAAACCACCAGCGGTTACGCCCCGCTTTCCAGGCGTAAATGACCACGGAGGCAAGAAAAAGAGCGATGGATAACAACTCTGACACAACGCACCCTCAATAGCGCCAGCCGCACGCTGGCCAATCAGCACAATTTTCCGAATTCCACTTTAATTGCACCGTCACCTTAGTGCAATTTTACTGTCATCGAATTGTGCTGTGGTTCAGAATTGGTTTAGAAACGGACTTTTTTGATCGGGCTCACACCCGGCATGGCGGGAAACAGAAAAGGAAATTTGCGAAAAGTAACGCGACCGGATGCAGTGCGACCCGGACGCGTGGTTTTTAATACTCTTTGCCGGTAACGCGTGGGCGGAACGTCGGCCAGTCGAATATAACAAACAGGCTGTTGCCGAGACGCATGCGATCCATGACGCGCTCGCCGAGCAGGCGCGTCATTTCGTTAGCGTTGTGGTTGCTCAGCATGCCGGTGGGGCGTTTGGAGGAGGAACGACGATCGACGATCTGGTTGATGATCACCTGCTCATAACGGGATTCGTTCTGCATGCCGATCTCGTCGATCACCAGCAGATCCACATTGCTGAGATCGCTCAACAGCTGTTCTTCACTGATGTCGCGATTGCCAAAAGTGCCTTTCATTGCGGACATGATGTCGGCAACGGTAATGATCAGCACCGATTTTCCGCGCAGCAGCAGTTCGTTGCAGATAGCCGCCGCAAGGTGGTTTTTGCCGGTGCCGGGCTTGCCGGAAAAGATAAAGCTGGCGATGTTGCCGTCAAATTCTTCGACATACTGGCGCGCCTGATTCAGCGCATCAAGCTGCCCCTGGCACTCGACCGAATAATTATCGAAGGAGCAGTTCTGATGCAGTGGGCGAATACCGGAACGGTTAAACGTGCGCTGCATTTTCATCGCCCGGTTTTCACGCGCAATGGCTGCCGAGCGGATTTCACCCTGCGCTTTCTGCCAGGCGATCAGCTCTTCCCCGGTTTTAAACGCGGGTTCGATGTGCGCTGGCATCACCTTTTGCAGGCGTTTCATCAAGTCGCCAAGGTTTTTCATTTTGCTCCCCTGAATCCAAACGGAATCGATTTATCCGGCTCGGACATCATGCTGTTGTCGCGCGGCGGTTGTCCACCGTTGCTGGCGCGGCCGATTTGAATACTGCGGGCCAGCTTCTGCTGCCATTGTACGTGGTGAAACACTTTCCCTTCCGCCTGCCAGTAGGCAATAAACGACGCCAGCTCTTCCGGCGTGGCCGGGGCGTTCAGCGCGATACCCCACAGGGCGGCGAGGCGCGGGAAGTCTTCATCAGGACGCCAGTCGGGATACATGGCGAATTTCCCCATCGGCACGGCAACCGGCACGGGCGCCGGTTCGGCAAACAGCTGCGCATCAAGCGCAACGTCGCTACCAGGGCGCGCCAGTTTTTCTTCCAGTGCCAGCAGCTCCGCCAGACGCGCAGGCGTCAGCGCATAAAACGCGGGGGCGTTATTGGCGAAAACCGCCACGGCGCCGCCTTCAGCCTGTGCCAGTATCGTGGCGTGATTGTCCACTAAGGCGTCAATACCGATGACCTCGGAAGTCAAAATACGAGAAGTCATATCACCATCTCAACACAGAAAGATAACGGAGAAGACGCGGAGAGTCCGCAACTGATTCTGGCACATAGTAGCACAGAGAGGAGGGGAACCGGCACACCCTCTCTGTGCGAGAGGGTGACGGGGATATCATCAGGCGATGATATTCAGGGTGACGTCAATGTTGTTGCGGGTGGCGTTAGAGTACGGGCAGACGATATGCGCGGCATCCACCAGTTTTTTCGCTTCGGCTTCGTCCATGCCCGGCAGATGAATGTTGAGTTTAGCCTCGATGCCAAAGCCGGTTGGCAGCGGCCCGATGCCCACTTCGCCTTCAATAAACGCGTCTTTTGGCAGGGTGATTTTGTCGCGTCCGGCGACGAATTTCATCGCCCCGAGGAAGCAGGCGGAATAGCCCGCCGCAAACAGCTGTTCCGGGTTGGTGACTTCACCGCCGGCGCCGCCCATCTCTTTCGGCACGCCCAGCTTCACGTCTAACACGCCGTCAGAGGAGACAGCACGACCATCACGTCCTCCGGTGGCTTTGGCTTTGGCGGTATAGACCACTTTTTCTAATGACATAGCAGGTTCCTCATTGCATGTTGAACAGAAAGTCGATCCCATTTTTATGGATTGTTAACATTCAATAATAGTCCCTGTGTGGAATGCTGCTGCCGGTCAGACGCGCGGACGCTTACGATAAAGCCACAGTCCTGGCACGGAAAGCCCGATAGACAGGGCACCGACGATGGATGAGGCTTTCAGAAAATTACTGATCAGAAGTTCCATTAATTCCGGTGAATAGCCAAAGTGGCTGATCTTCACCGCCGACACCATCGCGGTATAGGCAGAGATGCCGGGGAACATCGGGATCACCGCGGCGACAGTGAAAATTTTCGGATGCGCGAGATACCAGCGGGACCACTGAATGCCGATGCTGCCGACCAGCATTGACGAAACAAATGTGGACCATTCGATATTAAACCCGGCGGTCATCATGATCATGCGCGAGCTGTGACCAATCGCCCCCAGCAGCGCACACCAGGGCAGGGCGCGTTGCGGCACGTTGAATACCAGCGCAAAGCCGACGGCGGGGATCGCCGACAGCACGATGTCCTGCGCCAGCGCGAGCAGAAAATCGATTATGCCCATCCCGGAAGCCCCCATAATGTCATCGCCATGACTACGCCAATACAGGTCGCGAGCGTCAGCAGACTGGCAATCGCCCAGCGCGCCAGACCGGTATTGATATGCCCTTTGAACATGTCCGCCACGGCATTAATCAGCGGAAAACCGGGAACGAGTAGCAGCACGCTCGCCGCCATGGCAATCGTCGGGGTGTTCGTAAAAAGCGGTAGCCGTAGCAGTAGCCCTGAAACAGTGGTCGCAACAAAGGCGGTGATACAGAAACTAATTTGCGGATGAATGGAATGCTGCGTCAGCAGTTTACGCACATACATTGCGACGGTGCTGGCGCAGAACGTAATGACCGCGCCATCCCAGCCGCCGTTGTTCAGCTTGCAGAAGCAGGCGCAGGAGAGACCGACCATCAACACCACCAGCCAGTTGGGGTAGCGCAGCGGGCGAATGTTCGCAAAGCGTTTTTCAACGTCTTTATAGTCCAGCAGGTTATGCTCGGCCATGATGACGATATGCTGTACCTCGGTCACCACATGCATGTTAATGCCGCGATCAGTGTTTTTGCGGGTCGAGGTCAGACAGTGCCCGTCTTTAATGGTGGCTAAAACGATGGCATTGGCGGAAATGGCGCTCTCCACGCTGTCCATCCCCAGCGCCAATCCCAGGCGGGTGGAAAGTTCTTCAACCAGCGCGCTTTCCGCACCGTGCTGCAATAAAAAAAGGCCGCACTGAATACACAAGCGCGTGACCTGTCGCTGTTCACTTTGCTCAACTTCCATCAATCACTCTGCCGTCAGGCGCGCAAGAGAGTCGCGCGCAATGGATTACTTTTACCTGAAGCGCCACCGACGGGCTTCTGGTTGAGATCAAATAATGTGCAAAAAACGCCTTTTTCGCCACGTCGGAGCCACTTGTCCGATCGAGTACGTGTTCCCTTAATATATCTCTGCTGAGAATTGCCTGACAAATAAAGATATTTAATTTTACTAATTATTGTTTTTATATTTTCTAATCCGTACACGATTAATTTTTTATTGTCGATGTGAGATAGTGCCTGGGCGATTCTCTATGAGATTCCGCTGTTATTTTATTTATTCACTAAATAAATGATTCATTGCCTGCGTTGGGCAATGAATTGTCCTTCTTTTCTGGCGATATGTCCTGAATGTTTCAAAAAGTTTGCGGGAGGCGGAGATTTTATGCGAGCGGGATGCTGCAATTACGGAATCATTATTAGTAAATCACCCGTCGTTCAGGTGGGGTTGCACGGCATTATTCGTGACAGCTTACCCGACTATGAAATGACGTACTGTGGATCACACGAGGAACTCACGCTGCTGCAGCTGCGGCGCGCGACGCTGGTGGTGGTTGAACTGACTGGCGACAGCCATCAGGCGCGCAGTCTGTGCGTACAATATTATTCGTTGATTTCCCAATATCGGGACATCCATTGGGTTTTTCTGGTGTCGCGCGCCTGCTACCCTTTCGCGGTGGAATATCTGCTGCGCCCGGAGACCACGCTGCTGTCCGATGCGGAGCCTGTAGAACAGCTGGCGCGGGTCTTTCGGTCCGGGCTGGCCTCGGCGGAACGCATCAGCCAGACGCTGCTCTGCCCGGCGGAGTCAGATGCTCACGATGATGACGATCAGGACGTCCTGACCATTTCTGAGCGCAAGGTGTTGCGTCTGCTGGCAAAAGGGTGGTGTATCAATCAAATCGCCTCTTTGCTGAAGAAAAGCAACAAAACTATCAGCGCACAGAAAAATAGCGCCATGCGTCGTCTGGCCCTGCGCAGCAATGCTGAAATGTACGCATGGATTAACAGCTCGCGAGGAATGAAAGAGCTGAATTTATTCGCTGTTTATGGAGAACAGGAAGAATGGAAAACGATACACACCAGCGACATGTCGCTATCGTAGAACGCTGTACATTAACGGAAGCGGGTCTGAGCCATTTATTCCAGCAGTCATCCGATGACCGTTACGTTGTCCATCTTTTTCGCGATGTTCAGGCCCTCAATGCCGCGCTGGCACGGCAGCCGTTTTGGGCCGTTATTTACTCGCTCTCCGGAGGGCGGGAACTGCGACAGGAAAGTTTGCTGTGCCTGAACGCCGTGTCGCAGTTATACCCTGACACAAAGCGCATTGTGCTGACGAATAATGACGACGAAGCGCTGCTGATTCGTCATCTTTCCCCTTCCGGACTGCACGGTATTTTGAGCAAATCAGAGTCGGTGGCCTGGCTCAGCGAGCGGCTGCTCGCGTTGCTCAACGGCACGCGACAGGAGAGCGCCGACGGAATCAACCAGTGGGTGATGAGCCACAACGGCTGTCTTAGCCCGACGGAGCTCGCCATTCTGCGCTATATGACATACGGCTATTCGATGCCGGAAATCGCCACGCAATTAGCGCGCAATATTAAGACGATCCGCGCGCATAAATTTAATGCGATGGCGAAGCTGGGGGTGAATTCCGATATGGGGCTGCTGAGCGCGGCGGATATCCTGATGCATTTACCCGCCAGCAACGCGAGTGCCCCACCCGATCTGGCGGTTAAACTTTAACGGTCGGTCTGTTTACAGGCAGACGTCAATCCAGGTGGCGTGCGTCAGTTCCGCCATGCGCTCTGGCGAAATGCGCACCGCGCTGTGGATCCCACCCGCCGCGGGCAGCACTTCCTGATATTGTTTGAGCGACACATCGCAATACACCGCGAGTGGCGTCTCCAGGCCGAAAGGGCAGACGCCGCCAACCGGATGCCCGGTGGAAGTAACGACCTCGTCGCTGCTCAGCATGCGGGCCTTCGCGCCGAAGGTATTTTTCAGTTTTTTATTATCCAGCCGGGCATCGCCTTTTGCGACCACCAGGATCACCTGATCTTTCACTTTCAATGAAAGCGTTTTGGCAATCTGGCCTGGGGCAACGTTATGGGCTGCCGCGGCGAGCGCGACAGTGGCGGTACTTTGGTTGAGCTCGATAATTTCAATTTCGGGGGCGTGTTCAGCAAAGAATTGCTTTACCGACTGCAAACTCACGTTTTTATCTCCAAAAAAAGTTAGCGCAAATCTGACACAAGCGGATAGTCGCTGTAAATATCCATCTTAATAATTCGATAACATGTCGATTTCTCGATCCTCTTCACATTCACTGCAACCGGTTACAGTAACCGGTTGCAGTCAGCGTCGTGGCGATTAATACTGAATTTGTAACTTCCTCTGTATCACATAATTAGAGCCGTGTATGAAACGAAACCTACTGAGCATTACCGCCGGGTTATCCGGCGTGCCAGGCAGTTCACCGCATGGCAATAAACTATTAATCGCTGTGCTACTGCCTATGGCCTGTCAGGAGAGCTGCTATGTCTGCTAACCATGCTGCGTTTAATCTGATATTCCGCTTTGTTGAAAATTACGTCAGCCCCATCGCCGGTCGTATTTCGTCTCAGCGTCATGTGATGGCGATCCGCGACGGCTTTATTTCCGCCATGCCGTTTATGATTGTTGGTTCATTCCTCCTGGTCTTTGCCTACCCGCCATTTTCCCCGGACACGACCTGGGGTTTCGCCCGCGCCTGGCTGGATCTGGCGAAAGAATATGAAGGGCGCATTCTCACGCCGTTCGATATGACGATGGGGATCATGTCCATCTATATTTGCGCCGCCATTGCCTACAACCTGGGCAAGCATTATGAAAAGGCGCATCAGCTCGATCCGTTCATGTGCGCCATGTTGTCGATTATGGCGTTTTTGCTGGTGGCCGCACCGAAAACCAACGGCACGCTGCCGGTAGACAGTCTCGGCGGTACGGGGATTTTCACCGCGATTCTGGTGGCGGTCTATTGCGTGGAAATGATGCGCTTCCTGCGCATGCGCAATATCGGCATTCGCCTGCCGGACCAGGTGCCACCGATGATCAAAAACTCGTTTGATCTGCTGATCCCGGTGCTGGTGGTGGTGGTCACGTTGTATCCGTTAAGTCTGCTGATTCAGAGCCAGTTCGGCATGCTGATCCCACAGGCGATTATGGCGATCTTCAAACCATTGGTGGCGGCGGCGGATTCGCTGCCGGCGATTTTACTGGCGGTATTGATTGGTCACCTGTTGTGGTTTGCGGGCATTCACGGAGCGGCAATAGTTTCCGGGATGCTGCAGATGTTCTGGCTCACCAACCTCGGCATGAACCAGACCGCGCTGGCGCAGGGCGCGCCGCTACCGCACATCTTTATGGAAGCATTCTGGACTTTCTTCATCGTGGTCGGGGGCTCTGGCGCAACAATGGGGCTGGTGATCTGCTATCTGCGCAGCCGCTCGGTGCATTTGCGTTCCATCGGTCGTCTGAGCGTGGTGCCGAGCATTTTCAACATCAACGAGCCGGTTATTTTCGGTACGCCGATTGTCATGAACCCGGTGTTCTTTATTCCGTTCCTGCTGGCACCCACGATCAACGCCATCATTGCCTGGGCCGCGATGAAGCTGGATCTGATTGGCCGGGTGATTTCGGTGGTGCCCTGGACGGCACCGGCGCCGATTGGCGGTGCGTGGGCATTAGGCTGGGATTTCCGTGCGGCGATTCTGGTGGTGATTCTGGCTTTCGTGTCTGCGGTGATCTACTACCCGTTCTTCAAGGTTTATGAGAAACAGCTGCTGGCGCAGGAAGACGCCGAAGCACAGCGTTCTGCTGAAGAGAACGAACAGGCGGCATAATGCGATGCCCGGTGGCGGGATGGCTGCCGGGTGTTTTGATTATTTCAGCGTGCAGTCACCGCACTGCTGGACATCCGGCAGGCGGTAACGCTGGCAGCAGGTGCGGCGAACCAGCAGGCCGTCGCGCGGCACCACGGTACGCCACAGCGGGTTATCCTGCCCGTCGGAAAGCTGTTTTTCAAAGAAGCAGCGATGGCGTAGCGTATCGAGCAATTCCTCGCCCAACAGCGTTTTCATCTCACCCAGATACCAGTGGATCAAATAACCGGTATTGCTCCAGATAAGCTTCGCGTTAATTTCACCGGTCGCTTCGAGTGCATCAACGATGGGCATCAGCGCGCGCGTGATCAGCGTCTCCATGCGATCGGCGGGGGACAGCTGGCTGGTGAAACGATCGTGATGTACATCGATCCAGAAACAGGCGGCGCGGCCGGTCTCATGAAATTCAACGTGGAAATGTTCCGGGGAGAGCGCGATGGTTTGCGTTTCGGTTAACAGCGCCAGCATCAGCGGCGGTACCAGCAGACCGATGTACCACTGCGCCCACAGCGAAATCAGGGGCTTGTTTTCGCGGATCAGCGTCGGCTGGTTACGGTAAATATGATCGGAATAAGTGGCAAGCAGAGAACTCAACTCGTTGGGGCGAGTCCACTGCGCCAGCGTTTTCGTCCGATGCGGAGGCGTTTCATCAAGACGAATGAAATCCAGCAGATGCGGGCGCAGTTCCGTGATTTTTGCCCGAACCGACGCCGCCAACGTGCTTTCCGGTGAAGGAAGCGGTGTTCGCCAGATGATGTCAGCTGCGAGCGTTGCGGAACGAAATGCCATAGGATTGCTGGATACAAATCTAAATGATAATGATTGCCAATCCTAGCTATAGATAAAAACAATCGCAAGGTTTTTATCGCTATGGCGTGACGGGGGCCGTCACGCCGGCTGGAGTGCTTCGCTGGTAAGTATATTGTTGCGACCCATGTGCTTGGCTTCGTACAGCGCCCGGTCGGCTTTTTCCAGCGCGAGCTCGACGTTGTCGGTAATCAGCGGCGCGATACCGATGCTGATCGTCACGTTAGTTGCCACGCTTTCATTAAACATGTGCGGGATTTTCAGATCGTACACCTGCTGGCGGATCCGCTCAGCGGTGCGCATTGCACTCTGGGCATCGCTTTGCGGCAACACGACCATAAATTCTTCACCACCATAGCGGGCGACAATGTCGCGAGAACGTACGGCGTTGCGGATGGCGGCGGACACGCGGATCAGTGCTTTATCGCCCATCATATGGCCGTAGTGATCGTTGTAAGCTTTAAAGTGATCGATATCGAGCAGCATCACGTAGTGATCTTCTGTGTTCAGCGCCAGCTGCGTATCCAGACGGTGTTGCAATCCGCGGCGATTGTACAGTCCGGTCAGGGGATCAAGCATGCTGAGATCGTTCAACGTTTCGCGTTCGGCTATAAGCTGGAACATCAGTTCCTGAGCAAAGGTGTCGTTACGCTTCTGAATGATGTAGTGGATGGAGACGCCCACCAGCGGCAGGGCAAAACAGTAGAGCATACGTACCCATTGCTCACCATGGGTGACCGCCAGGCAGGTTATCACGATCGGCAACGCGTTTAACGTAAATGCCCTGATGTTATTAGAAAAAGAAATGGTTCCAATAAAGAGAATCGTTAATAACGCGATCATGACATAGCTGGTATTATTGCTCGGAAGCTCGAGGGTTTTTATACCAACATGCCACGCCCATAAACAACCAAATGCTAAAGAAATGAATAAGATGTTTATTTTCTTTTGCGGAAAACGCCAGTGCCATAACAATAACAAGCCGCTGCCCGCAGCGAGAAACACCACGGGCAGGGTGCTGCTGTAGACGCTGTAGAGCGGGTTCAGCAATGAAAAGAAAGCTGAACATAAATTAAGAAAAAGAAATAACCGCAGGGAGAGCTGATATTTTTTTGTGCGCAGAGATTTCCAGGCTTGTGCTGTCATAGGATATATCGTTTATTAATCTGAATATTAAAAAATCCATGGCGCCAAAGATGAAAAAAAACACCATGCAAATAAGAGGCATGGAGAAACATAAGTGAATCAAATGTATTTATTTTAGGTGCACAATTTATCACCTTCCGGTGGGTCTGTCATTACTGCTAACGTAAAGTTAAGCGGCATTGAATCTTAAACTGACAAATGATAAAAATTATCATATGCTATTGGTTATCATTATCGGTGTGAGAGGCAGAATCATGTTGCAGCGCGCATTAGGAAGTGGTTGGGGCATTCTGATCCCCGGAAGCATCATCGCCGCACTCGGGTTTGCGGATCTCTCTGCGGAGACCTGGCGAGGGCTTATCGTTGTGGGGCTACTGCTGACATCGTCGATGATCTGGCACCACAAGCTGCGCCATTACGTACTGCTGCCATCATGCGTCGCGCTGATCGGTGGAATGATGCTGATTATGCTGAATATGAAGCTGCTGGGATAGCAAGGAAGGAACAACCAGGAGATAAGATAATTGGTGCGAGGGGGGGGACTTGAACCCCCACGTCCGTAAGAACACTAACACCTGAAGCTAGCGCGTCTACCAATTCCGCCACCTTCGCACAGTCATCTTATTTTGAATATCGCCTCGTTGGTGCGAGGGGGGGGACTTGAACCCCCACGTCCGTAAGGACACTAACACCTGAAGCTAGCGCGTCTACCAATTCCGCCACCTTCGCACAGTGCGAGCGATATCTGCGTGGTTTATGGTGCGAGGGGGGGGACTTGAACCCCCACGTCCGAAAGGACACTAACACCTGAAGCTAGCGCGTCTACCAATTCCGCCACCTTCGCATACCATCGACTCTATGAAAGAATCGTTACCACGGAGGCGCATTCTAGTGGTTTTCCGCTATTCGTCAATAGTTAATTGTGGGGGTTTTGCCGATCGCTGCAAAAATGGGCGATCGGCCCCGTTACGGTGAAAACTTACTTCTTCGCCTGACGGGTCATGATGGCGCGGTAAACTTTGAAGCGCCCGGTCTGGGCAATCACCTCGTGAAAACCAAAGGTTTCATCCAGCACGTTCGGGTAGGGTAGGAAGGCGTTAGCAACAATGCGCAGCTCGCCGCCGCTGTTCAGATGACGCACCGCACCGCGAATCAGGGTTTGCGCGGCGTCGAGGCTGGTCTGCAGGCCATCGTGGAACGGCGGGTTGGAGATGATCATATCAAAGCGACCGTTCACCTCAGAGAAAACGTTGCTGGCGAACACCTCGCCCTCAATGCCGTTCGCGCTCAGCGTCGCTTTACTGGCTTCGACTGCCGATGCGCTGACATCACATAGCATTAAGCGAACTTTCGGTGAATGGCTGGCGAGCGTCGCGGCGAGCACCCCTGCGCCACAACCGATATCCAGCACTTTGCCTTTGGTATGCGGCGTCAGGGTGGAGAGCAGCAGTTGGCTGCCAACGTCGAGGCCGTCGCGGCTGAAAACGCCCGGCAGGGTTTTAATCGTCAGATTATCGAGTTGATATTCTCCCCAGTAAGCGCTGGCATCGAACGTCGGCTGGGGTTCGAGGCGGNTGAAATTGCTGGGTATGCGCACGGCTGGCGGCCGTTTCAAGGCGAGCGGGGAGATCGTCCTGCAGATCGCCGGCAAACAGAATACGGCTTTGTTCGAAATCATCACTGTGACGCAGCAAGACTTCACTGGCCGGGGTAAAAGCAGACATGGCTAAATCCTCAATTAACGACGGCGGCGATTATAGTGGTTTGTTGGCGCAAGTTCGACGAATTTGGTATATTTCGGCGCCTGACAGACAGGAGAATGGCGTGATGACATCCCGACGAGACTGGCAATTACAGCAACTGGGTATTACTCAGTGGACGCTGCGTCGCCCGGGTGCGCTGCAGGGGGAGATTGCAATAGCAATTCCACCGCATGTGCGGCTGGTGATGGTAGCGGAGACGTTGCCCGCGCTGACGGAACCGTTGATCGGCGATATCCTTCGCGCATTAATGCTTTCACCGGACCAGGTATTACAACTGACGCCAGAGCGCGCTGTGATGCTGCCGGAGGGGAGCCGCGCCAACAGCTGGTTATTGGGAACGCCAGCTGCCGTCTCGCTGGAGGGGGCGCAGGTATCAACGCCTGCATTTGATGAATTACAGGCCAGCGCGGCAGCGCGCACGGCGCTATGGCAACAGATTTGTGCTCATGAACACGATTTCTTCCCTCAGCACGGCTGATTTACCCCGCGCGTGGCACATTGAAAAGCGCGCGCACGCGTTTCCGTGGAGCGAAAAAACCTTTGCCAGCAACCAGGGCGACCGTTACTTCAACCTCAAACTTGAGACGGAAAACGAGATAGCGGCATTTGCGATCACGCAGGTCGTGCTGGATGAAGCTACCCTGTTTAATATTGCGGTGGATCCCGCCTTCCAGCGTCGCGGACTGGGACGATTGCTGCTGGAACATCTGATCGACGAGCTGGAAAAACGCGGCGTCATCACGCTGTGGCTGGAGGTTCGCGCGTCTAATGTCGCCGCCATCGCACTTTATGAAAGCATAGGCTTCAACGAGGCGACCATTCGCAAGAACTATTATCCCACCGCAGAGGGACGCGAAGACGCCATTATCATGGCTCTGCCAATAAGTATGTAAGACACAAGGTGATACGATGAAGTGGGACTGGATTTTCTTTGATGCCGATGAAACGCTGTTTACGTTTGACTCTTTTACCGGCTTACAGCGGATGTTTCTCGACTATAGCGTGACGTTTACCGCCGAAGATTTCCAGGATTACCAGGCCGTCAATAAACCGCTGTGGATCGATTATCAGAATGGCGCGATCACCTCGCTGCAACTGCAGCATCAGCGCTTTCAGGACTGGTCCGAGCGTCTGAACGTGCCGCCGGGCGATCTCAACGACGCCTTCATGAACGCGATGGCGGAAATTTGCGCGCCGTTGCCGGGCGCGGTATCGCTGCTCAACGCCCTGCAGGGCAAAGTGAAAATGGGGATCATCACCAACGGTTTCACCTCGCTGCAGCAAATCCGTCTGGAGCGCACCGGGCTTCGCGATCACTTTGATTTACTGATTATTTCTGAAGAAGTGGGCGTGGCGAAACCAGACCCGCGAATCTTCGATTACGCGCTGGAAAAAGCGGGCAATCCTGACCGTTCGCGCGTGCTGATGGTGGGCGACACCGCCGCCTCGGATATTCTCGGCGGCATCAATTCAGGCCTGGCAACCTGCTGGCTGAATGCGCACCATCATGAGCAGCCGGAAGGCATCCAGCCGACGTGGACGGTGAGCACCTTAAATGAACTGGAGCAACTCCTGTGTAAACAATGATTGTCTGACCTTCGGTCTTGAGTAAAATAGCCGCATTTTTCGATTCTCGTGCGCGGCCTGACGCCGTGCACTTACACAGAAGACGCTAACTATGACGTTGTCTCCTTATTTGCAAGAGGTGGCGAAACGCCGCACTTTTGCCATCATCTCCCACCCGGACGCCGGTAAAACGACCATCACTGAAAAAGTGTTACTGTTCGGACAGGCCATTCAGACGGCCGGTACGGTCAAAGGCCGCGGCTCAAGCCAGCATGCCAAATCCGACTGGATGGAGATGGAAAAACAGCGTGGTATTTCTATCACCACCTCCGTAATGCAGTTTCCGTATCATGACAGCCTGGTCAACCTGCTCGACACCCCGGGGCACGAAGACTTCTCGGAAGATACCTATCGTACCCTGACGGCGGTTGACTGCTGCCTGATGGTCATCGATGCGGCAAAAGGCGTCGAAGACCGGACCCGTAAGCTGATGGAAGTCACCCGTCTGCGCGATACGCCGATCCTGACTTTCATGAACAAACTTGACCGCGACATCCGCGATCCGATGGAGTTGCTGGATGAAGTGGAAAACGAGCTAAAGATTGGCTGCGCGCCAATCACCTGGCCGATCGGCTGCGGTAAGCTGTTTAAAGGCGTTTATCATCTCTACAAAGATGAAACTTATCTGTACCAGACCGGTAAAGGCCACACCATTCAGGAAGTGCGCATTGTCAAAGGGCTGAACAACCCGGATCTCGACAACGCAGTCGGCGACGATCTGGCGCAGCAACTGCGCGATGAGCTGGAGCTGGTGCAGGGCGCGTCGAACGAATTCGACAAAGAGCTGTTCCTGGCAGGCGAAATCACGCCGGTGTTCTTCGGTACCGCGCTGGGTAACTTCGGCGTTGATCACATGCTCGACGGTCTGGTGGAGTGGGCGCCTGCGCCAATGCCGCGTAAAACCGACACCCGCGTCGTTGAAGCCGCTGAAGAAAAATTCACCGGTTTCGTGTTTAAAATTCAGGCCAACATGGACCCGAAACACCGTGACCGCGTGGCGTTTATGCGCGTGGTGTCCGGGAAATATGAAAAGGGCATGAAGCTGCGTCAGGTACGTATTGGTAAAGACGTGGTGATTTCCGACGCGCTGACTTTCATGGCGGGCGACCGTTCACATGTGGAAGAAGCGTATCCGGGCGACATCATCGGGCTGCACAACCACGGCACCATCCAGATTGGTGATACTTTCACCCAGGGCGAAATGATGAAGTTCACTGGCATTCCGAACTTCGCACCGGAACTGTTCCGTCGTATTCGCCTGAAGGATCCGTTAAAGCAGAAACAGCTGCTGAAAGGGCTGGTTCAGCTCTCGGAAGAGGGTGCGGTACAGGTGTTCCGCCCGATCGCCAACAACGATCTGATCGTTGGTGCGGTCGGTGTGCTGCAGTTTGACGTAGTGGTTGCGCGTCTGAAGAGCGAGTACAACGTTGAAGCGATTTACGAATCCGTCAACGTGGCGACCGCACGCTGGGTGGAATCCACCGACGTGAAGAAATTCGAAGAATTCAAACGTAAGAACGAGATCCAACTGGCGCTCGACGGCGGTGACAACCTGACGTACATCGCGCCAACGATGGTCAACCTGAACCTCACCCAGGAACGCTATCCAGACGTGCAGTTCCGCAAAACCCGCGAACATTAATCCTTCCCTCCAGGCACGGCATCCGCCGTGCCTGTTTATTTCCAGCTTTATTAACCTCTTGCGGATTGTTCTNTTTTTGCGGCTCAGCAACAGGACTACTGATTGCGTGTAAACCACAGGACAGGAGCGATCATAATGATAAAACTGAAAAATTCGAAAACTCTGCTGGCAGTGATGCTGGGTACTGCCTTGATGAGCGGTTCCGCACTGGCTGAATCGACCACCGAGAGCGCAGGGCAAAAAATCGACAGTTCAATGAATAAAGTCGGTAATTTCATGGATGACAGCGCAATCACCGCAAAAGTGAAAGCCGCGCTGGTCGATCACGATTCTATCAAGAGTACCGACATTTCCGTGAAAACGGAGAAAAGCGTTGTGACCCTCAGCGGATTTGTTGAGAGCCAGTCGCAGGCGGAACAGGCCGTCACCGTCGCTAAAGGCGTTGAAGGTGTGGCCTCAGTCAGCGACAAACTGCACGTCCGCGACAGCAAATCACAATCGATGAAAGGCTACGCAGGCGATGCCGCGACGACCAGTGAAATCAAAGCCAAACTGCTGGCTGACGATGTGGTTCCGTCACGCAAAGTGAAAGTTGAAACCACCGATGGCGTGGTGCAACTGTCCGGGACCGTTGAATCCCAGGCACAAAGCGAGCGTGCGGAAAGCATTGCTAAAGCGATCGATGGCGTGAAAAGCGTCAAAAACGATCTGAAAGTGCAGTAAGCAGTTCTCAGAATATGCGCCCCGGACAGGTGTGTGGGGCGCATGTACCACAAGAAAGCGATCTACTGTGAGTCGCCTGAGCGCTCATAGCCACGTATGACACTTACTATGGTAAAGGAGAATCGTATGTTTCGTTGGGGCATTATCTTCCTGGTTATCGCGTTAATTGCCGCCGCGCTGGGCTTTGGTGGTCTGGCCGGTACAGCGGCAGGTGCGGCGAAAATCGTCTTTATCGTCGGCATCATCCTGTTCCTGGTCAGCCTGTTTATGGGACGCCGGCGTCCATAGCGCACGTTAATCTGTTGTAACAAAAGCCAGTCCTTGTGACTGGCTTTACTGGTTTAAGGAGAGAAAAAACTGCGTTATGGTGAAGGAATAACAACACAAAACAGGAAAGCAGAGGTGGGGCAGAGAATTCCCGTCACGCTTGGCACAATTGCGCCATTAACCGTAAAGTCTTTTCAGCCGGGGCCACTGGCGCTGGTGTGTGAAGGCGGCGGCCAGCGCGGTATTTTCACAGCCGGGGTACTGGATGAGTTTATGCGCGCGCAGTTTAACCCCTTCAATCTCTACTTTGGCACCTCCGCCGGTGCGCAAAATCTTTCTGCCTATCTGTGTAACCAGCCGGGTTACGCGCGAAAAGTCATCACCCGCTACACCACGTCCCGTGAATTCTTTAACCCGATGCGCTTTGTCCGCGGCGGGAATCTCATCGATCTTGACTGGCTGGTGGAAGAGACCGCCAGCAAAATGCCGCTGGCAATGAACTATGCTGCCGGGCAGTTCGATCTCGGCAAAGAATTTTATATGTGCGCCTGCCGTGGCGATGACTACACCGCCAACTATTTCGCGCCCACCGACAAAACCTGGCTGGATCTGATCCGCGCCTCCAGTGCGATCCCCGGGTTTTATCGTCCTGGCGTGCTGCTTGATGGCGTGAACTACCTGGATGGCGGCATCAGTGATGCGGTGCCGGTGCAGGAAGCTGCCCGCCGCGGTGCTAAAACGATTGTCGTGATCCGCACCGTACCGTCGCAGATGTACTATACGCCGCAGTGGTTCAAGCGTATGGAGCGCTGGCTGGGCGACAGCAGTCTGCAGTCGCTGGTGAACCTGGTANGAGAAACCGCCAGGTAAGCTGCGGATATTTGAGATCTATCCACCAAAACCGCTAAACAGTATGGCGCTGGGAAGCCGCCTTCCGGCGCTGCGCATGGACTACAAAACGGGCCGGTTGTGCGGGCGCTATTTTCTTGCGACGGTGGGCAAACTGCTGGCGGAGCAGCCGCCGCTGCGCCGCCATACGTCGCGCATTATCGTGCCTGCGCCGGTGGCCAACGAGGTGCCGACTATTCCGCCGATACTGGATATTCCGCAGGCCAACGACACGAGTTTTGATAAAGAGGATCTGGCGTGACGTACCGTTTTATCGACACCCATTGCCATTTCGATTTTCCGCCGTTTACCGGCGACGAAGCGCGTAGCCTGCGACGGGCCGCGGAATCGGGCGTCGGCAAAATTATCGTACCGGCGACGGAATCCTCCCGTTTCGCCGGGGTGCTGCAACTGGCGGAACAGCATGAACCGGTGTATGCCGCGCTGGGGCTGCATCCTGTCGTCATTGAAAAGCATACGGACGCCTGTCTGACGTCGCTGGAATCGCTGCTGGCCTCGCGGCCAAAAAAACTGATCGCGGTGGGGGAAATCGGTCTCGATCTTTACCGCGACGATCCGCAATTCGACAAACAGCAGGCATTGCTGGATGAGCAACTGAAGCTGGCGAAGCGTTTTGATTTACCGGTGATCCTGCACTCGCGCCGCACGCATGACAAGCTGGCGCTGCACCTGAAGCGCCATAATTTGCCGCGAACCGGTGTAGTGCACGGGTTTTCCGGCAGCCTGCAACAGGCCGAACGGTTCGTTGATCTCGGCTACAAAATTGGCGTTGGCGGCACCATCACCTATCCGCGCGCCAGCAAAACCCGCGACGTCATCGCCCGGCTGCCACTCGGTGCCCTGCTGCTGGAAACCGATGCGCCCGACATGCCGCTGAATGGCTTTCAGGGGATGCCAAACCGCCCGGAACAGGCGGCTCGCGTGTTTACCACGCTGTGCGAACTGCGCCCGGAATCACCGCAACTCATTGCTAATACATTGATCAATAACACGGAAGCGTTATTCGCAGGCTTATGAACGCTTTGTTAAGGTGATGTAGTTCTCATTCTGACGTATTGATCTCTAATTGTTGCGCCAATTTTGTGAGATCAAACGAGCAGCGCTGTAACGGATCGTTATAATCACCGGGTTCGCTGATAACACTATCCTCATTACAGGGACTCCGTATGCAAATCCTCATGGGACTCATTGGCATGGTGGCGCTGCTTGCTATCGCTGTGCTGCTCTCCAGTAATCGAAAAGCCATCAATCTGCGTACCGTACTGGGCGCCTGGTTAATCCAGGTCGGTATCGGTGCGCTGATCCTCTACGTACCCGCCGGACGCCGCGTGCTGCTGGCAATGTCGGAAGGCGTGGCGAATGTCATCGCCTACGGCAACGAAGGGATCGGCTTCCTGTTTGGCGGCCTGGTGTCTGACAAAATGTTCGAACTTTTTGGCGGCGGCGGTTTTATCTTTGCTCTGCGCGTGCTGCCGGTCATCGTGTTCTTCTCTTCGCTTATCGCTGTGCTGTATTACCTCGGCATCATGCAGTTTGTGATCCGCATTCTCGGCGGCGCGCTGCGTGCGGTGCTGAAAACCTCGCGCACCGAATCGCTCTCCGCCACTGCCAATATCTTCGTTGGCCAGACGGAAGCGCCGTTGGTGGTGCGTCCGTATATCGCTACCATGACCCGTTCTGAGCTGTTCGCGGTGATGTGCGGTGGGCTGGCGTCCGTGGCGGGCTCGGTGCTTGCCGGGTATGCGCAAATGGGCGTGCCGCTGGAGTATCTGATTGCCGCGTCGTTTATGGCGGCACCGGGCGGCCTGCTGTTCGCCAAAATCATGCTGCCGGAAACCGAAACCCCGAACGACTCGCCGAACCTTGAAGCGCAGGGCAACGATATCGACCGTCCATCCAACGTGCTGGATGCGGCCGCGTCCGGGGCGGCATCGGGGATGCAACTGGCGCTGAACGTGGGAGCAATGCTGCTGGCATTCGTCGCGCTGATTGCGCTGCTGAACGGTATTCTTTCCGGCATCGGCGGCTGGTTTGATTATCCGCAGCTTTCCATGCAATTGCTGCTTGGCTGGGTGTTTGCACCGATTGCCTGGCTCATCGGCGTACCGTGGCATGAAGCGACCGTCGCCGGGTCATTCATCGGTCAGAAGCTGATCATCAACGAGTTTGTGGCTTACATGAACTTTGGTGAGTATCTGAAAGAGGATGCTGCCGTGGCGGGGGGNGATTTCCGGCCACACCAAGGCCATTATCTCCTTTGCTCTGTGCGGCTTTGCTAATTTGTCGTCCATCGCCATTCTGATTGGCGGCCTGGGTAGCATGGCACCAAACCGTCGTCATGATATCGCTCAACTGGGGCTGAAGGCTGTTGCGGCCGGTACCCTCTCCAACCTGATGAGCGCTACCATCGCCGGGGTTTTCCTCGCACTATAAATACAGCGCCGGGTGGATAAGCCTCGTTATCCCCCTGGCCTGTAGCGCATCGGCCAGCGTCTTGATGTCGTCTGGCCGGGCGCTCCGCCAGTTTTTCGCCTCGCCGTACACCCCATGAGCATGAAACGCATTAAGACGCACGGGCACATCGCCCAGCTCCGCGATAAATGCGCTCAGTGGCGCAATGGACGTCAGGTAATCGCTGTGTTCCGGGATCACCAGCAGACGCAGTTCGGTCAGAAGGTGATGCTGCGCGAGCCAGCGGATACTGGCTTTGATGCGCGCACTGTCGCGTCCGGTGAGCCAGCGGTGATGATCGTCGCCCCAGGCTTTGAGATCCACCATCACACCATCGCATACCGGTCGCAGTTTTTCCCACCCTGAGATACTCAGCTCGCCGTTGCTGTCGAGAAGACAGGTGAGATGGCGCAAGGCAGGCGTCTGTTTCACGCGCCGGAACAAGGCTTCCACAAACGGAAGCTGAGTGGTCGCCTCGCCGCCACTGACAGTGATCCCCTCAATAAATGGCTCAGCGGCAGTGATGTGGCTGATGAGATTTTCTATGTCCAGCGTCTGCGCCATCGGCGTGGCCTGCTGCGGACAACGCTGCAGGCAGGTATCGCACTGCTGACAACTGGCCTCGCGCCAGATCACCCGGCCCGTCTGCACAGTGAGCGCGCTATGCGGGCAGTGCGGCACACATTCGCCGCAGTCGTCGCAGCGGCCGATGGTCCACGGATTGTGGCAGTTCCGGCAGCGCAAATTGCAGCCCTGCAGGAAGAGCGCCAGACGGCTCCCTGGCCCGTCAACGCAGGAGAAGGGGATGATGTTACTGACTAAAGCGCATCTGCTGCTCATGGCTGACCACTCGCGGTTGACGTTCCAGGATCCGCGTATTGCGTGCCGCCTCTTCACCGAGCCAGGTTGTGTTGCTGCGGGAACCTTCGGCGCGGTATTTCTCAAGATCGGACAGACGCACCATATAACCGGTGACGCGCACCAGAACGTTGCCACTGACGTTGGCCGTGAACTCGCGCATGCCGCATTTGAATGCCCCGAGGCACAGCTGCATTACCGCCTGCGGATTGCGTTTGACGGTTTCGTCGAGGGTCAGAATGTCGCTGATCCCCGCCGGATACCAGGCGTGATGCGGCGCTACGGTGCGCAGGTGGGTGATCGGATCGGGTTCGTCGCCATAGGGCAGGCGCGCACCCGGCGTGGTGCCGACGTCGGAACTGATACCGGACTGCGCATGGAGCAGGGCGCGATTCTGCCAGCCGTATTTCACCGGGGTGTTTTCGACAAACGCAGCGAGCTGTTCGCTGATGCGATAGCCCAGCGCATTCGCCGCGTCATCTTTGCCGTAGCGGCCGTCCAGCCCCGCTTTTTCGCACAGCACATTGACCGCTTCCGCCAGCGAGTAGATGCCGAACATCGGGGCAAAACGTTGCGGATCGATCAACCCTTCATGCACCAGGAAGCTATGCTCAAAGAAGTTTGATTGTTGATAGAGGAATTCACAGCGCGCATCGATAACGGCGATTTGCTGCTGGCAATACCAGGGCAATGTGCGAGTGAAAAAATCGTCAATAGAGTCGCTGCGCAGGGCAACCTGCTGCAGATTCAGACGTACCAGCGTGCTGCCACCGCCCGCCAGCGGCAGCGAGTTGTAACAGCTGACCACGCCGTACTGGCCTTTTGTGAAAATTCTATCATTGAGTGGGCCGTTGGAAATGTGTGGTTTGCTGCACTCACAGATATTTTTCGCCACCTGCAGCAGCAGATCGTCCGGCGTAATTAGCGGATCGTAGATAAAGGTCAGATTCGGCGCGGTCTGCTTCAGCTCTGCGTCCGCACGCAGAATGGCACGCGTGACCGGCGTGTCGGCCGGGCCAATATTGACGTGAGTAAAGGCATCCGGCAGGGTTCTGTCGAGGTAGCGCCAGAAACGTTTTATTCGAATGTCGATATCGTCTTGTGTTAGAATTCTAACATACGGTTGCAGCAACGCATCAAGATGCCCGAGATAAACCGGCAGCGAGGTCACGGAAGGGACGTGGTGATAAAGGATGGTCAGTAGCGACAGCGCATCATCCAGATCTTTCGCCCCTTCCAGCTCCAGCCATTCTGAGCCGTTTGCCAGAAAGCGTGCGTAATCAGGCAGAACATAGCGCGGTTTAAACGGTGCGTGACCTTCGAACATATCGCAGATCACCCCGTCATCCAGCGCCGCACGGGCTTCTGCGGACAGTGCCGGGTAGGGAAGCGCGTTTTCCGCCTCCAGCGCTAAAAAATGGCGCTTTTGTTCAGGGGATAAGCGTGAGCTGGTCACAATCTGCTGGCAACGTAGCTCGAAAGCATCAGACATACAGGTTCCTCAGGCGCATGGGCGATGAGGGGCATTGTAGGAAAAAGGCCGGGTGGGACTTTTGATCCAGTTTCGCCTGGTGGACAAAAAATAGTGATCTGAATCGCGTTATGAAAATGCAATGATGAATGTAAGTTTCACTAACTGTGATGAAGATCGAAGTGTAATCGTGGGTCAGTGTTAGAATTATCACAGACCCGCATGGTGAACATTGAAAATCCGGAGATAAACATGACCGACTTAACGGCAAGCAGCCTGCGCGCGTTGAAACTAATGGACCTGACTACCCTGAATGACGACGACACCGATGCGAAAGTGATCGCCCTGTGCCATCAGGCGAAAACGCCGGTGGGCAACACGGCAGCTGTGTGCATCTACCCGCGTTTTATTCCGATTGCGCGCAAAACCCTCAACGCGCAGGGTACGCCGGATGTGCGTATCGCCACCGTTACTAACTTCCCGCACGGCAACGACGACATCGACATTGCGCTGGCAGAAACCCGCGCAGCGATTGCTTATGGTGCTGATGAAGTGGACGTGGTCTTCCCGTATCGCGCACTGATCGCCGGCAATGAACAGGTCGGTTTTGACCTGGTGAAAGTCTGTAAAGACGCCTGCGCGGCGGCAAACGTGCTGCTGAAAGTGATCATCGAAACCGGCGAACTGAAAGAAGAAGGGCTGATTCGTAAAGCCTCTGAAATCGCGATCAAGGCTGGGGCTGATTTTATCAAAACCTCAACCGGTAAAGTGCCGGTAAACGCAACGCCGGAAAGCGCGCGCATCATGATGGAAGTCATCCGCGATATGGGCGTACAGAAAACCGTTGGCTTCAAACCGGCGGGCGGCGTGCGTACTGCGGAAGACGCACAGAAATTCCTCGCAATTGCCGACGAACTGTTCGGTGCCGACTGGGCGGATTCTCGTCACTACCGCTTCGGTGCATCCAGCCTGCTGGCCAGCCTGCTGAAAGCGCTGGGTCACGGCGACGGCAAAAGCGCAAGCAGCTACTAATACTCTTTTCGCGGCGGGGCATCNGGTCACGCACTCAGTGATGAAGAAATACGCTTTTTCATCAACGGCATTCGCGATAACACCATTTCGGAAGGGCAAATTGCCGCACTGGCAATGACCATTTTCTTCCACGATATGACCATGCCGGAACGTGTCTCGCTGACCATGGCGATGCGGGATTCAGGAACCGTGCTGGACTGGAAGAGCCTGAACCTGAACGGTCCGATTGTGGACAAACACTCCACGGGCGGCGTGGGCGACGTAACGTCCCTCATGCTCGGCCCGATGGTCGCGGCCTGCGGCGGCTACGTGCCGATGATCTCCGGGCGCGGCCTGGGGCATACCGGCGGTACGCTCGACAAACTGGAAGCGATCCCGGGCTTTGACATCTTCCCGGACGACAACCGTTTCCGCGACATTATCAAAGACGTCGGCGTCGCGATTATCGGGCAGACCAGCTCGCTGGCTCCGGCGGACAAACGTTTTTACGCCACCCGCGACATTACCGCGACGGTGGACTCCATTCCGCTGATCACCGGGTCGATCCTCGCCAAAAAACTGGCGGAAGGGCTGGACGCGCTGGTGATGGATGTGAAAGTGGGCAGCGGCGCGTTTATGCCGACCTATGAACTTTCTGAAGCGCTGGCAGAAGCGATTGTTGGCGTGGCTAACGGCGCAGGCGTACGTACCACAGCGCTGCTGACCGACATGAATCAGGTGCTGGCGTCCAGCGCCGGTAACGCCGTCGAAGTGCGCGAAGCGGTGCAGTTCCTGACGGGCGAATACCGTAACCCGCGTCTGTTCGACGTCACCATGGCGCTGTGCGTGGAGATGCTGATCTCCGGCAAGCTGGCAAAAGACGACGCCGAGGCGCGCGCAAAACTGCAGGCGGTGCTCGACAACGGCAAAGCAGCGGAAACCTTCGGTCGCATGGTCGCGGCGCAGAAAGGCCCCACCGACTTCGTGGAAAATTATGGTCGTTATCTGCCGACAGCGACGCTGAGCAAAGCAGTCTACGCTGATACTGAAGGGTTCGTCAGCCAGATGGATACCCGCGCGCTGGGTATGGCGGGGGGGGTGGTGGGGGGGNTGAAAAAGCACCAAAAGAGACACCAACAGTCTATCGCCGCATTACCGAATAACGATATACTGATCTGATCGCTTTTTTGCAGCGCATAGAGTACGGAGATTGATTGATGAAACGTGCATTTATTATGGTGCTGGACTCCTTCGGCATCGGTGCTACTGAAGATGCTGACCGTTTTGGCGACGTGGGTTCAGATACCCTCGGCCATATCGCGGAAGCCTGTGCCAAAGGGGAAGCTGACAACGGTCGTAAAGGTCCGCTGAATCTGCCGAACCTGACCCGTCTGGGTCTGGCGAAAGCCCACGAAGGCTCCACCGGTAAAATTGCTGCAGGCCCGGACGGCAATGCGGAAGTGATTGGCGCGTACGCCTGGGCGCACGAGCTCTCTTCCGGTAAAGATACCCCGTCGGGTCACTGGGAAATCGCCGGTGTACCGGTGCTGTTTGACTGGGGCTATTTCTCCGATCACGACAACAGCTTCCCGCAGGAACTGTTGGATAAGCTGGTGAAACGCGCAAATCTGCCGGGTTACCTCGGCAACTGCCACTCCTCCGGAACGGTGATCCTCGACCAGCTCGGTGAAGAGCATATGAAAACCGGCAAACCGATTTTCTATACTTCTGCGGACTCAGTTTTCCAGATCGCCTGTCACGAAGAGACCTTTGGCCTCGACAAGCTGTATGAGTTGTGTGAAATCGCCCGTGAAGAGCTGACCGAAGGCGGCTACAACATTGGCCGCGTGATCGCGCGTCCGTTTATCGGCGACAAAGCGGGGAACTTCCAGCGTACCGGCAACCGTCACGATCTGGCGGTAGAACCACCGGCACCGACCATTCTGCAGAAACTGGTCGACGAGAAAGACGGTCAGGTGGTGTCCGTGGGTAAAATCGCCGATATCTACGCCAACTGCGGCATCACTAAAAAAGTGAAAGCCACCGGGCTGGATGCGCTGTTCGACGCCACCCTCAAAGAGATGAAAGAAGCAGGCGACAAGACCATTGTCTTCACCAACTTCGTTGATTTCGACTCTTCGTGGGGTCACCGTCGTGATGTCGCGGGCTATGCCGCTGGTCTGGAACTGTTCGACCGTCGTCTGCCGGAGCTGATGGAACTGGTGGGTGAGGACGATGTGCTGATCCTGACCGCCGACCACGGCTGCGATCCAACCTGGAAAGGCACCGACCACACCCGCGAGCACATCCCGGTGCTGGTTTACGGTCCGAAAGTGAAAGCGGGCTCTCTGGGCCACCGCGAAACATTCGCGGATATTGGTCAGACGCTGGCGAAATACTTTGGCACTTCCGACATGGAATATGGCAAGGCCATGTTTTAACGTCATTGCCGGGTAAGGCGCAGCCGCCACCCGGCATAAACCAACATACTAATAAGGGAATTGAAGATGGCTACCCCACACATTAACGCAGAAATGGGTGATTTCGCAGACGTTGTGCTGATGCCGGGCGATCCGTTGCGTGCAAAGCATATTGCAGAAACTTTCCTCGAAGACTTCCGCGAAGTGAACAACGTGCGCGGCATGCTGGGTTACACCGGTACCTACAAAGGTCGCAAAATCTCCGTGATGGGCCACGGCATGGGCATTCCGTCCTGCTCCATCTACACCAAAGAGCTGATCACCGATTTCGGCGTGAAGAAAATCATTCGCGTGGGTTCCTGCGGCGCGGTGCGTCAGGACGTAAAACTGCGTGACGTGGTGATCGGCATGGGTGCCTGCACCGACTCCAAAGTGAACCGCCTGCGTTTTAAAGATCATGACTTTGCCGCTATCGCGGACTTCGGCATGGTGCGTAACGCAGTAGATGCGGCAAAAGCGCTGGGCGTTGATGCGCGCGTCGGCAACATCTTCTCTGCCGATCTGTTCTATACGCCGGACCCGAGCATGTTCGACGTGATGGAGAAATACGGCATTCTGGGCGTGGAAATGGAAGCGGCAGGTATCTATGGCGTGGCAGCAGAATTCGGGGCGAAAGCGCTGACTATCTGCACCGTGTCTGACCATATCCGCACTCACGAGCAGACTTCTGCCGCTGAACGTCAGACCACGTTCAACGACATGATCAAAATCGCGCTGGAATCCGTTCTGCTGGGCGATAAAGAGTAAGTCTTGTCTGTGCCCGCTGGCGCAGCGCCAGCGGGCTTTTTTACTAGCGCACGGCCTGCGCAATCCATGCTGACAAATCCCTTAACTCTTTTTCCTGCTCCGGAAAATCTCCCAGCAGCGCATCGCACTCCTGCTGCAGCATATCTGCCCGATACAGACAGCCCTGCAACCGTGCCGCCAGCGCTTCTAACGGCGCCGGATTGAGGCTATCGGTAAACACCTGCGTACGGGTGATGTGGCCTTTCTCAACGTCAAAATGCAGCTCAACGCCGCCCCAGGTAAAACGCTCATCCAGCAGATGCGAGAACGCAGGCGCCTGGCCGAAGTTCCATTCCCAACTGCTCTGGCGGGCAAACGTTTCGGCAAAATTGGGCAGATCCGGCGTCTTGTCCGGGGAGATGATCTCCGCTTCCACGCGCTCGCCGTAGTGCGCGAAAAAGGCGTCGGTGACCGCCTGGCAAATCTGCTCGTGGGTGATCCCCGGCAACAGTTCGATAAGATTAGCGACGCGACCACGCACGGAGGTGATTCCCTTCGCCTGCAGCTTTTTCTTGTCAGGATTCAGGTAGTTAGCCAGTCGGCTGAGATCGGCGTTCAATAACAGCGTACCGTGGTGGAAGCCGCGGTCTTTGGTTTCGCGGTAGGCGGAGCCGGAGACTTTGCGATCGCCTTCCGGCGTTTTGACCACCAGATCGTTGCGCCCGGAGGCTTCCGCTGTCACGCCGAGCGCGTTGAGCGCCTCCAGCACGATGGCGGTAGAAATGGTTTTATCGTATTCCGGTTTGCCCGCCATAAAGGTAAAGCAAGTATTGCCCAGATCATGGAACACCGCGCCGCCGCCACTGCTGCGACGCGCCAGGCGCACGTTATCCTCTTCCATACGGCGCGTGTTGCACTCTTTCCACGGATTCTGCGCACGGCCAATCACCACCGTATCGGCGTTGCGCCACAGGAACAGCACGCGCTGCGTGGCGGGCATCTGGCGGAAAATACACTCTTCCACCGCGAGGTTAAACCAGGGATCGTATGAGTCTGAAATAAGCAGACGGAGCGTCGACATGGCAGATTTCCTTTCTGAAACGAACCCTGATTCTATCATCCTTCTTTCTTCTCGCTCTCATCCTCTTCCGGCACCGATTTGTTGGCGGTGAGCAGGAAAGGGGATTGTTGCCAGCGGGTGCGTTTGCCACGCAGCAGGGTACGCGCCAGCACCACGCCCGTCGCCAGCGACAGCAGCAGCATCAGACGAAGCATATTAGTAGTGTTATCCACCTGCCGGGCTTCCGTTGGCAGCGTGTGGGTATCCAGCGTAAGACGCAGATAGCCGAGCGGGCCGTTTTTGCCCTGCACCGGTTCCACGATTTGCTGATTAAAATAGCCGCCCGCTTTTTTGCCATCCAGTGCCAGCCGATCACGGACGTTGACACCTTCCCCGGCGCGGGCAATCAGATCGCCCTGACCGTCGTAGACGCCCGCATCAAGAATGCGGCTCTCGGTCGTCAGCTGCGTCAGGATATGCGCGATCCGCTTTTCATCGGGATTATCCGTGCGCATCAGCGGTGCCAGGTTCTGTGTCACCTGTCGGGCCAGCGTCCGCGCCAGCTCCTCCAGTTGCGGATTACGCTGCCGCTGGTGGTTTTGGCTGAACCAGGACGCTCCCTGCATCAGGGCAACGAGCGTGGCGAGACATATCAGAACGATCACGGCGCGATGCAGCCGGAATTTCAGTTTTGCGCGAACCATATTCCACCTTTGAAAATTTGCAGCTTAATGTTGCCAGAAGCGCTGGTTACAAGGTAGCCTCATGCGTTAATTTCCTTATCTGTTTGTTGATGTGTGGAGCTGTAATGCCGAACAGTCTGACCTGGTGCGATCTCTCAGAAGACGTCTCTCTGTGGCCCGGATTGCCGCTTTCTTTAAGCGGCGACGAAGTGATGCCGCTGGATTATCATGCTGGCCGCAGCGGCTGGCTGTTGTACGGCCGCGGCCTTGATAAAACACGTCTGACGACCTATCAGCGTACGTTAGGGGCGGCGATGGTGATCGTCTCCGCCTGGTGCGTGGAGGATTATCAGGTCATCCGCCTGGCGGGTTCGCTGACCCCACGCGCGACGCGTCTGGCGCATGACGCCGGGCTGGACGTTGCGCCGCTCGGTAAAATCCCGCACCTTAAAAGCCCTGGCCTGCTGGTGATGGACATGGATTCTACGGCCATTCAGATCGAATGCATCGATGAAATCGCGAAATTAGCCGGTACCGGCGACAGGGTCGCGGAAGTCACCGAGCGCGCCATGCGCGGCGAGCTGGATTTTACCGCCAGCCTGCGCAGCCGTGTGGCGACGCTGAAGGGCGCCGACGCCTCTATTCTACGCCAGGTTCGTGACGATTTGCCGTTGATGCCTGGGCTGACGCAACTCGTGCTGAAATTACAGGCATTGGGCTGGAAGGTGGCCATCGCCTCCGGCGGCTTCACCTTCTTCGCTGACTACCTGCGCGATAAACTGCACCTCAGCAGCGTGGTTGCCAACGAACTGGAAATCATGGACGGCAAGCTGACCGGCCACGTGGTCGGTGATATTGTCGATGCGAAATACAAAGCCAATACCCTGAAGCGTCTGGCGGAAAAATATGAAATTCCGGACGGGCAAACGGTCGCCGTGGGCGATGGCGCCAACGATCTACCGATGATCAAAGCCGCCGGGCTGGGCATTGCCTATCACGCCAAACCAAAAGTTAATGAACAGACGGAAGTGTCTATCCGTCACGCTGACCTGATGGGGATCTTCTGTATTCTCTCCGGCAGCCTGAATCAAAAGTAAGAGGTCTCTGTGGCGAAAGCACCCAAACGCGCCTTTGTCTGTAACGAATGTGGTGCGGATTATCCGCGCTGGCAGGGGCAATGTAGCGCCTGTCATGCCTGGAACACGATCACCGAAGTGCGTATTGCCGCTTCGCCCACAGTGGCGCGTAATGAGCGTCTGAGCGGCTATGCGGGCAGCGGTGGCCCGGCGAAAGTCCAGAAGCTGTCGGATATTAGCCTTGAAGAACTGCCGCGTTTCTCCACCGGCTTTAAAGAGTTTGACCGCGTGCTCGGCGGCGGCGTTGTGCCAGGCAGTGCGATCCTGATTGGCGGCAACCCCGGCGCGGGGAAATCCACGCTGCTGCTGCAGACGCTGTGCCGCCTCGCTGAACAGATGAAAACTCTGTACGTTACCGGCGAAGAGTCGCTGCAACAGGTGGCGATGCGCGCGCACCGTCTTAATTTGCCCACGGCAAATCTCAATATGCTGTCAGAAACCAGCATCGAACAAATCTGCCTGATTGCCGACGAAGAACAGCCGAAGCTGATGGTCATCGACTCCATTCAGGTGATGCACATGGCGGATATCCAGTCGTCCCCCGGCAGCGTTGCGCAGGTGCGTGAAACGGCCGCCTATTTGACGCGGTTCGCCAAAACGCGCGGCGTGGCGATCGTGATGGTCGGCCATGTCACCAAAGATGGCTCGCTGGCCGGGCCGAAAGTGCTTGAGCACTGCATCGATTGCTCGGTAATGCTCGACGGCGACGCCGATTCCCGCTTTCGTACGCTGCGCAGCCACAAGAACCGCTTTGGCGCNTGCGTGAAGTCAGCAACCCGTCGGCAATTTTCTTGAGTCGCGGCGATGAAGTAACCTCCGGCAGTTCGGTGATGGTGGTATGGGAAGGGACGCGCCCGCTGCTGGTGGAAATTCAGGCGCTGGTGGATCACTCGATGATGGCTAACCCGCGCCGCGTGGCGGTGGGGCTGGAACAGAACCGACTGGCGATTCTGCTGGCGGTACTGCACCGTCACGGCGGTCTGCAGATGGCCGATCAGGACGTTTTCGTTAACGTGGTCGGCGGCGTGAAGGTCACCGAAACCAGCGCCGATCTGGCACTGCTGCTGGCGATGGTCTCGAGCCTGCGCGACAGGCCGCTGCCGCAGGATTTGGTCGTCTTTGGTGAAGTCGGGCTGGCGGGTGAAATTCGTCCGGTGCCGAGCGGTCAGGAACGGATTTCCGAAGCGGCCAAACACGGTTTTCGGCGGGCGATTGTACCTGCCGCCAACGTGCCGAAAAAAGTCCCGGAAGGGATGCAAGTCTTTGGTGTTAAAAAACTCTCTGATGCGTTAAGTGTCTTTGACGACTTATAATACAAAGCACGACTTCATTTCAGAGGGGCATTCATGTCGTCATTTGACTATCTGAAAACCGCCATCCGCCAGAAAGGCTGCACCCTGCAGCAGGTGGCGGATGCCAGCGGCATGACCAAAGGCTATTTAAGCCAGCTGTTGAATGCCAAAATTAAAAGCCCCAGCGCGCAAAAGCTGGAAGCGCTGCACCGTTTTCTGGGGCTTGAGTTTCCGCGTCGTGAGAAAAATATCGGCGTGGTGTTTGGTAAGTTTTATCCGCTGCATACCGGTCATATCTATCTGATTCAGCGTGCCTGTAGCCAGGTCGATGAGTTGCACATCATTATGGGGTATGACGACACGCGCGACCGCGAGCTGTTCGAAGACAGCGCCATGTCCCAGCAGCCGACCGTGCCGGATCGCCTGCGCTGGCTGCTGCAAACCTTTAAATACCAGAAAAACATCCGCATTCACGCCTTCAATGAAGAGGGGATGGAGCCCTATCCACACGGCTGGGACGTCTGGAGCCGCGGCATTCATGCCTTCATGGAAGAGAAGGGGATCGCGCCGAACTGGATTTACACCTCCGAAGAGGCCGATGCGCCGCAGTATCTGAAGCATCTGGGCGTTGAGACGGTGATTATCGATCCGAAACGTACCTTCATGAACATCAGCGGCGCGCAGATCCGCGAGAACCCGTTCCGCTACTGGGAATACATCCCAACGGAAGTGAAGCCGTTTTTCGTGCGCACCGTGGCGATATTGGGCGGCGAATCAAGCGGTAAATCGACGCTGGTAAACAAGCTCGCCAATATTTTCAACACCACCAGCGCCTGGGAATATGGCCGCGATTATGTCTTTTCGCACCTCGGTGGTGATGAGATGGCGCTGCAGTATTCCGACTATGACAAGATCGCGCTCGGTCATGCGCAATATATTGATTTCGCGGTCAAATACGCCAATAAAGTCGCGTTTGTCGATACCGATTTCGTCACCACGCAGGCGTTCTGTAAAAAATACGAAGGGCGCGAGCACCCGTTTGTGCAGGCGCTGATTGATGAATACCGTTTCCACCTGGTTATTCTGCTGGAAAATAACACGCCGTGGGTGGCGGATGGCCTGCGCAGCCTCGGCAGTTCGGTGGATCGGCAGGAGTTTCAGGCGCTACTGGTGGAGATGCTCAACGCCAACAACATTGAGTTTGTGCATGTGGAAGAGTCGGATTACGACGGGCGATTCCTGCGCTGCGTGGAGCTGGTGAAAGAGATGATGGGCGAGCAGGGGTAAGCTTTAACCTCCCTCTCCCTGTGGGAGAGGGTCGGGGTGAGGGCATCAGACCACTCAGAACGCAACCACCACTTTCCCCCGCATATGCCCGTCGAGCACTTTGCGGTGCGCCTCGGTAATGCTTTCCACGCTCAGTCCGTGCAGCGTTTCGCTGAGCGAGCTTTCCACCACGCCGTCATCCACCAGCTTCGCCACGTCATTGAGGATCTCTCCCTGACGCGCCATATCTTCGGTCTGGTACATGCTGCGGGTATACATAAACTCCCAGTGCAGGGCGGCGGATTTGGATTTCAGCTTGTCCTGGTTCAGCGGGTGTTGATTCTCCACGATGGAACAAATATGCCCCTGCGGTGCGATCAGTTCGCTCACCGCGTCCCAGTGCCCGTCGGTATCGTTAAGAATAAAAATATAATCCACAAAGCTGATGCCCTGTTTTGCCAGCTCGCCTTTCAGATCCCGGTAGTTCACCACTAAATCAGCGCCGCGATCGCGACACCACTGGGCGGAATCTTTTCGTGATGCCGTCGCGACGATCTTCACCTTGCTGTTGTGCTTCGCAAACGGGATCGCAAGGGATCCGACGCCGCCCGCGCCGCCGATGATCAGCAGCGTTTTTTCCGATCCTGCATCCTGAATATTCAGGCGTTCAAACAGCCCTTCCCAGGCGGTCAGCGCGGTCAGGGGCAGCGCCGCAGAGGCCGCCCAGTCGAGGCTGGCGGGCTTATGTCCGACAATGCGCGCGTCGATAAGCTGGTGGGTGGTGTTGCTGCCGGGACGGGTGATGTCCCCCGCGTACCACACTTCGTCACCCGGTTTAAATCCGGTCACCGCGCTGCCCACGGCGGTGACAATCCCGCTGGCATCCCAGCCGAGAATACGCGGCGTTTGAATACCGCTTTTAGCGATACCGGCGTGAACTTTGGTATCCACCGGGTTCACCGAAACGGCTTTCACCTCGACCAGCAGATCGTGTTCGCCCGGCGCGGGCAGGGGCAGATTGATTTCAATAAACGTGGAGGGATTTTCTGGGTTAACGGCGATGGCTTTAACTGACATGGTGTGCTCCTCAATGGAATGCGTTGTGTTGAGGCTAGTCTATAAAGTGGTCAGCTGCGTGATAAGATGGACAATCAAGAACGAAGTGTTCGCACAGGATGAACAATCATGTTTAAACAGCTACATGACATGGCGCTGTTTGCGCTGGTGGCCGAGATGGGCAGTTTTACCGCCGCCGCGCAAAAAGCCGGGCTGCCGAAGTCCAGCGTCAGCCAGCGCATCAGCCAGCTTGAAGAGCAGGTGGGCATCCGGCTGCTGAACCGCACTACGCGCAAGCTCAATCTGACCTTTGCGGGCGAGCATTATCTGGTGCATTGCCGGGAGATGCTGGCCGCCAGCGAGCGGGCGGAGTACGCCATTCAGCGCCTGCGGGATAACCCGAGTGGGAGGCTTCGCATTACCTGTCCGGCGGGGCTGGGGGCGACGCTGCTGGCGCATATGAACGCCGAGTTTCAGCGCCGCTACCCGGACGTGTCGCTGGATGTCTCGATTTCGGACGACGTGGTGGATCTGGTGGAGTCTGGCTTTGACGTGGCGCTGCGCACCGGTAAGCCGCAGGATTCCTCCCTGATCGGCCGCATGATCGGCCACTGCCCGCGCTATATGCTGGCGTCGCCGGATTACCTCGCGCGTTTTGCTCCGCTCGAACACCCTCGTCAGCTGGTGGAGCATCGCTGTATTACGCACAAAGCCTGGTCGGAGTGGGTATTGCAACGCGGCAGTGAGGATCATCGCTATTTGCCGGATAACGCCCATCTGACGGATAACCTGGTTTACGCGCGCGAGTGTGCGATTGCTGGTGCCGGGATCACGCTGCTGCCCGCTTTTTTGCTGGAAGATAAGATTGAGAAAGGGGCGTTAGTTCAGGTGCTGTCTGAGTGGAACGTGGAGGGGAACGACCTGTGGCTGGCCTACCCGAGCCGTAAGCTGAACTCGCCTGCGCTGATGCGCTATATCGACTTTGCGATGCAGTTTGATGAGGTGAAGCGGTTTTATGTGGGGCGTTGAAAAAAGCCGGGTGGCGCTAACGCTTACCCGGCCTACAAACCGCACGTAACCGTAGGCCGGGTAAGGCGAAGCCGCCACCCGGCACTCAGGCACTTACTTAGCAATACGCTTGTACTTAATACGCTTCGGCTCCAGCGCGTCGGCGCCCAGCGTGCGTTTTTTGTACTCTTCGTATTCAGTAAAGTTACCTTCAAAGAATTCGACCTTACCTTCGTCCTGGTAATCCAGAATGTGGGTCGCAATACGGTCGAGGAACCAACGGTCATGCGAGATAACCATCGCGCAGCCCGGGAACTCCAGCAGGGCGTTTTCCAGCGCGCGCAGGGTTTCGATATCCAGGTCGTTGGTCGGTTCATCAAGCAGCAGCACGTTACCGCCCACCTGCAGCAGCTTCGCCAGATGCAGACGACCACGCTCACCACCGGACAGCTCACCCACGCGTTTACCCTGATCGGTGCCTTTGAAGTTAAAGCGCCCAACGTACGCGCGGCTCGGCATTTCGGTGTTGCCGATCTTCATGATATCCAGCCCGCCGGAAACCTCTTCCCACACGGTTTTGCTGTTGTCCATGCTGTCACGGAACTGATCCACCGACGCCAGCTTCACGGTTTCGCCGAGGGTGATGCTGCCGCTGTCCGGTTGTTCCTGACCGGACATCATGCGGAACAGGGTTGATTTACCCGCGCCGTTCGGACCGATGATGCCGACAATCGCGCCTTTCGGTACTGAGAAGGTCAGATCGTCAATCAGCAGGCGATCGCCGTAGGATTTACGCAGGTTGTTGACCTCAACGACTTTATCGCCCAGACGCGCGCCAGGTGGAATAAACAGTTCGTTGGTTTCGTTGCGTTTCTGGTATTCGGTGCTGTTAAGTTCTTCAAAGCGAGCCAGACGCGCCTTGCCTTTCGACTGACGGCCTTTCGCTCCCTGACGCACCCACTCCAGCTCTTTCTCAATGGATTTACGGCGTGCCGCTTCCTGAGAGGCTTCCTGCGCCAGACGCTGGTCTTTCTGCTCCAGCCAGGATGAGTAGTTGCCTTCCCACGGAATGCCTTCGCCACGGTCAAGTTCGAGGATCCAGCCGGCGACGTTATCCAGGAAGTAACGGTCGTGGGTAATCGCCACCACGGTGCCTTCGAAGTCGTGCAGGAAGCGTTCCAGCCAGGCCACGGATTCGGCGTCCAGGTGGTTGGTCGGTTCGTCGAGCAGCAGCATGTCTGGTTTTTCCAGCAGCAGGCGGCACAGCGCCACGCGGCGGCGCTCACCCCCGGACAGGTTCGCGATTTTCGCATCCCACTCCGGCAGACGCAGCGCATCGGCTGCGCGTTCCAGCTGCACGTTCAGGTTATGACCGTCGTGTGCCTGGATTATCTCTTCCAGCTTGCCCTGTTCGGCAGCCAGTTTGTCGAAATCGGCGTCCGGATCGGCGTACAGCGCGTAGACTTCATCCAGCCGTTTCAGAGCGTTAACCACTTCAGAGAGCGCCTCTTCCACGGATTCACGCACGGTTTGTTCAGGATTCAGCTGAGGTTCCTGCGGCAGATAGCCAATTTTAATGCCAGGCTGCGGGCGGGCTTCGCCTTCGATATCGGTATCGATGCCCGCCATGATGCGCAGCAGGGTAGACTTACCGGCGCCGTTCAGGCCAAGAACACCGATTTTTGCGCCAGGGAAGAAGCTCAGCGAGATATTTTTTAAAATATGACGTTTCGGCGGAACCACTTTGCCGACACGATGCATGGTATAAACGAATTGAGCCACGTTGGACTTCGCCTCTTTTATTTTGATCGGAAGTTTTCAAAGGCGAAGTGTAGCCTTTTTCGCAGGCTAAGCCCAGCAAGGTAAAAAAGTGTCTGGAACATGGCGCATTCGGCAATGTCTGATTAGCATAAGATAGGCCCTAAGCGGCACGATGCTGCATTTTTATATTGAGGAAGAGCGTGTGGAAAGAGCCAAAACCCTGGCCTGGCGTTTGCTGGCCGCCAGCGTCTGCCTGCTGTCAGTAAACAGCCTGGCGCATGCCGATTCACTGGATGAACAGCGTAGCCGCTATCTCCAGGTCAAACAGGCGTGGGATAACCGGCAAATGGACGTGGTTGCACAACTGATGCCCACGCTGAAAGACTATCCGCTGTATCCCTATCTGGAATACCGTCAGCTCACTGACGATCTGATGAATGAACCCGCGATTACCGTGACCAATTTTGTGCGCGCCAACCCGACGTTACCCCCGGCGCGTACGCTGCAAAACCGTTTTGTGAACGAGCTGGCGCGCCGTGAAGACTGGCGTGGCCTGCTGGCCTTCAGCCCGGAAAAACCGGGCACCACCGAAGCGCAATGTAACTACTATTTCGCCAAATACAGCGTCGGGTTGACGCAAGACGCCTGGGCGGGCGCGAAAGATCTGTGGCTGACCGGCAAGAGCCAGCCGAACGCCTGTGATAAACTTTTCAGCGCCTGGCGTTCGTCAGGAACGCAGGATCCACTGGCGTATCTGGAGCGCATCCGCCTGGCGATGACCGCAGGCAACACCGGGCTGGTGAAAGCGCTGGCGGCACAGATGCCGGGCGATTATCTCACCATCGCGGCGGCGGTCACCGATCTCGCCAATAATCCGCAGAACGTGCTGACGTTCGCCAGTACAACCGGCGCAACGGATTTCACTCGCCAGATGGCGGCGGTGGCCTTTGCCAGCGTTGCGCGGCAGGATGCGGAAAACGCCCGCCTGATGATCCCATCGCTGGTACAGGCGCAGCAGTTGAATGACGCGCAGACGCAGGAACTGCGCGACATCGTGGCCTGGCGTCTGATGGGCAACGACGTTACCAGCGAACAGGCGCGCTGGCGTGACGACGCGATTATGCGCTCGCAATCCACATCGCTGCTGGAGCGCCGCGTGCGCATGGCGATTGGCATCGGCGATCGCCGGGGTCTCAACACCTGGCTGTCGCGGCNNAACGCGGGCGCGACGCTGAAGCCAAAGAGATTTTACGCTCGCTGATGCAGCAGCGCGGTTTCTACCCGATGGTGGCCGCTCAGCGTCTCGGCGAAGATTATCCACTGCGCGTTGAAAAAGCCGAGGGTACCATTGCGCCGCTGCTGGTCAACGGTCAGGAAATGGCACGCGTGCGTGAACTGATGTACTGGGGGCTGGATAACACCGCCCGTAGCGAATGGGCCAACCTGGTCAGCAGCCGGACGAAAAACGAACAGGCGCAGTTGGCGCGTTACGCTTTCGACCAGGACTGGTGGGATCTCAGCGTGCAGGCGACCATTGCCGGGAAACTGTGGGATAACTTGCAGGAACGCTTCCCGCTGGCCTATAAAGATCTCTACGCGCGTTACACCCGCGACAAGGACATCTCGCAGAGCTATGCAATGGCGATTTCGCGGCAGGAAAGCGCCTGGAACCCGAAAGTGCGTTCGCCGGTCGGCGCGACGGGCTTGATGCAACTGATGCCCGCGACGGCCAGCCATACGGTGAAAATGTTCAACATCCCGGGTTACAGCAGCCAGAGCCAACTGCTCGATCCTGAAACCAATATCAACATTGGCACGCGCTATCTGCAGTACGTCTACGAGCAGTTTGGGAATAATCGCATTTATGCTTCGGCGGCATATAACGCGGGTCCGGGTCGCGTACGGACGTGGCGCGGCAACAGCGCGGGACGCATTGATGCAGTGGCCTTTGTCGAGAGCATTCCATTCTCGGAAACCCGCAGCTATGTGAAGAACGTGCTGGCGTATGACGCCTACTATCGCTACTTCATGGGCGACAAACCGGTGATTTTGAGCGATTCGGAATGGCGCCAGCGTTACTGATTCGAAGGGAGTATGTTATGCTTTGTACTCGTTGAAGAGTACAAATAGTGGGCGGCAATCTCGCTGCCCACCCTGACATGGTGACCTGACATGAATCAGCAATCCCCTTATTCAGCGGCGGTGACCGAACAGCGCCATCAGGAATGGCTTCGTTTTGTGGAGTTGCTTCGCCAGGCGTACAGCGCCGATCTGCATCTTCCGCTGCTCAGCCTGATGTTGACGCCCGATGAGCGCGAAGCGCTGGGCACGCGCGTGCGCATTATTGAGGAGCTTTTACGTGGCGAAATGAGCCAGCGCGAGCTGAAAAGCGAGCTTGGCGCGGGCATTGCCACCATCACGCGCGGGTCAAACAGCCTGAAGTCGGCACCGGCGGAGCTGCGTCAGTGGCTCGAAGAGACGCTGCCAGGCACTCAGCGATAAATGGCGTTGTGAAACGGGCTGAGCGCCAGCACCACGGCCTGGTGGTAAACGCTGCTGCGGGTCAACGTGCCTGCGGTAAACACGCCAATCGCGCCTTCTTTGCGGCCAATCTCATCAATGCCGGTGTAGTGTGACATCACCGGCCCCAGCGCCTCACCGGCAAGCACTTTATCCAGAATGACCTTCGGCAGGGGAAGCGTGGCGGAACGCGCTTCGCCGCGCTGTTCGCGGTTTTCAATCACCACCCAACTGAAGGTGCTGCCCTCGTCGATACCGGCTTCTATCGCCACCCAGAAATCGGCGTCCGGGCGAGCGAGGCGGGCATTATCGACGCGATTCCGTGCGCCAGCGCGCGTTTCGTCACTTCCAAGCGGCTGTTCCGGTACGCCACTCTCGACGGAGATAGCATCAATATGGCAGGATCCTTCGCCGAAAATCTCGGTAAAAGCGGCAAGAATCGCCTGAATTTTGGCAGGATTGGTGGTTGCTGAGACAACATGGTGCATAATCAAGATATCATTACAAAGAAATTGTCATCGCAGTATAACGGATAAAAAGCATGTTACAGGTATACCTTGTTCGCCACGGTGAAACGCAGTGGAACGCCGAGCGACGCATTCAGGGCCAGTCCGACAGTCCGCTGACCGAGAAAGGTGAGCAACAGGCCTGGCAGGTGGGTGAACGCGCCAGAACATTAGGCATCACTCATATCATCTCCAGCGATTTAGGGCGTACGCGCCGCACGGCTGAGATCATCGCCGAAGCCTGCGGATGTAGTGTCACGCTTGACGCGCGCCTGCGTGAGCTGGACATGGGGGTGCTGGAAAAACGCCGCATTGAATCGCTGACCGAAGAGGAAGAGGGCTGGCGCCGTCAACTGGTCAACGGCACGCCGGACGGTCGCATTCCGGATGGCGAATCGATGCAGGAGCTGGGCAACCGTATGAACGCCGCGCTGGTCTCCTGCCTTGAGCTGCCGGAAGGGAGCCGCCCATTGCTGGTCAGCCACGGCATGGCGCTGGGCTGCCTCGTCAGTACGATCCTCGGGCTTCCGGCCTATGCCGAACGCCGTTTACGTTTACGTAACTGTTCGATTTCCCGCGTGGATTATCAGCAGAGCCCGTGGCTGGCGTCAGGATGGGTCGTTGAGACTGCAGGGGACGTCTCGCATCTTGATGCCCCTGCGTTAGATGAGCTGCAGCGTTAACCGCGACTAGCGACGAATAGGGATCAGGTACTCGCAGCGCAGTTGAATTGGCGGTTCCTGTCCCTTTGCTTCATCTTCCGGGAAGAAGCGTTCGATATCCAGGCCACGGCGGCGCGTCAGGTTGAGCATCGGCATACAACTGCCGTAGACCGTCAGAATAAATTCCTGCAGCCCGGTTCCCAACCCTTCATAGATGAACATCACATATTCCCCGCCTTCCAGCGTCACCGGATGCGTGTTCTGGACGTGCCCGTTCGCCAGTTCCGGCGTCAGCGCGGTGGTGTAGAACACCTCCTGCTCGTCGTCTTTATCCTTACTCGGGCGCGGTTCGTGTAACCCGTACAGCGTCGGGGGAATCGACGGGGTATTGCTGAGGAATTCACGCCAGAACTGCACGCGCATCTGATTACGGAAATCAGAAATCTCTTCCAGTTTACAGGTGTAGCTCTGGGTAATCCCGACGAGGTGCGTGTCCGGCAGCGTAACAAATTCATACTTCGGCATCGCAAATTCGCCCAGACGCAGCGGCGGACGCATGCCAAACGAGCTCCAGTCCGGCGAACGGCGATACAGCGCGGGCGTCTGGTTGAACTGTTTCTTAAAGGCGCGGGTAAACGTTTGTTGTGAATCAAAGCGATATTGTAAGGCGATATCCAGGATAGGACGTGCCGTCAGGCGCAGGGCAACGGCGGATTTGGACAGACGACGCGCGCGGATATAAGCGCCAATGGCATGGCCGGTAACGTCCTTGAACATTCTCTGCAGGTGCCACTTGGAATATCCCGCTTTGGCTGCCACATTATCCAGTGACAAAGGCTGATCCAGATGGCCCTCAAGCCAGGAAAGGAGATCGCGAATAATTCCTGCCTGATCCATATAAAGTCCTCGTCCTTAATCGCAGATGCCTGATAATAAGGTAGCGGATAATAACATTGTTTGAAGTTTTAGCATTCAGTGTTTTTTTTGTTCTTAAGTGCGATTCTGAACATAATTCGGGCATAATTATCCTAACGCTGTGATCTCTATGTATTTTCTGCTGAAATGTTGAATAATTGCGCAGCTCAATTTTTAGAAATGGTAACAATATGAAATATAAGAGTTTGATCGTAGCAATAGTTCTTTGCGTTATGGGCCAGGCCGCGCATGCGGAGCAGATTGGTTCCGTCGACACCGTCTTTAAGATGTTTGGTCCGGACCATAAGATTGTCGTTGAAGCGTTTGACGATCCGGATGTCAAAAACGTCACCTGTTACCTGAGCCGCGCCAAAACCGGCGGTATCAAAGGCGGCTTAGGGCTGGCGGAAGATACTGCCGATGCCGCGATCTCCTGCCAGCAAGTCGGGCCGATTGAAGTCAGTGACAAGATCAAAAACGGCAAAGCGCAGGGGGATGTGGTGTTCCAGAAACGGACCTCTCTGGTGTTTAAAAAGCTGCAGGTGGTGCGTTTCTATGATGCTAAACGTAACGCGCTGATTTACCTGACCTACTCCGACAGAGTGGTGGAAGGTTCACCGAAAAACGCCCTCAGCGCGGTGCCGATCATGCCGTGGTCACAGTAACGGGATAGCGTATGGAACAACCCCTGATCTGGCTGGTTGAGGATGAGATTGGCATTGCCGACACGCTGATTTATATGCTCCAGCAGGAAGGCTTTCGGGTGAAGGCGTTTGAGCGCGGTTTACCTGTGCTGGACGCGGCGCACATGTCCCTGCCGGCGTTGGCGATCCTCGACGTGGGCTTGCCGGATATCAGCGGATTTGAGCTGTGTCGTCGGCTGCTGGCGCAGGCGCCAGGCCTGCCAGTGCTGTTCCTGACCGCGCGCAATGATGAGGTTGATAAGCTGCTGGGGCTGGAAATCGGCGCTGACGATTACGTCGCCAAACCCTTTTCTCCACGCGAAGTATGCGCCAGAGTGCGCACCATTTTGCGCCGTCTGCAAAAATTCGCCACCCCGCCGCCGGTGCTGCGCATTGGTCAGTTTGAGCTGAATGAAGCCGCGGCGCACGTTGACTGGTGCGGACAGCCATTGCAGCTGACGCGTTACGAATTCCTGCTGCTGAAAACGCTGCTGCTGTCGCCCGGGCGTGTCTTCTCCCGCCAGCAACTGATGGACCAGGTCTGGGGCGACGATCAGGAGAGTTTCGATCGCACTGTAGATACGCACATCAAAACGCTGCGCGCCAAGCTTCGCGCCATCAATCCTGATGTATCGCCGATCAGCACCCACCGCGGCCTCGGCTATAGCCTGGGGATGCACTGATGCGGATCGGGATGCGGCTGCTGCTGGGGTATTTCCTGATTGTGGCGATTGCCGCCTGGTTTGTGCTGTTCATCTTCGTAAAAGAGATAAAGCCAGGCGTGCGGCGGGCGACAGAAGGCACGCTTATCGACACCGCCACCCTGCTGGCGGCGCTGGCGCGGGACGATTTGCAATCCGGCGATCCGGCGCATGGCAGGCTGGCGGAGGCGTTCGACGAATTACAGCATCGCCCGTTCCGCGCGAACATTGGCGGCATCAATAAAGTCCGTAACGAATATCACGTCTACATGACCGATGAAAACGGCGTGGTGGTGTTTGATTCCGCAGGCAAAGCCGTCGGGCAGGATTACTCGCGCTGGAATGACGTCTGGCTGACGCTGCGCGGTCAGTACGGCGCCCGCAGTACGGCGCGCGACCCCGCCGATCCCGACAGTTCGGTGATGTATGTTGCTGCGCCGGTGCTGGAAAACCGGCGCATCATCCGCATCATCGGCGTGATTTCGGTTGGCAAACCGAACAGCGCGGTGGCGCCGGTGATTAAGCGCAGCGAACGGCGCATGCTGTGGGCGGGCGGCGCACTGCTGGGTATCGCGTTGTTGGTCGGGGCGGGAATGGTGTGGTGGATCAACCGTTCGATCGGCAAGCTTTCGCGCTATGCCGATTCGGTCACCCAAAATAACGCGCTGCCGTTACCGGACGTCGGCAGCAGCGAGCTGCGTAANCTGCGTCTGGAAGGCAAGAACTACATCGAACAGTATGTTTATGCCCTGACCCATGAACTGAAAAGCCCGCTGGCCGCCATTCGCGGCGCGGCGGAGATCCTCAAAGAGCTGCCGCCGCCGGAGGTTGTCTCCCGGTTTAGCGATAACATTCTGGTGCAGAATACGCGCATGCAGTCGCTGGTAGAAAAGCTGCTGGCGCAGGCGCGGCTGGAAAACCGTGCCGACATCCCCCAGCTTACCGTTGAACTCGAACCGCTGTTTGCGCGGCTTGCGCAGTCGCGCAGCGTGGCGCTGGAAGCGAAGGGGATTGCACTGCAACGCGATGTGCAGACGAGTGACGTGACCGCCGATGAAGAACTGCTGGAGCAGGCGCTGGGAAATCTGCTGGATAATGCCATCGACTTTACCCCGGCAGGTGGCGTTATTACGCTTCGAGCCGAGAGGCAGGACAACGAAATCAGTCTTAGCGTCACCGACACCGGCAGCGGTATTCCCGACTACGCCTTTGGGCGTATTTTTGAACGCTTCTATTCTCTGCCGCGTGAAAATGGCCAGAAGAGCAGCGGCCTGGGGCTGGCGTTCGTCCAGGAAGTGGCGCGTCTGCACCAGGGCGACATCCAGCTAATCAACCTGCCGGACGGTGGCGTCAGGGCGATGCTGCGACTTCACCGTCCCTTCACATAACTTCAAATTCTCCCCACATAGCCCCGATATCCTGCCAGCATCATAAAAAGGAGAAGGCTATGTTTAAATCCCCCCTGTTTTTCAAAATCGCCACGCTGATAGGCTGCGTCGGTTTATTACTGGTTCCCTTAATGATGGTCAGCAATCTGGTGTCTGAACGCGCGAGCTATCGTTCTCTGGTGGAAGACAGCTTACGGCAAAGTACCAGCGGGCCGCAGAAGCTGATTGGCCCGCTGATTGCCGTTCCTGCTACCGAGGTTTACACCGAGGTAGAGGATGACAAAAAAGTGGTGCGTAAGCGTATGTATTACCGCTACTGGCTGCCGGAATCGCTGGCGGTGGAGGGTAAGCAAAATGTCGAATCCCGTCAGATTGGCATCTATGAAGGGCAAATCTGGCATACCGCGCTGGCGGTAAAAGCGCAGTTTGACCGCAGCAAGCTGGAGGCGCTGGCGGAAGATAACGTCACGCTGGGCGAGCCGTTTCTNGAGCTGAACGGCGTGCCGGTGACGGTCGAGCCGGGCAGTGGACTGCATGGCGATTTACCGGGGTTGCATATACCGCTTTCCGTCGCGACGCTCGGCGCTAAAACGCTTTCGCTGTCGATGACCCTGAATCTGAACGGAACGGGAAGCTTCTCCGTTGTGCCTGTCGGGCGTAACAGTGAACTGGCGCTGACCAGCAACTGGCCGCACCCGGGCTTCCTCGGTGATTTCCTGCCGGTCCAGCGTGAAATCAATGATAAAGGATTCAGCGCGCGCTGGCAGAGCAGCTGGTTCGCTACCGATCTGGGTAGCCAGTTTAACCGTGGCTATCGCGTCTCCTGGGACGGACTGCCGGCGTTCAGCGTGTCGGTTGCGACACCTGCGGATCAGTATCAACTGACGGATCGGGCAATCAAATACGCGATATTGCTGATTGCGCTAACCTTTATGGCGTTCTTTGTATTCGAAACCCTGACGGCGCTGCGTCTGCACCCGATGCAGTATCTCCTGGTGGGGCTGTCGCTGGTGATGTTTTACCTGGTGCTGCTGGCGCTGTCGGAACATATTGGCTTTACCCGTGCGTGGATTGCCGCCAGCCTGACCGGGGCCTTCATCAACGGTATTTATCTGCAGGCGGTGTTGAAAGGGTGGCGCAACAGTCTGCTGTTCACCGCGGCGCTGCTGATGCTGGATGGCGTGATGTGGGTGCTGCTGCGTTCTGAAGACAGCGCGCTGCTGTTGGGCACCGGCGTGCTGCTGGCGGCGCTGAGCGCGGTGATGTTCCTGACGCGGCATTTCGACTGGTATTCGCTATCGAAACCGAAAGCGAAGCCCGCCATGCCTGAGAGTGATGAGTTAAGAGTGTGGAAATGAAAAAAGGCGCCGTCAGGCGCCTTTTTCTTTATGTGTGCAGGATTATTCCTGTAAGTCACCGCAGAAACGATAACCTTCGCCGTGAATGGTGGCGATGATTTCCGGGGTGTCCGGCGTCGATTCGAAGTGTTTACGAATACGGCGGATGGTGACATCAACGGTACGGTCGTGCGGCTTCAGCTCACGGCCGGTCATTTTCTTAAGCAGTTCAGCACGTGACTGAATCTTGCCTGGGTTTTCACAGAAGTGCAGCATCGCGCGGAATTCGCTACGCGGCAGTTTGTACTGGTCGCCGTTAGGGCTAATCAGTGAACGGCTGTTGATATCCAGCTCCCAGCCATTGAACTTGTAGCTCTCAACGCTGCGGCGCTCTTCGCTCACGGTACCGAGATTCATGGTACGGGAAAGCAGGTTGCGGGCACGGATAGTCAGTTCACGCGGGTTGAATGGCTTGGTGATGTAATCATCGGCGCCGATTTCCAGACCGAGGATCTTATCCACTTCGTTGTCGCGACCGGTAAGGAACATCAGCGCAACGTTCGCCTGCTCGCGCAGTTCACGCGCCAGCAGAAGGCCATTTTTCCCTGGGAGGTTGATATCCATGATCACCAGGTTGACGTCATTTTCAGATAGGATCTGATGCATTTCCGCGCCATCGGTCGCTTCGAAAACATCGTAGCCTTCTGCTTCGAAAATACTCTTTAACGTGTTGCGTGTTACCAACTCGTCTTCAACGATAAGAATGTGCGGGGTCTGCATGTTTGCTACCTAAATTGCCAACTAAATCGAAACAGGAAGTACCAAAGTCCCTGACCTGCCTGGTACATGTCGCAAATTAACATGAACGGCGTAACATGACTAAAGTACGTAATTGCGTTCTTGATGCACTTTCCATCAACGTCAACAACATCATTAGCTTGGTCGTGGGTAGTTTCCCTCTGGACCCGACAGTGTCAAAAACGGTTGTCATCCTAACCATTTTAACAGCAACATAACAGGCTAAGAGACACAGGACACCCAATAAAACTACGCTTCGTTGACATATATCAAGTTCAATTGTAGCACGTTAACACTCTAGTGAAATCCCTGCAGCAAAATGCTATCGGTTATCACAATTTTTCAACATTTTAATTAGTTGCACAGCCTAACTAATTAAGGGGGCGAATCCTATGTATGGTTTTCGGAGTTTATGACAATATCATTAATAAACATAGGGATATAAAGCTTCTGTTAACATTATAACCCGGATTATTATCAGATAATAGTTTAGCGTTTTTTATATGTTAAGAAACACTATTTCAGTGATTTTTGTTGCAATTTTGTAAATTCGCGCTGCGCAATATGTTGAGCCGCATCACATTTTGATCGCCGTGAAGAAAACGCAGAGAATGAAAAATGCATTTATCCATCGTGCTGGTGGCTCCAGCAAGAGCAGAAAATATTGGTGCCGCCGCAAGGGCGATGAAAACCATGGGTTTTCGCGATCTCCGCATCGTCGATAGCCTGGCGCATCTCGAACCGGCCGCCCAGTGGGTAGCGCACGGTTCTGGCGATATCCTAGAAAATACAACCACTTACGCGACGCTCGCCGACGCGTTACAGGGCGTGGATTTTACCATCGCGACCACGGCGCGCAGCCGCGCACGCTTTCATTACTACGCCACGCCGCAGGAATTAGTCCCGCTTTTACAGGAAAAATCGCAATGGATGAGCCATGCCGCGCTGGTGTTCGGGCGGGAAGATTCCGGCCTTACCAACGACGAGCTGGCGCTGGCGGACGTGCTCACCGGTGTGCCGATGGTAGCGGATTACCCGTCGTTAAATTTGGGTCAGGCGGTGATGGTATATTGCTATCAGCTTTCGGCATTGACGCATAATTCATCAGCGCCGGTAACGTCTGGCGAGGACAATCAGCTTCAGGCGTTACGGTCACGCGCCATGGCGCTGCTCGATCGTCTCGGGGTGGCGGGCGACATCAAACTGGCCGACTGGTTACAACAGCGTTTGGGGCTGCTTGAGCAGCGCGACACGGCAATGCTGCACCGTTTGCTGCATGATATAGAAAAAAATCTCTCAGAATAAAATATCGCATTGTCGTTTCGTTATGGCGGCATGGTCTGTTTACAAGTCATGATTTCGGTCAATGCGGTTAAATATCAGGTGAGACTCAGCGAATACTGAAGTGATTACGGAACGTGACAAATGTAAAAATTCGTTGACTTAAGCAGGCAGATACTTTAACCAATATAGGTACTGCACAGACAGATAACTATACAGAGCACACAACAACATGATTCGCATCAGCATGATGATCACCATTATCACCACCACCACCATTACCACAGGTAACGGTGCGGGCTGACGCGTACAGGAAATAAAGAAAAAAGCCCGCACCTGAACAGTGCGGGCTTTTTTTTCGTCCAAAGATCAAGGGGTATGACCATGCGAGTGTTGAAGTTCGGCGGTACATCAGTGGCGAATGCGGAGCGTTTTCTGCGGGTTGCCGATATTCTTGAGAGCAACGCAAGGCAGGGGCAGGTAGCAACCGTGCTCTCTGCCCCGGCCAAAATCACTAACCACCTGGTGGCGATGATTGAAAAAACCATTGGCGGCCAGGACGCGCTCAATAATATCAGCGACGCCGAACGCATTTTTGCCGAACTTCTTCAGGGTCTTGCCGATGCCCAGCCAGGATTTCCCCTGGCGCAACTGAAACTCTTCGTCGAACAAGAATTCGCTCAGATTAAACACGTTTTGCATGGTATCAGCCTGCTCGGGCAATGCCCGGACAGCGTCAACGCGGCGATCATCTGCCGCGGCGAAAAACTCTCTATCGCCATTATGGCGGGCAACGAGAAAGGCGAACTGGTGGTGCTGGGGCGTAACGGCTCCGATTACTCGGCGGCAGTACTGGCGGCCTGCCTGCGCGCCGACTGTTGTGAAATCTGGACGGATGTTGACGGTGTTTATACCTGTGACCCGCGCCAGGTGCCGGATGCGCGCCTGCTGAAGTCGATGTCGTATCAGGAAGCGATGGAGCTCTCCTATTTTGGCGCCAAAGTGCTGCATCCGCGGACCATCGCGCCTATCGCCCAGTTCCAGATCCCTTGCCTTATCAAAAATACCGGCAATCCGCAGGCGCCAGGCACGCTGATTGGCGCCAGCCGCGACGAAGACGGTCTGCCGGTGAAGGGGATTTCCAATCTCAACAACATGGCGATGTTCAACGTCTCGGGTCCTGGCATGAAAGGGATGGTCGGGATGGCGGCGCGCGTGTTCGCAACCATGTCGCGCGCGGGCATTTCCGTGGTGCTGATTACCCAGTCGTCTTCTGAATACAGCATCAGCTTCTGTGTGCCGCAGGGCGACTGCGGTCGCGCGAAAAAGGCAATGGAAGATGAGTTCTACCTCGAACTGAAAGAGGGTGTGCTGGAGCCATTGTCGATCATGGAGCGTCTGGCGATCATCTCTGTGGTCGGCGACGGTATGCGTACCCTGCGTGGGATCTCAGCCAAATTCTTTGCCGCGCTGGCCCGCGCCAATATCAATATCGTGGCTATCGCGCAGGGGTCGTCAGAGCGTTCGATCTCGGTGGTCGTTAACAACGATGACGCCACCACCGGCGTACGCGTCACGCATCAGATGCTGTTCAACACCGATCAGGTGATTGAGGTGTTCGTGATTGGCGTTGGCGGCGTCGGCGGTGCACTGCTGGAGCAGCTCAAGCGTCAGCAAACCTGGCTCAAAGACAAACATATCGATCTGCGCGTCTGCGGCGTGGCGAACTCGAAAGCCCTGCTGACCAGCGTCCATGGGCTGAATCTGGAAAACTGGAAAGCGGCGCTGGCGGAGGCGAAAGAGCCATTCAACCTCGGTCGTCTGATTCGACTGGTGAAAGAGTACCACCTGCTGAACCCGGTGATCGTCGACTGTACCTCCAGCCAGGCGGTGGCGGATCAGTACGCTGATTTCCTGCGCGAAGGTTTCCACGTGGTCACGCCGAACAAGAAGGCCAACACCTCGTCGATGAACTACTACCACGAACTGCGCCAGGCGGCGGCAGGCTCGCGGCGCAAATTCCTCTATGACACTAACGTTGGCGCCGGGCTGCCGGTGATTGAAAACCTGCAAAACCTGCTCAGTGCGGGCGATGAGCTGCAACGCTTCTCCGGCATTCTGTCAGGATCGCTGTCGTTTATTTTCGGCAAGCTGGATGAGGGCATGAGCCTGTCTGAAGCGACAACGCTGGCGCGTGAAATGGGTTATACCGAGCCGGATCCGCGTGACGATCTTTCCGGAATGGACGTGGCGCGTAAGCTGCTGATCCTCGCCCGTGAAAACGGCCGTAATCTGGAGCTCAGCGATATCGTGGTGGAGCCCGTGCTACCGGAAGGGTTTGATATCTCGGGCGACGTCGACAGCTTTATGGCGCGCCTGCCGTCGCTGGACGCCGCTTTTGCCGCACGTATTGAAAAAGCGCGTGATGAGGGGAAAGTCCTGCGCTATGTTGGCAACATTGAGGACGATGGCGTCTGCCGGGTGAAAATCGCCGACGTGGACGGTAACGATCCGCTGTATAAAGTCAAAAACGGCGAAAACGCGCTGGCCTTTTACAGCCACTATTATCAGCCGCTGCCGCTGATCCTGCGCGGCTATGGCGCGGGCAACGACGTGACCGCGGCCGGTGTGTTTGCCGATCTGCTGCGCACCTTATCATGGAAGTTAGGAGTTTAAGATGGTGAAAGTCTATGCCCCGGCCTCCAGTGCCAATATGAGCGTGGGGTTTGATGTGCTTGGCGCGGCGGTGACGCCGGTCGACGGTACGCCGCTGGGCGACAATGTTTCCGTTGACGCCGCAGACCATTTCAGTCTGATCAACGCGGGCCACTTTGCCAGCAAGTTGCCGGCTAATCCGCAAGAGAATATTGTCTGGCAATGCTGGGAGCGTTTCTGTCAGGAGATTGGCAAAACGGTGCCGGTCACCATGACGTTAGAAAAAAATATGCCGATTGGTTCAGGTCTTGGTTCGAGTGCCTGTTCGGTGGTCGCGGCGCTGGTGGCGATGAACGAACACTGCGGTAAGCCGCTGAATGAACACCGAATGCTGGCGCTGATGGGCGAACTTGAAGGGCGTATTTCCGGCAGCATTCATTATGATAACGTCGCGCCGTGCTATCTGGGCGGCATGCAGCTGATCCTCGAAGAGGGTGACATTATCAGCCAGCAGGTGCCAGGCTTTGATGAATGGTTGTGGGTGCTGGCCTATCCGGGCATTAAAGTGTCGACCGCCGAAGCGCGGGCGATTTTACCGGCGCAGTATCGCCGTCAGGATTGTATTGCCCACGGGCGTCATCTGGCGGGTTTTATTCATGCCTGTTATTCGCGCCAGCCGCGACTGGCGGCGGGGCTNNTATTTCCGGTTCCGGACCGACGCTGTTTGCGCTCTGCGATAACCCGGCGACCGCGCAGCGGGTGGCTGACTGGCTCAGCAAACACTATCTGCAAAATCAGGAAGGCTTTGTTCATATTTGTCGGCTGGATACAGCGGGCGCACGCGTGGTGGAAAATTAATGAAACTCTACAACTTAAAAGATCATAACGAGCAGGTCAGTTTTGCGCAGGCCGTGACGCAAGGGCTGGGCAGACATCAGGGGTTATTCTTCCCGCATGACCTGCCGGAGTTCAGCCTGACGGAAGTCGATGAGATGCTGAAACAGAATTTCATCACCCGCAGCGCCAAAATCCTCGCGGCGTTTATCGGTGATGAAATCCCGCAGGAGTTGCTGGAAGAGCGCGTACGCGCGGCGTTCGCCTTCCCGGCACCGGTGAAAAAAGTGCAGGAGGACGTTGGTTGCCTCGAGCTGTTCCACGGCCCGACGCTGGCGTTCAAAGATTTCGGCGGGCGCTTTATGGCGCAGATGCTCGGGCACATCAGCGGCGACAAACCGGTCACCATTCTGACGGCGACCTCGGGCGACACCGGGGCGGCGGTCGCGCACGCGTTTTATGGCATGAAAAACGTGCGCGTGGTGATCCTCTATCCGCGCGGCAAAATCAGTCCGTTGCAGGAAAAATTGTTCTGTACGCTGGGCGGCAACATTGAAACGGTGGCTATCGACGGCGATTTCGATGCCTGCCAGGCGCTGGTGAAACAGGCGTTCGATGACGATGCGCTGAAAAAAGCACTGGGGCTGAACTCGGCAAACTCGATCAACATCAGCCGTCTGCTGGCGCAAATCTGCTACTACTTTGAAGCGGTGGCGCAACTGCCGCAGGAAGCGCGCAATCAACTGGTGATCTCCGTGCCGAGCGGCAACTTTGGCGATCTGACCGCGGGTCTGCTGGCGAAATCACTGGGGCTGCCGGTGAAGCGTTTTATCAGTGGAAACCTCACGCGACGCAGGCCACGCTGTCGAACGCGATGGACGTCAGCCAGCCGAATAACTGGCCGCGCGTGGAAGAGCTGTTCCGCCGTAAGATCTGGCGTCTGAAAGAGCTGGGTTACGCCACGGTGGACGATGACACCACCAAAGCGACGATGCGTGAGCTTAAAGCGCTGGGGTACGTTTCAGAACCGCATGCGGCGGTAGCCTGGCGTGCGCTGCGCGATCAACTGAACCCGGGTGAGTACGGGCTGTTCCTCGGCACGGCGCATCCGGCGAAATTCAAAGAGAGTGTTGAGGCGATTCTGGGTGAGCCGCTGCCGCTGCCGAAAGAACTGGCTGAGCGGGCGGACTTGCCGCTACTGTCGCACAACCTGCCTGCCGATTTCGCGGCGCTGCGCCAGTTGCTCATGAGTAAAGTGTAAGGCGTGTCCCCGGCAGGTAATGCGTTGCCGGGGCGTTTTTTACTGCTGTTCGTGACGTTTAAACACCAGTTCGCCGTTGGCGGACGCGTCCCCGTCAAAGAAATACCCTTCGCTGTTAAACCCGGTTAACTGCTCTGGTTTCGTCAGACGGTTTTCAATGATGTAACGGCTCATCAGACCGCGCGCTTTCTTGGCATAGAAGCTGATCACCTTGAATTTGCCGTTCTTCTCATCGAGGAAAACAGGCTTGATGATTTTCCCCTTCAACAGCGTCGGCTTCACGGACTTAAAGTATTCGTCAGAGGCGAGGTTAATAATGATGTCGTCGCCCTGCGCTTTCAGCGCCTCGTTAAGTTTGCTGGTGATGGTATCGCCCCAGAAATGGTAGAGATCTTTCCCTTTCGCATTGTCCAGACGGATGCCCATTTCCAGTCGGTAGGGTTGCATCAGATCCAGCGGACGCAGGACGCCGTACAGACCGGACAGCATACGCAGATGTTGCTGAGCGAAATCGAAGTCCGCCTCACTGAAATTTTCCGCCTGCAGACCGGTATAGACATCGCCTTTAAACGCGAGGATCGCCTGGCGCGCGTTCTGCGGCGTGAAATCCGGGTGCCAGTCATGGAAACGGGTGGCGTTGAGATCGGCGAGTTTGTCGCTGATGCCCATCAGTTTTGCAATCTGCGGTGCAGACAGTTTGCGCGCTTCGCGGATCAACTGCTGGGAATGATCCAGCAGTTCTGGCTGGGTATAGCGATCGGTCGCCAGCGGGCTTTGGTAATCGAGCGTTTTAGCAGGTGAAATAAGAATCAGCATATCCAGTCCTTGCAGGCATTTTCCCGAGACTTTAGCAAAAAACGCTTGCGAAGGGATCAATGACAGCTATTGGTGTGGCGTATCGTCCCAGCTTTCGGGGGCCAGTTGTTGCTTGATATCGGGGTAACGCGCGGGGTCAAACACCGGGCGCACGCCGAGTTTTCGCTGGCGCAGATAATCGCTGGCGATGATTTTCACCACCGGCGATAACAGCAGGATCGCCGTCAGGTTGGTTATTGCCATCAGCGCCATAATAACATCGGCCAGTTGCCAGACCAGAGGCAGGCTGAGCAGCGTTCCTGCCATCACCATCACCAGCGTGATGACCCGCAACAGCCAGATATTGCGCGGCGTATGCATTTGCAAAAAGATGAGGTTATTTTCCGCATACAGATAGTTGGCGACGATAGACGTAAAAGCGAACAGCAGCACCACAAAGGCGACAAAACCCGCGCCCCAGCTGCCGGTCAGCCCGACCATGGCGTGCTGCACGAGGGTGATCCCGGCAATGCCGCTCTGCCGCGTTCGGCGTTGAACCAAGACCCGCTTCGTTAGAAAACATGCCACGCTGGATGCCGCTGGTCAGCGCCTGGCTGATGGTGTAGCCGACCGCGCCCGCCGCCGCTTCCTGCCAGCCAAAGGCGCTGCGTACAATCAATTCCAGGATGCCCGGCAGTTGCCCGGCATGGCTCAGGCTGATAGCCACGCTGGCAATAACCCAGATGAGCGCCATAAACGGCACTATCCACTGCAACAGCCGTGCGATGCCACGCAGGCCGCGCACGATAAACAGCAGCGTTAAGGCAACCAACCCGAGACCGGTCAGGAAGGGGGGAAGATGAAACGCGTAGCTGACAGCCAGCGCCACCGAATTGGCCTGCACGGTATTAAAAATAAGCCCGTAGGCGACCAGCAGGAAAATCGAGAAGAGAACGCCCATCCAGCGCATACCGAGGCCGCGCGCCATATACCACGCGGGTCCGCCGCGGTATTGCCCGTTGCCGTCGCGCTCTTTATAGAGCTGTGCCAGCGAACACTCCGCAAAGCTGGTGGCCATGCCGATAATGGCGGAAACCCACATCCAGAACACCGCGCCGGGCCCGCCCGCGGTGATGGCAAGCGCAACCCCCGCGAGGTTTCCGCTTCCCACGCGTGCCGCCAGACTGGTACAGAGCGCCTGAAATGAAGTCAGTCCGCCTTCCTGCGGACTGAAGCTGCCTTTCAGACTTCTCCAGAACTGCCTGACATAGCGAAACTGAATATATCCAGTCTGCCATGTAAACCACACGCCCGCGCCGAGCAGCAGGTAAATCATTACCGAGCCCCAGAGCATGTCGTTGATAAAAGAAAGAAAATCAGGCATTAGACGTCCTCTTGTACATGCCGACTTACTAATGTAAGCGCTACCAAATTTGGGATAATCCATTATCTCTCTTAAGATTAATTGTCACAGTTTATCATACTCTGCGGTCTTGCACGGTCCAGGTTGCGCTGACCCCACGTCGTGTTATCATCAAGAAAGACCGATTACATCCCCCCTAACACGCTGTTTAAAGAGATACACAATATGACGGATAAATTGACCTCCCTGCGTCAGTACACAACCGTAGTCGCTGACACCGGAGATATCGCGGCAATGAAGCTTTACCAGCCTCAGGATGCCACGACTAACCCTTCTCTGATCCTGAATGCGGCCCAGATCCCTGAGTACCGCAAACTGATCGATGACGCGGTCACCTGGGCGAAAAGCCAGAGCAGCGACCACGCTCAACAGGTTGTTGATGCCACTGACAAACTGGCAGTGAATATTGGTCTGGAAATCCTCAAGCTGATCCCGGGCCGTATCTCTACCGAAGTTGACGCGCGTCTCTCTTACGACACTGACGCGTCTATCGCAAAAGCGAAACGCCTGATCAAACTGTACAACGATGCGGGCATCAGCAACGACCGTATCCTGATCAAACTGGCTTCCACCTGGCAGGGCATTCGCGCCGCTGAGCAACTGGAAAAAGAAGGCATCAACTGTAACCTGACGCTGCTGTTCTCCTTCGCCCAGGCGCGTGCTTGTGCTGAAGCGGGCGTTTTCCTGATCTCCCCGTTCGTTGGCCGTATCCTCGACTGGTACAAAGCCAACACCGACAAGAAAGAGTACGCGCCGGCAGAAGATCCGGGCGTGGTTTCCGTGACGGAAATCTATGAGTATTACAAGCAGCACGGTTACGAAACCGTGGTCATGGGTGCAAGCTTCCGTAACGTCGGCGAGATCCTCGAACTGGCGGGCTGCGATCGCCTGACTATCTCTCCGTCACTGCTGAAAGAGCTGGCGGAAAGCGAAGGCGCGGTTGAGCCGAAACTGACCTTCAAAGGGGAAGTGAAGGCGCGCCCGGCACGCATCACGGAATCTGAATTCCTGTGGCAGCACAACCAGGATCCAATGGCTGTCGACAAACTGGCGGACGGTATCCGTAAGTTTGCGGTTGACCAGGCCAAACTGGAAAAAGTGATCAGCGATCTGCTGTAATCACATTAGCGTGACCGGCTCCCGGTCACGCTACCTCTTCGCAAATCTGTCTGTCTTCCCCCTCAACGTGTATCATTCCGCATAACGGTTTTATTGTTAACGGAACGAATATGGATACCTTACGCATTGGCTTAGTTTCTGTCTCTGACCGCGCCTCCAGCGGCGTCTACCAGGACAAAGGCATTCCGGCACTCGAAACGTGGCTGAAAAGCGCGCTAACCACCCCGTTTGAGGTGCAGACGCGGCTTATTCCTGATGAACAGGCCATCATCGAACAGACCTTGTGCGAACTGGTGGACGAAATGAGCTGCCATCTGGTGCTGACCACCGGTGGTACGGGTCCGGCACGTCGCGACGTCACGCCCGATGCCACGCTGGCGGTGGCCGATCGGGAAATGCCTGGTTTCGGTGAGCAGATGCGCCAGATCAGCCTGCATTTCGTGCCGACGGCGATCCTCTCTCGTCAGGTCGGGGTGATCCGCAAGCAGGCGCTGATCCTCAATCTTCCGGGGCAGCCAAAGTCGATTCAGGAAACGCTCGAAGGCGTGAAAGACGCTGACGGCAAGGTGGTGGTGGCGGGTATTTTTGCCAGCGTCCCGTATTGCATACAACTGCTGGACGGGCCGTACGTGGACACCGATCCGCAAGTGGTAGCAGCTTTTCGCCCGAAAAGTGCGCGTCGCGAAACAATCTCCTGAATACAGAAAGTTTGTGACATAACCTGTGCATGTCATGGCGCATTAACAGCGTTACGGTATATTAACATTTTGTTTACAGTACCGATAACTCTGGCTGAACAAATGGTCCGCTATGACTCTGCATGCACGCCCTCTGAATCGACAGGATTATAAAACCCTGACGCTGGCCGCCCTCGGCGGTGCGCTGGAGTTTTATGACTTCATTATTTTCGTCTTTTTCGCTGCGGTGATCGGCGAACTGTTCTTCCCGGCGGATATCCCGGAGTGGCTGCGACAGGTGCAGACCTTCGGGATCTTCGCTGCCGGTTATCTGGCGCGTCCGCTGGGCGGGATCATCATGGCGCATTTCGGCGATCTGGTCGGGCGCAAGAAGATGTTTACTCTCAGCATCCTGCTAATGGCGATCCCGACGCTGGCGATTGGCCTGCTGCCCACGTTTGCGTCGGCGGGGCTTGTCGCACCGCTGCTACTGCTGCTGATGCGTATTCTGCAGGGCGCCGCCATTGGTGGTGAAGTGCCAGGGGCGTGGGTGTTTGTTGCCGAACATGTCCCGACGCGTCGCATTGGCATTGCCTGTGGCACGCTGACCGCCGGGTTGACCGTGGGGATCCTGCTCGGTTCGGTGGTGGCGACGCTGATCAATACTTCAATGACACAACAGACTATTCACGATGGCGGCTGGGGGGTTTCTTTATGCTGCTCACCTGGCTGCTGTCCGCAGGCATTGTGGTGGTGATTTTAATGTCGCCGGTCTGGCTGCAAAAACAGTACGGTTTTGCCCCGGCGTTAACGCTTCAGGCCAACAGTATTGCCACGGTTATGCTCTGTTTTGGCTGCCTGATTGCCGGGCTGGCGGCAGATCGTTTTGGCTCCGGACTCACGCTTATTGTCGGGTCGTTATTGCTGGTGGCGGCGAGCTGGGCGTTTTATCACGGGGTGGGCTTGCACCCGGAACTGCTTATGCCGCTGTATGGTCTCGTCGGACTGTGTGTCGGCGTGGTGGGGGCGGTGCCGTATGTGATGGTGCGGGCGTTTCCGGCAGAAGTGCGTTTCACCGGTATTTCCTTTTCTTACAACGTTTCCTATGCGATTTTTGGCGGTTTGACGCCGATTGCGGTCACCATGCTGATGGTGGTGTCGCCGCTGGCGCCTGCCTGGTATGTTTTAGCGCTGTCGTTAATGGGGATGGGGATTGGCTTCTGGCTGCGGCGGGAAAAATACCGACTGATTGGCCCGGCAAGTGAAGCGNNTACTGCTCGTTCAGCACTTCACCCATCGCCAGATAAATCGCGCTCGCCCCACAGACGATGCCCACCCAGCCGGCAACGTGAACGACGCTCTCGCTATCCGCCAGATGACCCACCGCCAGCAGCGCAAACAGCACCGTCAGGCTCAGGAATACGAATTGCAGCATGCGTGCGCCCTTCAGCGTTCCGAAGAACATAAACAGCGTAAACACACCCCACAGTCCAAGGTAAACGCCCAGGAAATGCGAATTGGCCGCGTCGGCCAGACCCATTTTCGGCATCAGCAGGATAGCGACCAGCGTCAGCCAGAACGAGCCGTACGAGGTGAACGCGGTTAAGCCAAAGGTATTGCCTTTTTTATACTCCAGCAGCCCCGCGAAGATCTGCGCGATACCGCCGTAAAAAATGCCCATAGCCAGGATAATGCCATCAAGCGGGAAAAGCCCGATGTTGTGCAGGTTCAGCAGAACCGTGGTCATGCCGAAACCCATCAATCCCAGCGGAGCCGGATTAGCCAACGTTGTGTTGCCCATAATTCCTCAAAATCATCATAAAATGGTGAATTGTCTTACCCTGCGCCACTCCTCGGGCAGCGGGGCGCGGCATCATAATCAGGGCGGTCAGATGTGTCCATGATCTCAACAGGGGATAATTAAAATATTTTCGCCTTACCCCTTGATGCCCGGCGATGCGACCCCATCTAGTACACAACCGCAGTGGTGAGCCTGAAAAAAAACGATTCAGGGAGCTTGAAACCGCACGTTTCGCCCTTATTACAGGTTCACAACCACATGTTGACGAATTTTTAGTGGAGACGTTTAGATGGGTAAAATTATTGGTATCGACCTGGGTACAACCAACTCTTGTGTAGCGATTATGGACGGCACGACAGCACGCGTGCTTGAGAACGCCGAAGGCGATCGCACCACGCCTTCTATCATTGCTTATACCAACGATGGTGAAACTCTGGTTGGTCAGCCGGCTAAACGTCAGGCAGTGACGAACCCGCAAAATACGCTGTTCGCGATCAAACGCCTGATTGGCCGTCGCTTCCAGGACGAAGAAGTTCAGCGTGACGTTTCTATCATGCCGTACAAAATCATCGGCGCTGACAACGGCGACGCATGGCTTGATGTGAAAGGTCAGAAAATGGCGCCGCCGCAGATCTCCGCGGAAGTGCTGAAAAAAATGAAGAAAACCGCTGAAGACTACCTTGGCGAACCGGTTACTGAAGCGGTAATCACCGTACCAGCGTACTTCAACGATGCTCAGCGTCAGGCAACCAAAGATGCTGGCCGTATCGCGGGTCTGGAAGTCAAACGTATCATCAACGAACCGACCGCGGCTGCACTGGCGTACGGTCTGGATAAAGAAGTCGGCAACCGTACTATCGCGGTTTATGACCTCGGTGGTGGTACCTTCGATATCTCGATTATCGAAATCGACGAAGTTGACGGCGAAAAAACCTTCGAAGTCCTGGCAACCAACGGTGATACCCACCTGGGTGGTGAAGACTTCGATACCCGTCTGATCAACTATCTGGTCGACGAATTCAAGAAAGATCAGGGCATTGACCTGCGTAATGATCCGCTGGCGATGCAGCGCCTGAAAGAAGCGGCTGAGAAAGCGAAAATCGAGCTCTCTTCCGCTCAGCAGACCGACGTGAACCTGCCGTACATCACGGCAGACGCGACCGGTCCGAAACACATGAACATCAAAGTGACCCGTGCGAAACTGGAAAGCCTGGTAGAAGACCTGGTGAACCGTTCCATCGAGCCGCTGAAGGTTGCACTGCAGGACGCTGGCCTGTCCGTTTCTGACGTTCAGGACGTGATCCTGGTCGGTGGTCAGACGCGTATGCCGATGGTTCAGAAGAAAGTGGCTGAATTCTTCGGTAAAGAGCCGCGTAAAGACGTTAACCCGGACGAAGCAGTAGCTATCGGTGCTGCGGTTCAGGGCGGCGTGCTGACCGGTGATGTGAAAGACGTACTGCTGCTGGACGTTACCCCGCTGTCGCTGGGTATCGAAACCATGGGTGGCGTGATGACGGCGCTCATCAACAAAAACACCACCATCCCGACCAAGCACAGCCAGGTGTTCTCGACGGCGGAAGACAACCAGTCTGCGGTAACCATCCATGTGCTGCAGGGTGAGCGTAAACGCGCTGGCGATAACAAGTCTCTGGGTCAGTTCAACCTGGATGGCATTAACCCGGCTCCGCGCGGCATGCCGCAGATCGAAGTCACCTTCGACATCGATGCTGACGGTATTCTGCACGTCTCGGCGAAAGACAAAAACAGCGGTAAAGAGCAGAAGATCACCATCAAGGCCTCTTCTGGTCTGAACGAAGAAGAGATCGAAAAAATGGTTCGCGAAGCGGAAGCAAACGCTGAGTCTGACCGTAAATTCGAAGAGCTGGTTCAGACCCGCAACCAGGGTGATCACCTGCTGCATAGCACCCGCAAGCAGGTCGAAGAAGCAGGCGACAAGCTGCCAGCTGATGATAAAACCGCTATCGAATCTGCACTGACCGCGCTGGAAACCGCGCTGAAAGGTGAAGATAAAGCGGATATCGAAGCGAAAATGCAGGCACTGGCGCAGGCTTCCCAGAAACTGCTGGAAATTGCTCAACAGCAACACGCTCAGCAGCAGGCTGAAAGTGGCGCTGACGCTTCTGCGAACAACGCGAAAGACGACGACGTTGTCGACGCTGAGTTCGAAGAAGTGAAAGACAAAAAATAATCGCCCTTTGAACGGGTAAAGACTGGCACGGGCGAAGAGGTTTCCTCTCCGCCCGTGCTCGCATGTTAAGGGCAATGAAAAGAGATGGCTAAGAGAGACTACTACGAGGTTTTAGGCGTATCCAAAACCGCGGAAGAGCGTGAAATCAAAAAGGCGTATAAACGCCTTGCCATGAAATTTCACCCGGACCGTAATCAGGGTGACAAAGACGCTGAAGCCAAATTTAAAGAGATCAAGGAAGCCTACGAGATCCTGACCGACGACCAGAAACGCGCCGCGTATGATCAGTACGGTCACGCCGCGTTTGAACAAGGCGGTATGGGCGGTGGCGGATTTGGCGGCGGCTTTGGCGGCGGCGCTGATTTCAGCGACATCTTCGGCGACGTGTTCGGCGACATTTTTGGCGGCGGTCGTGGCCGTCAGCGCGCGGCACGCGNTTGCGCTACAACATGGAGCTGACGCTGGAAGAAGCGGTTCGCGGCGTCACCAAAGAAATTCGTATCCCGACGCTGGAAGAGTGCGACGTCTGCCACGGCAACGGCGCGAAACCTGGCACCCAGCCGCAGACCTGCCCGACCTGTCATGGTTCCGGCCAGGTGCAGATGCGTCAGGGCTTCTTTGCGNNGGCGATCTGTACGTTCAGGTGCAGGTCAAACAGCACCCGATCTTCGAGCGCGAAGGCAACAATCTGTACTGCGAAGTGCCGATTAACTTTGCCATGGCCGCACTCGGTGGCGAAATCGAAGTGCCGACGCTGGATGGCCGCGTGAAGCTGAAAGTGCCGCATGAAACGCAGACCGGTAAACTGTTCCGCATGCGTGGCAAAGGCGTGAAATCCGTTCGCGGCGGCGCACAGGGCGACCTGCTGTGTCGCGTGGTGGTGGAAACCCCGGTTGGCCTGAACGAGAAGCAGAAACAGCTGCTGAAAGATCTGCAGGAAAGCTTTGGTGGCCCGACGGGCGAAAAAAACAGCCCGCGCTCCAAAAGCTTTTTCGATGGCGTGAAGAAATTCTTTGATGATTTGACGCGTTAAGCGCAGAACATACCGAATAAAACCCGAAAGGTTCGCGCCTTTCGGGTTTTTTATAGCTTAATTCGCTGCGATAGCCTGAAATAATCCCATCGTTGCCAGCAAAGAAAGCAGGCAAAGTAACGTCGAAAGCAGCACCGTTTCTGGTTTGATTTTTTTCTGTTCTGACGGAAACTGACGCGCCACAACCGCAGTGACAGAGATTTCCTGATTCACGCGGATCCCAATGCGCGGCACCGTAATAATAAAATCATTAATACCTGCATCGCGAAGGTCTTTGCGCAGCAGATACAACAGCTGAGTCAGATTGGCGTCGCTGACAAACTGACCGCGTTCTCCCCACAGTTCTGCGGTAATCGTTCCTTTATTAATCACTTTCTCTGCCTGTTTTGCAATCAACAGGCTCAGGCAACGTGCGCGCATGGGCGTCATTTTTATCTTTATAGCGTTGTCCCGATTTTCTATTTCTAAACTTTCTTCGCTAAAAATACAGTTCTCGTTGAGGATATAGCGGCTCATAGCGATACCTTAATCAATAAGTGACGTGTTAAATATTGACACAGCCAATGATTTATTCTGACTATTCCATGGTCGACATTGCCTATTTTTGGAAATAATGAGATATATAATATAAATTGATGTGCATAACATATTGATTTTACTTGTTTTTATATTTTTCTTTTAGACTTCTTGATGTGTTTATTCTATTATCATCAGGAGGTATGAAACGGGTGATGTGCTTTTACAAACTCACCGTGTCAGGCCGTGTTTTATTTTTATATTTCGTGATTACCGTATTTTTCGAAATCGTGGAATGGTATGTCCACAGCACATCGCTGTTCACTTTAAACGAAAATTAACGAGGTAATTACAATGTCTAAATTAATTAAGGGCGACAGCCTGACTGAGAAAAGTAACGCAACTGACGGTTTTAACCCGGCAAAAGAAACAGAGAAATATAGCTACACCTCTGCTCGCGTTGCTGCGCCGGTTTATAACCGTTATAAGAAAGCCAGTAAGCCGAAAGTATTTGGTTACTACACCGACTGGTCTCAGTATGACGGCCGCCTGCAGGGTCAGGACACGCCGGAAAGCCGTGGTCGCGGTTACGATCTGGCGAATGTGGCACCGACTGCTTATGACAAAATCATCTTTGGTTTCCTGGGCATCGTCGGCGATCAGGGTGAAAAACAGTTCACCATTAATAACGCCGCGTCGCAGACTGGTAAAGTGACTCACGAGCCGACGTTCCTCGATCCGTGGGGCGATTTCCAGTCCTATGTAAACTGTAACCTGGAAACCAGTGGTTGGGACGTTGACGCGAAAACCGTAACACAATCCACCACGCACGGTCTGCTGGGCGGCCTGCGCGATCTGCAGGCGAAAGCCAAAACCATGGGCCATGAACTGGCGCTCTCCATGAGCATCGGCGGCTGGACCATGAGTAACGGCTTCCACGAAATGGCGAAAACTGACGCTTCTCGTAAAGTCTTTGCCGCAGGCGTGGTGAAACTGTTCAAACAGTTCCCAATGTTCAGCGAAGTGGATATCGACTGGGAATACCCGAACAATGCCGGCAACGGTAACCCGCATGGCCCGGAAGATGGTGCAAACTATGCGCTGCTCATCAAAGAGCTGAAATCACAGCTGGATGCGGCAGGCCGTAGCGATGTGAAAATCTCTATCGCCAGTTCGGCGGTGGTTGAAGTGCTGGGCTACTCCAACGTGAAAGCGCTGCTGGATGCCGGTCTGTATGCCATCAACGTGATGACGTACGACTTCTTCGGTACGCCGTGGGCGGCAGAACTGACTCACCACACCAACCTGACGCCGCTGAGCGAAGGGAGCTGGAGTGTAGAAGCGGTGGTTGATTATCTGATTGCCGAAGGTTTCCCGTCAGATCGCATCAACATCGGTTATGCCGGTTATACCCGTAACGCCCGTAACGCAGAGATCTCATCGTTCTCTCCGCTGAAAGGCACCTACAACCCGGGTCAGGGCAGCACTACCGGTTCTTTTGAATCAGGCTGCACCGAATGGTACGACACCATTTATAACTACCTGGATCTGGAAAACCAGTCTGGTCGTAACGGCTTCAACGTCTACACCGATACCGTGGCAAATGCAGACTTCCTGTATAACCCGGAAACGAAACTGTTCATGTCCCTGGATACGCCGCGCTCTGTGAAAGCGAAAGGGGAATACGCGGCGAAGCACAATCTGGGTGGTCTGTTTACCTGGACCATTGACCAGGACAACGGCGTGCTGCTGAATGCGGCACGTGAAGGCCTGGGTTATGACGTCGAATCGCAGGTGGTTGAAATGGCACCGTTCTATTTCGAAGGGATTAACGTCACCGATGGTGTGACGCCGGACGAAGAGACTGACGTTGAGCCGCAGCCAGAACCGACTCCGGACGACGGTGACGTTGAGCCACAACCGCAGCCGGAACCGACCCCTGATGAAGATGACGCGCCTGCCGATACCTGGGATGCGACGGCAACCTATATGGAAAATGACACGGTTATCTGGAAAGGCCATCAGTATAAAGCTGGGTGGTGGACTGTTGGTGACCAGCCGGATCTGAACTGCGCTGTTGGCCAGCCGTGGATTGACCTGGGGGCCATCTGATTGAAAAACCCTTCTACAAAAGACGCTCATTGAGCGTCTTTTTTTCGTTTTTTACGAATTGTTAAGCAGAAATAAGCTGCTTTTTTCGAGTTTATTGGGCAGCTATCATTTCAATCATTCTGTTTTATCGAAGTAAATCGGGATTTGAGATGAAATATTTACACCGTTTCTTTAATAGTGATGCATCTGGAGGCATTGTCCTTATTATTGCCGCCGCGCTGGCAATGCTGCTGGCGAATACCGGCGCGACCAGCGGCATTTATCATTCGTTTCTGGAAACGCCTGTGCAGCTGCGCGTAGGTGCGCTGGAAATCAATAAAAATATGCTGTTATGGATTAACGACGCCCTGATGGCGGTGTTTTTCCTGTTGATTGGTCTTGAGGTGAAGCGCGAACTGCTGCAGGGATCGCTCGCCAGCCGCCGTCAGGCGGTGTTTCCCGTCCCGGCGCTGGTTTATCTGGCGTTTAACGTGTCGGATCCGATTGCCCGCGAAGGCTGGGCGATCCCGGCGGCGACCGACATCGCGTTTGCGCTGGGCGTGCTGGCACTGCTCGGCAGCCGGATTCCATCATCACTGAAAATCTTCCTGATGGCGCTGGCGATTATCGACGACCTCGGGGCGATTGTGATTATCGCGCTGTTTTACACCAATGATCTGTCGCTGCTCTCGCTTGGCGTTGCGGCCGCGGCGATTGCGGTGTTGGTAGCGCTGAATCTGAGCGGCGTGCGTCGGACGGGGATCTACATTCTGGTCGGTGCGATTCTGTGGACGGCGGTGCTGAAATCCGGCGTACACGCGACGCTCGCCGGGGTGATTGTCGGTTTCCTGATCCCGTTAAAAGAGACGGCGGGGACATCACCGGCGAAACAGCTTGAGCACGTGCTGCATCCGTGGGTCGCCTTTTTGATCCTGCCGTTGTTCGCCTTTGCCAATGCGGGTGTTTCGCTGGCAGGCGTGACCTTTGAAGGGCTGACCTCGTTGCTGCCGCTGGGCATTATTGCTGGCCTGTTTATTGGGAAACCGCTGGGCATTGGTTTATTCTGCTGGCTGGCGCTGAAGCTGAAGTGGGCGACATTGCCGGAAGGCACTACCTGCAAACAGATCATGGCGGTGGGCGTGTTGTGCGGAATCGGCTTTACCATGTCGATTTTCATTGCCAGCCTGGCGTTTGGCGGCGTGGCTCCGGCACTGATTAACTGGGCAAAGCTGGGCATTTTGATTGGCTCCATTGCCTCGGCCGTGGTGGGTTATTGTCTGCTACGCTTCCAGATGCGTGTCGACGTCAGCGCCTGAATGAAAAAAGCGCCCTGTGGGGCGCTTTGTACGACATTTCTCAGGGAGCGAAAGCATGTCTCATATCAATTACAACCATCTCTATTATTTCTGGCATGTCTATAAAGAAGGATCTGTGGTCGGCGCAGCGGAAGTCCTCTATCTGACGCCACAAACCATCACCGGGCAGATCAAAGCCCTTGAGGAGCGGCTGCAGGGGCGGCTGTTTAAACGTAAAGGCAGGGGGCTCGAGCCGAGCGAGTTAGGGGAACTGGTGTTCCGCTACGCAGACAAAATGTTCACGCTCAGCCAGGAGATGCTGGATATCGTCAACTATCGCAAAGAGGCGAATCTGCTGTTTGACGTCGGCGTGGCGGACGCACTGTCGAAACGGCTGGTAAGCGGCATTCTGGATGCGGCGGTGGTGGAGGATGAACAAATTCATCTGCGCTGTTTTGAATCCACGCACGAGATGCTGCTTGAGCAGCTCAGCCAGCACAAGCTCGACATGATTATCTCCGATTGCCCCATCGATTCCACGCAGCAGGAAGGTCTGTTTTCGGTCAAAATCGGCGAGTGCAGCGTCAGTTTCTGGAGCATGAGTCCGCCGCCGGAAAAACCGTTTCCAGCGTGCCTGGAGGCACGACGCTTGCTGATCCCTGGCCGTCGTTCCATGCTGGGGCGCAAGCTACTAAACTGGATCAACACGCAGGGGCTGAAGGTGGAGATTCTCGGCGAGTTCGATGATGCTGCGCTGATGAAGGCATTTGGTGCTGCACACAACGCGATTTTTGTTGCGCCGACGCTGTACGCCAATGATCTTTACGCCGATGAAAACATTGTGGAGATGGGGCGTCTGGATAACGTGATGGAAGAGTATCACGCCATTTTTGCCGAACGGATGATTCAGCACCCGGCGGTGCAGCGCATCTGCCATCGCGACTACACGGCGCTGTTTACGTTGCCGAAGCGCTGAATGACAGGCATAAAAAAACCCGCATTAAGCGGGCTTTTTTACAAAGCGGACAACAATCGGGCGATTAAGCCAGTTTGTTGATCTGAGCAACCAGGTTCGCCTTATGACGAGCCGCTTTGTTTTTGTGGATCAGACCTTTAGAAGCCTGACGGTCCACGATTGGTTGCATTTCGTTAAATGCTTTCTGTGCAGCAGCTTTGTCGCCAGCTTCGATAGCTGCGTATACTTTCTTGATGAAAGTACGCATCATAGAGCGACGGCTAGCGTTGTGCTTGCGAGCCTTTTCAGACTGAACGGCGCGCTTCTTAGCTGATTTGATATTAGCCAAGGTCCAACTCCCAAATATGATCTATATGGACAATTCAAAGGCCGAGGAATATGCCCTTTTAGCCTTCTTTTGTCAATGGATTTGTGCAAATAAGCGCCGTTAATGTGACGACACTTGATTACGTAGTGATGGCGCAGGATTCTAACAGCTTGCGCCTGCCGAATACAGCTTTTCTGGCACAAAAATCGCAGCATAACCGCAGTTTTTCTCGCCTTTCTGCCCGAGGTTGATGAAATCCTTATCTCTTTCTGTTGCTGAGTGTAATCGCGGGTTAACCTTGACTGCTGTACAAGGTATACTCGGACGATTTTCACTGTTTTGAGCCAGACATGAAGCTGATACGCGGCATACATAATTTGAGTCAGGCCCCGCACGGGTGTGTGCTGACCATTGGTAATTTTGACGGCGTGCATCGTGGGCATCAGGCGTTGCTGCAACGTCTGCGTGAGGAAGGTCGCGAGCGTGGCGTGCCGGTGGTGGTTATGATTTTTGAACCGCAGCCGCTTGAGCTTTTTTCGGCTGAAAAGGCCCCCGCGCGTCTGACGCGCCTGCGTGAAAAACTGCGCTATCTGGCCGAGAGCGGCGTGGATTACGTGTTATGCGTCCGCTTCGACCGTCGCTTTGCCGCCCTGACGGCACAAACGTTTATCAGTGATCTGCTGGTGAAACGTCTTGGTGTACAGTATCTCGCCGTGGGCGATGATTTCCGTTTTGGCGCGGGCCGCCAGGGGGATTTCTTGTTATTACAGAAGGCCGGCGCGGAGTTTGGTTTCAGCGTCACCAGCACGCAAACCTTCTGCGAAGGCGGCGTGCGTATCAGCAGCACCGCGGTGCGTCAGGCGCTTGCGGATGATGATTTGCTGCAGGCCGAGAAACTGCTGGGCCATCCTTTTATTATTTCTGGCCGCGTGGTGCATGGCGATGAGCTTGGGCGCACCATCGGTTTCCCGACGGCGAATTTACCGCTGCGTCGTCAGGTCTCCCCGGTAAAAGGGGTATATGCGGTGGAAGTCGCAGGATTAGGCAACACGCTCCTGCCCGGCGTCGCTAATATTGGCACCCGGCCCACGGTGTCTGGCGTGCGCCAACAGCTCGAAGTACATCTGTTAGACGTTGCAATGGACCTCTACGGTCGCCATATAGATGTCATACTGCGTAAGAAAATACGCAATGAACAGCGATTCGCGTCGCTGGATGAACTAAAAGCGCAGATTGCGCGTGATGAATTAACCGCCCGTGATTTTTTTGGGCTATCAAACCCGGCGTAATGCCTGAACGAGTTTTAAATACGGAACCGAGAATCTGATGAGTGACTATAAATCGACCCTGAATTTGCCGGAAACAGGGTTCCCGATGCGCGGCGATCTCGCTAAGCGCGAACCGGGAATGCTGGCGCGTTGGACCGATGATGACCTGTACGGCATCATCCGTGCGGCGAAAAAAGGCAAAAAAACCTTCATTCTGCATGATGGCCCTCCTTATGCGAATGGCAGCATTCATATTGGTCACTCGGTCAACAAGATTCTGAAAGACATTATCGTGAAGTCCAAAGGACTCGCGGGATACGACTCGCCTTACGTTCCTGGCTGGGACTGCCACGGTCTGCCGATCGAACTGAAAGTCGAGCAGGAATTCGGTAAGCCGGGCGAGAAGTTCACCGCCGCCGAATTCCGCGCCAAGTGCCGCGAATATGCCGCAGGGCAGGTGGACGGTCAGCGCAAAGACTTTATCCGCCTCGGCGTCCTGGGCGACTGGTCGCATCCGTACCTGACGATGGACTTCAAAACCGAAGCCAACATCATCCGTGCACTGGGGAAAATCATCGGCAACGGCCACCTGCTGAAAGGGGCGAAACCGGTGCACTGGTGCGTGGACTGCCGTTCTGCGCTGGCAGAAGCGGAAGTCGAGTATTACGACAAAACCTCTCCGTCTATCGACGTGAAATTTGAGGCGGTCGATCAGGACGCGATTAAGGGCAAATTCGGCCTGCCAGGCGTCAGCGGCCCGATCTCGCTGGTGATCTGGACCACTACGCCGTGGACGCTGCCCGCCAACCGCGCGATCGCGCTGTCGGCAGAATTCGACTACGCGCTGGTGCAGGTTGAAGGCCAGGCGCTGATCCTCGCAAAAGATTTGCTGGAAAGCGTACTGAAGCGCGCGAACATCACCGATTACACCGTGCTCGGCACCGTCAAAGGCGATGCCCTGGAGCTGCTGCGCTTTAAGCACCCGTTCCTCGACTTCGACGTCCCGGCGATCCTTGGCGATCACGTGACGCTGGAAGCCGGTACCGGTGCGGTGCATACCGCCGGCGGTCACGGCCCGGACGACTACAGCATCAGCCTGAAATATGGTCTGGAAATCGCCAACCCGGTTGGCCCGGACGGTGCTTATCTGCCAGGGACTTACCCGGCGCTCGACGGCATCAATGTCTTCAAAGCGAACGACATCATCGTCAACATCCTGCGCGACAGCGGTGCGCTGCTGCACGTCGAAAAACTGCAGCACAGCTATCCGTGCTGCTGGCGTCACAAGTCGCCGATCATCTTCCGCGCCACGCCGCAGTGGTTCGTGAGCATGGATCAAAAAGGTCTGCGCGCGCAGTCGCTGGCGGAAATCAAAGGCGTGCAGTGGATCCCGGACTGGGGCCAGGCGCGTATCGAATCGATGGTTGCCAACCGTCCTGACTGGTGTATCTCCCGTCAGCGTACCTGGGGCGTGCCGATGTCGCTGTTCGTGCATAAAGAGACACACGACCTGCACCCGCGCACCCTGGAACTGATGGAAGAAGTCGCGAAACGCGTTGAAGTGGATGGCATCCAGGCGTGGTGGGATCTCGACCCGCGCGACATCCTGGGCGCTGACGCCGACGTTTACGAAAAAGTGCCGGACACCCTCGACGTCTGGTTCGATTCCGGATCAACCCACGCGTCCGTGGTCGATGTGCGCCCGGAATTCGCCGGTCACGCCGCTGATATGTATCTGGAAGGCTCTGACCAGCACCGCGGCTGGTTCATGTCTTCACTGATGATCTCCACGGCAATGAAAGGCAAAGCGCCGTACCGTCAGGTGTTGACTCACGGCTTCACCGTTGATGGACAGGGACGCAAAATGTCCAAATCCATCGGCAACACCGTGAGCCCGCAGGATGTCATGAACAAGCTGGGCGCGGATATTCTGCGTTTGTGGGTTGCATCCACTGATTACACCGGCGAAATGGCGGTGTCTGACGAGATCCTCAAACGTGCTGCCGACAGCTATCGTCGTATCCGTAACACCGCGCGCTTCCTGCTGGCGAACCTGAACGGGTTCGACCCGGTAAAAGACATGGTGAAACCGGAAGAGATGGTGGTACTGGATCGCTGGGCGGTGGGTTGCGCGAAAGCGGCGCAGGAAGACATCGTTAAAGCGTACGAGTCGTACGATTTCCACGAAGTGGTGCAGCGCCTGATGCGCTTCTGCTCCATCGAAATGGGCTCGTTCTACCTCGACATCATCAAAGACCGCCAGTACACCGCGAAAGCAGACAGCGTGGCGCGTCGCAGCTGCCAGACCGCACTGTTCCACATCGCCGAAGCACTGGTGCGCTGGATGGCGCCGATCATGTCCTTCACCGCAGATGAAATCTGGGGCTACCTGCCGGGCGAGCGTGAGAAGTATGTGTTTACCGGTGAATGGTACGAAGGGCTGTTTGGTCTGGCGACCACCGAGCCGATGAACGATGCTTTCTGGGACGAGCTGCTGAAAGTGCGTGGCGAAGTGAACAAAGTTATCGAACAGGCGCGTGCGGATAAGAAAGTCGGCGGTTCTCTGGAAGCGGCGGTGACGCTGTTTGCTGAACCGGAACTCTCTGCGAAGCTCACCGCGCTGGGCGATGAATTACGATTTGTCCTGTTGACCTCTGGCGCGAAAGTTGCGGATTATGCCGGGGCGACGGCAGACGCTCAACAGAGCGAACTGCTGAAAGGGCTGAAAATCGCCCTGAACAAAGCCGAAGGTGAGAAATGCCCGCGTTGCTGGCATTACACCACCGATGTCGGCAAGGTGGCGGAACACGCAGATCTCTGCGGACGCTGTGTCAGCAACGTCGCCGGTGACGGTGAAAAACGTAAGTTTGCCTGATGAGTAACTCTGTCTGTTCTACCGGGCTGCGCTGGCTATGGGTGGTCGTCGCGGTGCTGATTATCGATTTGGGCAGCAAGTACCTGATCCTCCAGAACTTTGTTCTGGGGGATACGGTATCGCTGTTTCCGTCGCTTAACCTGCACTATGCGCGCAACTATGGCGCGGCGTTCAGCTTCCTCGCCGACAGCGGCGGCTGGCAGCGCTGGTTCTTTGCCGGTATCGCTATCGGCATCTGCGTGGTGCTGGCGGTACTGATGTACCGTTCAAAAGCGTCGCAGAAGCTGAACAACATCGCCTATGCTTTGATCATCGGCGGGGCGCTGGGCAACCTGTTTGACCGTCTGTGGCACGGCTTTGTCGTCGATATGATCGATTTCTACGTCGGCGACTGGCACTTCGCGACCTTTAACCTCGCCGATACCGCGATTTGCATCGGCGCAGCGTTGATTGTACTGGAAGGTTTTTTGCCTTCCGCCGCCGCGAAGAAACAGGCGTAATACCTACTGCCCGGTCGGCATAGCGCCACCGGGCAAAACTACAGGCACATTTGAATGTCTAAATCTGTACAGAGCAACAGCGCCGTCCTGGTGCATTTCACGCTGAAACTCGACGACGGTTCAACCGCCGAATCGACCCGCAACAATGGCAAACCGGCGCTGTTTCGTCTGGGCGACGCGTCTCTGTCTGAAGGTCTGGAACAGCACCTGCTGGGGCTGAAAGAGGGGGAGAAAAAAACCTTCTCGCTGGAGCCGGATGCCGCCTTTGGCGTCTCCAGCCCGGATCTCATCCAGTACTTCTCACGTCGCGAATTTATGGATGCCGGCGAGCCGGAAATCGGCGCGATTATGCTCTTTACCGCAATGGATGGCAGCGAAATGCCTGGTGTGATCCGCGAGATTAACGGTGATTCCATTACGGTGGATTTTAACCATCCGCTGGCAGACCAGACCGTCCATTTTGATGTTGAAGTGCTGGAAATTGATCCGGCGCTGGAGGTTTAAATGCAGATTCTGTTGGCCAACCCGCGCGGTTTCTGCGCCGGTGTAGACCGCGCTATCAGCATTGTTGAAAACGCGCTGGCGATTTACGGCGCGCCGATTTACGTCCGTCACGAAGTGGTGCATAACCGCTACGTGGTGGATAGCCTGCGCGAACGCGGGGCCATTTTTATCGAGCAGATCAGCGAAGTGCCGGACGGCGCGATCCTGATTTTCTCCGCACACGGTGTGTCGCAGGCGGTGCGCAACGAAGCGAAAAGCCGCGACCTGACCGTGTTTGACGCCACCTGTCCGCTGGTGACCAAAGTTCATATGGAAGTCGCCCGCGCCAGCCGTCGCGGCGAAGAGTCGATTCTTATCGGCCATGCCGGGCACCCGGAAGTGGAAGGGACAATGGGCCAGTACAGCAATCCGGAGGGGGGCATGTATCTGGTGGAGTCCCCGGATGATGTCTGGAAGCTCGACGTCAAGAATGAAACCAAACTGTCGTTTATGACCCAGACCACGTTGTCGGTTGATGATACTTCCGACGTGATTGACGCTCTGCGTCAGCGCTTCCCGAAAATCGTCGGCCCGCGTAAAGACGACATCTGCTACGCCACTACCAACCGTCAGGAAGCGGTGCGCGCGCTGGCGGAACAGGCTGACGTGGTGCTGGTGGTTGGCTCCAAAAACTCCTCAAACTCCAACCGCCTCGCCGAACTGGCGCAGCGGATGGGCAAAACCGCGTTTCTGATCGACGACGCCACCGACATCCAGGAAAGCTGGGTGAAGGGCGCGAACTGCGTCGGCGTCACCGCAGGTGCGTCGGCCCCGGATATCCTCGTACAAAACGTCATTGTACGCTTGCAGGAACTGGGCGGCGGCGAGGCGGTTCCGCTGGAAGGCCGTGAAGAAAATATCGTTTTCGAAGTGCCGAAAGAGTTGCGGATGGACATCCGCGAAATCCAGTAATTCCTTTTCCTGAACAGCAACAGTCACGGCAAATGTGACTGTTGCTGCAAAGCGTCGATCCTGTCACAAGGTTAATCGATTAATCTGCTATGCTTACCCTGTTGTTCTCCTCGGGCCGGAGAAACACATGAAACCTACCTTTTCTCAGCCGCCGCATGTCGACTGGCTGACGGGTGCGTTTTCGCGCACGCCACTGCTACGTAAAACCACGCGCCTCGCGGATTTATCCGGCGTTTTTGCCGATGTTTCCGGCTGGCGGCACGCCGATCCTCAACAGGTTGTTTATGACGTTGAAATGCTTGATACGCCGTCCGGCTCAGGAGAGCTGTTTACCGGTGTGACCCACCTTTACCCCGGCAAAGTCGGTGATGAATTTTTTATGACCCGCGGCCACTTCCACGCCCTGCGTGAACAGGGTGAAGTCTATTTCGGCCTGCGCGGCAGCGGGCTGCTGTTGTTGCAGGATGAGCAGGGAGAGATGCGGCTTGAACCGGTTTTTGCTGGCTCAGTACATATCATTCCGGGCTTTACCGCGCATCGGCTGATTAACACCGGCACGGAAATCCTCTCGGCGCTGGCGGTCTGGTCATCCAATGCCGGGCATGACTATGCCGCGCTGGCGGGCGGATTCGCCTGGCGGGTGGTGGAAGAGGATCACCAGGTGCAGATCCGGGAGGTGCAAAATGGCTGATTACGGCCTGGACATGATCATCCACCATCAGCCGATGGGGTTTGCCTACGGCGACGACGTTACCGGCCCGATGCCGGAGATCCGCTATCTCGATCAGATCCGATCGTCGCTGCGCGATCCGCAGTGTGACGGGCCGGATGAGGTATATGCGATCGCCATGGACGTGGCGCGGATTCAGGATCGCGACGAGCTGCAAAAGCGGATGCTGTTGTTTGGCGTGGTCACTTACGCCGCCGGGCAACTGGGCGAAGAGCCGATCCGCAGCCAGGGGCATGTACACCGTATCAGCCAGCACAGCGGCTGGGCGCCGCCGGNNTGCAGGAGTATGTCGAGGACGATCCGGGGCGCTGTTTTGCGGTGATTGCCGGTCCCGGAGATAAAGTGCTGGTGCCACCAGGCTGGGGCCACGCCACGATTTCCGCAAGCCCGGACGAGCCGCTGACGTTTGGTGCCTGGTGCGATCGGGAATATGGTTTTGAGTATGACGCGGTGCGCGCGCATAAAGGGCTGGCGTGGTATCCGCTGGTGCAGGAATCACAAATTGTCTGGCTGCACAATCCGCATTATGCGGCAGGTCGGTTACAGGTCATCGCGCCCCGGCAGTATGAAGAGTTCGGCATTACGCCAGCGCCGATTTATCAGCAATTTATTGACGATCCCGCCCGTTTCCAGTTCATTTCGCGGCCTGATAAGGTCGCCGCGCTGTGGCAGAATTTTCATCCCTGAAAGACCGGGGCTCGCGCCCCGGTGTTGTTCATTGTTATCCGGCAAACAATCCGCTGGCGACGCCAATCGCTGCCAGCACCAGCAGCAGGATCATCGCTTTTACCGGCGACACGCCGCGTTTCGCCATCAGATACCAGGTACCGAGCACCACCACCAGTGGCAGCAACTGCGGGAAGATACCGTCGAGCATCTGCTGGACGTGAATATTCACGCCGTCTTTGGTGATGAACTCCAGCCCGGTGCCAAGTTTCACGTAGCTCGCCGCCACGCCGCCCATGACGAAAACCCCGAGCAACGAGAGCGCTTCGCGCAGGCGGGCGGATTTGCTGCTCACCAGCATTTCCACGGAGCCGGAGCCCATCTGGTAGCCTTTTAAAAACAGATACCAGGAGCCGGGAATGATAATCGCCAGCCAGGCGACGATATAAAACAGCGGGCCTAAAACGCTGCCGCCAGCCGCCAGCGCCATCCCGATACTGAGCAGGATCGGGATCAGCATACCGGGGATCATTGAGTCGCCGATCCCGGCGAGCGGCCCCATCAGCCCGACCTTCAGGGTGTTAATCGTGTCACCGTCGATCGGCTCGCCGTTGGCCTTTTTCTCTTCCAGGCCCAGCGCCATGCCGTTCACAATGGCACCGATTTGCGGCTCGGTGTTATAGAACGACGCGTGACGACGCAGCATTTCGGTGCGCCGGGCGGCGTCCGGGTAGAGTTTCCGGGCGACGGGCAACATGCTCAGGCAGAAGCCGAACGATTCCAGACGTTCAAAGCTCATCGACGACAGGTTGTGCATCATCCACGCGCGCCAGCAGCGGCGCAGATCTTTACGGGTCAGTTTACGCTCTTCCATCAGAATTCATCCTCATCATCAGCCACCGGCGCCGACGGCGCAGCCTGAGGCGCTTCCGGTTTATAGTTGTAGTGGATCAGCGCCAGCAGCGCGCCGACGATCACCAGGGCGACCATGTTCAGCTTCAGGAAAACGATGCACACGAAGCCCACAAGAAAGTAGATCAGCATGGTGTAGTTTTTGATGATTTGCTTCAGCAGAATGGCGATACCCACCGCAGGCAAAATGCCGCCCAGCACGTTCATAATGGAGAGCACCACTTTTGGCAGGCTGTCCATAAACTCGCTGATGTACTGCGCGCCGAAATATACCGCGATGAACGTCGGCACAAAACGCAGCAGGAAGTTGGTCACCTGCGGCCAGATGGCGCTGTTGAGGTAAATTCCGCGCTCGTCGCCGCGCTCCAGCGCTGTATCGGCGCGGTGGTTCCAGAACGAGTTCAGCACCATCATGGCGTTGAACAGAATGGTCCCGGCGATACCGATAGTTGCCGCCAGCGCCACCGCCACTTCCGGGCCTTTGCCGGACAAAATGCCCAGCGCTATGGCCGGAAAGGCGACAAAGTTCAGGTCGGCAGGCATTGAGCCGCCGGGCGTTACCATGGCGATATACACCGCCTGCACTGCCACGCCAATCATGATCCCGGTTTTGATATCGCCGAGGATCAGCCCCACCAGCATGCCAGAGACCAGCGGGCGGGTGATGAGATACCAGCCGCCCGTCAGGCCAAACAGCCAGGGACTACTGAGCGCGCCCAAATAGCAGAGCACGCCAATTAATGCCGCTTCGATAAACATCGTCTGCTCCTTATTTCATTTTTTGTCGGGCGTCCTGCCAGCTGTAGTAGCTGGCGTCCGGTACCAGACGGAATTCAATGTGATGGCCATGGGCGCTCAACCAGTCGAAAGCGGCAATTTCCCCGGCATTGACTGACTGATTCGGACCAATGGTGACCGTGTCAGCGCGGGCGCTCATCGGGCCAACATTGATTTTGCCGTTGCTGTTTTTGAGGCTAATGCCTGCCTGTTCTATTTTTTGCAGCGTGACTGGTGATTTGCCGATGACGAAATAGCGCTTATCGCTGGCAATCACCTTGGGCAGTTTCTCGATCGCGGTGGCGGTATCAAACAGCCACACTTTGGTATCGGAAACCGCCCCTTTCATGACCGAAGAGAGCAGCGGATCGGCCGCGACGGCATCATCTATCGCCACGATGCCATCACAGGGCAGCTCTTTGGCCCAGCGTGTGACGAGCTGCCCATGAATGACGCGGTCGTCAATACGTACAAAGGAAATGCTCATGATGGGCTCCTTAAAAATCGTCAGACTGGACGCGGGTGTTGGCCTCGGCCACGACCAGCGTTGGTTGAGTCAGGGCGAGCAACTGTGCTGCCGCAGCGTTAACATCCCGCAAATTCAGTACCTCATCGGTCTGCAGCAGCATCGGGAGATTAACTCCGCCAATGACGTTCACTGGTGGTGCCACCTCCGGGGAAAATGCATACTGACAGGCGACGTTCCACGGCGTGCCGCTCTGCATATCGCACAGTACCAGCACGCCGTCAGCGCCCCGGCTGGCGGTATCCAGTACCTGAGCGAAGTCCTGCTTAAAGCCTTCAATGCCTTTTTCACCGGTCAGCGTCACGGTAAACACGTGCGGTAACGCGCCGTAAACCATTTCGGCGCTCTCCCGCATCGCGGTCGCCAGCGGGCCATGAGAAGCCACAATCACATGAATCATCGTTATCCCCTTACCCAGGCTTTCACCGTCGCCAGCGGTTGACCAACCCCTTTGCCCCACGGCGTGATACGGTACTCGCCGACGGATGCTGGAATGATGAACGTTTCGGCGTAGTGCACCACAAACGGTTCGAACGCGCCGCTCGGGCTTTCCACACGCGCTTCCGCCCCTTCCACCAGGTTGAGGACGTTCACGCCGCCGTCAGTATGGTGGGTGACCGGGCCGGTAAACCAGTGGCGGCGGGTTTCGATAAATTCGCGTTCGTGCAGCCCGGTTCGCTCTTCGCGCCAGCCGTCGCCTTCTGCGATGGCATCAATGCGGTTCACCAGATGCTGATGCACCCATTCGGTATCGCGCTGCCAGTCAATGACCTGCTCGCCGTGGTCGAGATGCACCGGACGCGGCAGCCCGTCGAGGCCAAGCCGTCCCCAGTCCCACAGCTTGAAGGTGAAAATGTATGGCGTGGCGCTGATTTCCAGCACCATGGTGCCTGCGCCGGAGCAGTGTACGGTCCCCGCCGGGATCAGAAAATGATCGTGCTTGCGTGCCGGGATCTGATTGACGAAGCGCGCGTCATCAAACGCTTTCTCGCCCCGCGCAGCCTGACGTAGATCGTCAAACATCGCCTGCGGCTCGGGGCCGCTGCGCNGCACCGGGTTCGGCATCGAGAATGTAGTAGCTCTCATCCTGGGTGTAGTGCATCCCGAACTGCTGCTGAATGTATTCCGTCAACGGATGCACCTGAAAACTCAGATTTTGCCCGCCAATAGTGTCGAGAAAATCAAAACGGATCGGGAATNAACCGCGCATGCACTTTTTCGCCCAGTAGCGCGCGGGGGTACAGCAGCACCAGGTCCAGAGAGGGGATCTCGATCCGCACGTCGCCAAACCGCATCAACAGGCTGTTTTCCTCGGGCACGCAGTCAAAACACCATGCGTAGTTGGGCTTCATGGGATCGAGATCGAATTGTTGTTTCATCCACTGGCCACCCCAGACGCCGGGGTCGAAAAACGGCACGACGCGGAAGGGACGGCGGGGGAGCTGTTCCAGCCCGGNNCCACACCCCAGTTGCCGAGCTCACCGCTGCGCATGCGTTGCTGGATCTCCCAGCGTGGCAAATCGGCATACACCAGCACATCGCCAGAGTGGACCAGCGCAGCACCCGGGCCATAAACAATCACCAGTTGATTAGCGGACATTTCCACCTGTTTTTGCAGCGCGGCGAGGGCAGCCGGGTCGAAAAATTCAGGCAACTGGTGACAGGAGAGCACGCCAAACACCCGATCGTCAGTCAGGTTGCGGGCCAGCAGCGTGTGCAACGTCTGTTCATCACGGCGCGCGGTTTCGGCGTTGATCCAGGTGGCGGTACTGAATTCAGTCTTCAGCGCCTGCTCCAGCTCTTCGAGCCGGACGCCAGGATAGCAGTCGATCACCAGTACGTTTTTCGCCTGTTTCGCAAGGCGAGGGCGTAGTTCAGCGATAATCGCTTCCCAACCGCGGCAGGCGTGTTGCTCGTAGCCCTGCACGGCCACTTCGGGATATTTATCGTAGGTCGTCTTTTTCATTAGCCAACTCCATCGTCGTTAAAATAAGATTAATCGATTAACCTTAATGTGGAAGAGTGGTTAACGCGATTAACCTGTCAAATCCCGCAGGAAATGGCCTTCTCAAACAGAGAGTGTGAAGTGCTTCACAAGGAAAAATGCAATTTACAGGTTATTCGATTAATCTGGAGGGAATGAAGGAGGATGTTATGACCACAGTGACGCTGGCGCAGGTCGCCGGAATAGCAGGTGTCTCAACCGCCACGGTGTCGATGGTGCTGCGCAACCGCGGGCGCATTTCGCAGGCGACCCGGGAGCGGGTGCTGAAGGCGCTGGACGAATCCGGTTATGTCTACAACCAGACCGCCGCTAATTTACGCAACCGCAGCAGTAATCAGGTCGGTCTGCTGCTGCACGACATCACCAACCCGTTTTACGGTGAAATGACAGCTGGCTTAAGCCATGAAATGGAACGCCATGAAATGCTGCTGTTTCTGGCGAACAGTGAAGAATCCGAAGAGCGGCAGCAGAAGTTTGTCGACTCACTCATGCGCAATAACGCCTGCGGCATGGTGCTGTGCGCTGCGCGAGAAACTCCGCAGGCGTTTTTCGACGGGCTCAAACGGCGCAATATCCCGGCCATTATGGTGGTGCGCCCGTTAAACGATCCTGATTTTGATTTTGTCGGCACCGATAACTTTCTCGGCACGCAGATGGCGACCACGCATTTGTTGCGGCTGGGGCATAAGCATATCGCGTTTATCGGCGGCAGCCTCAGTTCCGGTACCCGTTCGCAGCGCATTGGCGGTTACACCAGCAAGCTGCTGGAGAGTGGCATTTCGCCTAATCCTGAATGGATAGTCACCTCGCAGGCCAGCCAGAGCGACGGTGCGCGGGTGGCGGAAATGCTGTTCAGCCAGTTCCCGCAGATTACGGCTGCCGTGTGTTATCAGGACATTGTCGCGCTGGGCGTGATGCAGGCGCTGCGCAAAATGGGGCGAGAGGTCGGGCGTGATTTTGCGCTCGTGGGCTTCGACGACATCACCGAAGCCGCGCTGGTACAACCGGCGCTGACCACCGTCTCGGTTGCGGCAAAAGAGATCGGTCGTAAGGCAGGAGAGCTGCTTTACAGTCGGATTCAGGGCAATGACGAGCCACCGAAACGCATCATCCTGCCACCGGCGCTGGTTATCAGGGAATCCTGCGGTTTTCGCTGAAGGTGATGTTTTTTACTGATATCACATGCTGCTTCACGTTAAATTCTAATTATTGGCGTTTTCAGATGGCGACTTCAGCAGAGGCTGGTTACTCTGAAAAACGGTTTACCTGAAATCAACACAAGAGAATAGATATGCATGATGCACAAATCCGCGTCGCCATTGCGGGCGCGGGCGGACGTATGGGGCGTCAGTTAATTCAGGCGGCGGCACAACTTGATGGTGTACAGCTGGGCGCAGCGCTGGAGCGTGAAGGATCTTCCCTCCTCGGAAGCGATGCGGGTGAGCTGGCAGGGGTTGGGAAAACTGGCGTCACGGTGCAAAGCAGCTTGCAGGCGGTAAAAGACGATTTTGACATTTTTATCGATTTTACCCGCCCGGAAGGCACGCTGGCGCATCTGGCATTCTGCCGTGAAAACGGCAAAGGCATGGTCATTGGCACCACCGGTTTTGACGACGCTGGCAAACAGGCCATTCAGGTCGCTACGCAGGATATCGCCATCGTATTCGCCGCGAATTTCAGCGTGGGCGTTAACGTCATGCTCAAGCTGCTGGAGAAGGCGGCGAAGGTGATGGGCGATTACACCGACATTGAAATCATTGAAGCACACCATCGCCATAAAGTGGATGCGCCGTCAGGCACCGCGCTGGCGATGGGCGAAGCCATTGCGCAGGCGCTGGATAAAGATCTGAAGGATTGCGCGGTTTACAGCCGGGAAGGGCACACCGGCGAACGCGTGCCGGGCACCATCGGTTTTGCCACCGTCCGGGCGGGCGATATTGTCGGCGAACATACCGCCATGTTTGCCGATATCGGCGAGCGTATCGAGATCACGCATAAAGCCTCCAGCCGAATGACGTTCGCCAATGGTGCGGTTCGTTCAGCGTTGTGGCTGAAAGGCAAGAAAAACGGACTTTTTGACATGCGTGATGTACTGGATTTGAAAAATTTGTAGTAGTTGTTACCCATCGTGATGTGGTATTAGCAGTCATAATTGCTTGATTGCATAGGGCAATAGTCTTATTGCCCTTTTATTTTTCTCCGTTACGCTAATGTTTCTGTATTAAAAGCCTGTTTTTCTGTATTTCCTCTTTGTTTTGTGTTGATAAATTGTAAATTTTGACCAAATGGTCCACTTTTTTACGTTCACGACGCATGATTCACATTCTTTTTGCCGCGCAAGCGTTTTCCGAACTGACTTTGACGATCTTTTTGCCTGTTAAAAAGACATAACATCACCAGTGGCGCAAAATAAGCATCAAAATTGGTGTTTTGAGTTGACTTTTACCCCTCGAATCTCCAGAATGCCGCCGTTTGCCAGAAATTCGCGGGCAGCAGATTTGCATTGATTCATGCTATAGTTGTGAATTAATATGCAGATAAAGTGAGTGAATATTCTTTGGAGGGTGTTTTGATAAAGTCAGCGCTATTGGTTCTGGAAGACGGAACCCAGTTTCACGGTCGGGCCATAGGGGCAACAGGCACGGCGGTTGGGGAAGTCGTTTTCAATACTTCAATGACCGGTTATCAAGAAATCCTCACTGATCCTTCCTACTCCCGCCAAATCGTCACTCTTACTTATCCTCATATCGGTAATGTCGGCACCAACGCCGCTGATGAAGAATCCTCTCAGGTACATGCACAAGGTCTGGTCATTCGCGACCTGCCGCTGATTGCCAGCAACTTCCGCAACACCGAAGATCTCTCTTCTTACCTGAAGCGTCACAATATTGTGGCGATTGCCGATATCGATACCCGTAAGCTGACGCGTTTGCTGCGCGAGAAGGGCGCCCAGAACGGCTGCATCATCGCCGGTGATAACCCTGACGCTACCCTGGCGCTGGAAAAAGCCAGGGCGTTTCCGGGCCTGAACGGCATGGACCTGGCGAAAGAAGTGACCACCGCCGAGAACTACAGCTGGACCCAGGGAAGCTGGACGCTGGCCGGTGACCTGCCGGAAGCAAAGAAAGACGACGAACTGCCGTTTCACGTCGTCGCCTACGATTTTGGCGCCAAGCGCAACATCCTGCGCATGCTGGTGGATCGCGGTTGCCGCCTGACGGTGGTGCCAGCGCAGACCTCTGCCGAAGACGTGCTGAAAATGAACCCGGACGGCATTTTCCTCTCCAACGGTCCCGGCGACCCGGCACCGTGCGATTACGCCATCGCGGCGATTACATCGTTCCTCGAAACCGAGATTCCGGTATTCGGCATCTGCCTCGGCCACCAGCTGCTGGCGCTGGCGAGCGGTGCGAAAACCGTCAAAATGAAGTTTGGCCACCACGGCGGCAACCACCCGGTGAAAGATATCGATAACAACACCGTGATGATCACCGCGCAGAACCACGGTTTTGCGGTGGATGAAGCGTCGATGCCCGCCAACCTTCGCGTCACCCATAAATCGCTGTTTGACGGTACCCTGCAGGGGATTCATCGCACCGACAAACCGGCGTTCAGCTTCCAGGGCCACCCTGAAGCGAGCCCGGGCCCGCACGACGCGGCGCCGCTGTTCGATCACTTCATCGAACTGATCGAGACCTACCGTAAGACCGCTAAATAATCAGGAGCTGAGAGAAAATGCCAAAACGTACCGATATTAAAAGCATCCTGATCCTTGGCGCTGGCCCGATTGTGATCGGCCAGGCCTGCGAATTTGACTATTCCGGTGCGCAGGCGTGTAAAGCGCTGCGTGAAGAGGGTTACCGCGTTATCCTCGTGAACTCCAACCCGGCGACCATTATGACTGACCCGGAAATGGCTGATGCGACCTACATCGAGCCGATTCACTGGGAAGTGGTGCGCAAAATCATCGAAAAAGAGCGTCCGGACGCGGTGCTGCCGACCATGGGCGGCCAGACGGCGCTGAACTGCGCGCTGGAGCTGGAACGTCAGGGCGTGCTGGCGGAGTTTGGCGTCACCATGATTGGCGCGACCGCCGACGCGATTGATAAAGCCGAAGACCGTCGCCGTTTCGACGTCGCGATGAAGAAAATCGGCCTCGACACCGCGCGTTCCGGCATCGCTCACACCATGGACGAAGCGCTGGCCGTGGCGGCTGACGTGGGTTATCCGTGCATCATCCGTCCGTCCTTCACCATGGGCGGCACCGGTGGTGGTATCGCCTGGAACCGCGAAGAGTTTGAAGAGATTTGCGAACGTGGTCTCGACCTTTCCCCGACCAACGAGCTGCTGATTGATGAGTCGCTGATCGGCTGGAAAGAGTATGAAATGGAAGTGGTGCGCGATAAAAACGACAACTGCATTATCGTCTGCTCCATTGAAAACTTCGACGCCATGGGCATTCACACCGGTGACTCCATCACCGTCGCCCCGGCGCAGACCCTGACCGACAAAGAATACCAAATCATGCGTAACGCCTCGATGGCGGTACTGCGTGAAATCGGCGTGGAAACCGGTGGCTCTAACGTGCAGTTCGCGGTGAACCCGAAAAACGGCCGCCTGATTGTGATCGAAATGAACCCGCGTGTCTCCCGCTCCTCAGCGCTGGCGTCTAAAGCCACCGGCTTCCCGATTGCCAAAGTGGCGGCGAAACTGGCGGTGGGTTACACCCTCGACGAACTGATGAACGATATCACCGGCGGTCGTACCCCGGCCTCGTTCGAGCCGTCCATCGACTACGTCGTCACCAAAATCCCGCGCTTCAACTTCGAAAAATTCGCCGGTGCCAACGACCGCCTGACTACGCAGATGAAATCGGTCGGTGAAGTGATGGCGATTGGCCGCACGCAGCAGGAATCGATGCAGAAAGCGCTGCGCGGTCTGGAAGTGGGCGCGACCGGTTTCGACCCGAAAGTCAGCCTCGACGACCCGGAAGCGCTGACCAAAATCCGCCGTGAGCTGAAAGACGCAGGCGCCGAGCGTATCTGGTACATCGCTGATGCCTTCCGTGCGGGGCTGTCTGTTGACGGCGTGTTCAACCTGACCAACATCGACCGCTGGTTCCTGGTGCAGATTGAAGAGCTGGTGCGTCTGGAAGAGAAAGTAGCCAATGTCGGCATCAACGGCCTCGACGCTGACTTCNNAAGCGCAAAGGCTTTGCCGATGCGCGTCTGGCAAAACTGGCAGGCGTGCGCGAAGCGGAAATCCGCAAGCTGCGCGACCAGTACGACCTGCACCCGGTTTATAAGCGCGTCGACACCTGTGCGGCGGAATTCGCCACCGACACGGCGTACATGTACTCCACGTATGAAGACGAGTGCGAAGCGAATCCGTCCGTCGACCGCGAAAAAATCATGGTGCTCGGCGGCGGTCCTAACCGTATCGGTCAGGGCATTGAGTTCGACTACTGCTGCGTACACGCCTCACTGGCGCTGCGCGAAGACGGTTACGAGACCATCATGGTCAACTGTAACCCGGAAACCGTGTCGACCGATTACGACACCTCCGACCGCCTGTACTTCGAGCCGGTGACGCTGGAAGACGTACTGGAAATCGTCCGCATTGAGAAGCCGAAAGGCGTTATCGTGCANNGTTCCGGTTATCGGTACCAGCCCGGACGCGATTGACCGCGCCGAAGACCGCGAGCGCTTCCAGCATGCGGTTGAACGTCTGAAGCTGAAACAGCCTGCCAACGCCACCGTATCGGCCATTGAGCAGGCAGTGGAGAAAGCGAAAGAAATCGGTTATCCGCTGGTGGTGCGCCCATCGTACGTGCTGGGCGGCCGCGCGATGGAAATCGTCTACGACGAAGCGGATCTGCGCCGTTACTTCCTGACCGCGGTTAGCGTCTCCAACGACGCGCCGGTGCTGCTGGATCACTTCCTCGATGACGCGGTGGAAGTGGACGTTGACGCTATCTGCGACGGCGAAACGGTGCTGATTGGCGGCATCATGGAGCACATTGAGCAGGCGGGCGTGCACTCCGGCGACTCCGCGTGTTCACTGCCGGCGTATACCCTGAGTCAGGAAATCCAGAACGTGATGCGCCAGCAGGTGCAGAAGCTGGCCTTCGAACTGCAGGTGCGCGGCCTGATGAACGTGCAGTTTGCGGTGAAAGACAACGAAGTCTATCTGATTGAAGTCAACCCGCGTGCGGCGCGTACCGTGCCGTTCGTCTCCAAAGCCACCGGCGTACAGCTGGCGAAAGTGGCGGCGCGCGTGATGGCAGGCAAAACGCTGGCACAGCAGGGCGTCACCAAAGAGGTGATCCCGCNNTCAGTGAAAGAAGTGGTGCTGCCGTTCAACAAGTTCCCGGGCGTTGACCCGCTGTTAGGGCCAGAAATGCGCTCCACGGGTGAAGTGATGGGCGTGGGCCGCACTTTCGCGGAAGCGTTCGCTAAAGCGCAGCTCGGCAGCAACTCGACGATGAAGAAAAACGGTCGCGCGTTGCTCTCCGTTCGCGAAGGCGACAAAGAGCGCGTGGTGGATCTGGCGGCCAAGTTGCTGAAACAGGGCTTTGAGCTCGATGCGACCCACGGCACGGCGATTGTGCTCGGTGAAGCCGGTATCAACCCGCGTCTGGTGAACAAAGTGCATGAAGGGCGTCCGCATATTCAGGACCGTATCAAGAATGGCGAATACACCTACATCATCAACACCACCGCAGGACGCCAGGCGATTGAGGACTCCAAGCTGATTCGCCGCAGCGCGCTGCAGTACAAAGTTCATTACGACACCACGCTGAATGGCGGTTTCGCCACCGCCATGGCGCTGAACTCCGACGCCACCGAGAAAGTGATTTCGGTTCAGGAAATGCACGCGCAAATCATGAAGTAAGTGTTACACCCCGGCGGGCGTTCGTTCGCCGGGCGATTCCCCCTCTTCAGAGTGTTCTGGTTTTCCCGCTTAAGTGTGTCCGTTAGCCTAAAATGGTTAGACAGATCATTATTTTTAACGAAAAAGCAGGGAGAAACACCATGCGTAATAAACTACTGATGAGTTCCATTTTGGCAGCAGCTGCACTGTTCACCGTGGCGGGTTGTTCATCCAACCAGGCGATGAAAACCACCGATGGCCGTACGATTGTGACCGACGGTAAACCGCAAGTGGATGATGATACCGGCCTGGTATCGTACAAAAATGCAGAAACAGGCCAGACAGAACAAATTAACCGTGATCAGGTTAAAACGATGGGTGAACTGGATAATTAACCCTGTGCAGTGGCGTTTGCCACTGCTTTCTGTCGTTTACTGCCGCTAATTTTCAATATTGTTCCAGGGACGTCGCGGTTCACAAAAATCACCGGGTTGCTTCGTTATTATCTTTCCAATAACCTTACTTTTAGCATGGCTTTGATGCGGTATACTACCGTGGCTTAAGCCCCGCCAGAGAATTGTTGGCTTGATAGAATGGAGTATCTATGTGTGAAGAATATATCGATAAACCGCTGTATTTGTTAATTGCCGACTGGATGATGGCGCAAAATCGTTGGATTACTGCCAGAGAAATCTCTATCGAATTCGACATCGAACATAGCAAAGCAATTAATACCCTCTCCTACATTCTCGCCGAAGTGGGCGAAATCGAATGTGAAACCAAAATGATCCCCAATAAGCTGGCCGGTCGCGGCTGCCAGTGTCAGCGTCTGGTGAAAGTGAAGAACATCAGCCCCGCGCTCTATTCCCGGCTGAGAACCAGCCGTCTGGCAAAAGAGGTGGTGTGCGATAACACGCCGCGTCTGTCCGTCGTGCCGCCGGGTGAGCTTAACCGCGAGCAAAAGTGGCAGTGGATGCTGTCAAAATCCATGCGCCGCTAAGGTGACATCCACGACTGACTCCTGTCTGCGGAAATGCTCCGGGCGAGCCGGAGCATAGCGCGGGTTATCTGCCTTTCCACTGCGGCTCGCGTTTTTCAGCGAACGCCAGCGGGCCTTCGCTGGCGTCTTCGGAGTGCAGCACGTCAGGATAATGCTTCAGCACGCCGCTGCGCATCAGCCGGTAGCCCTCTTCAACGGTCAGTTCGCTGGTGGCGCGGTAGATCTCTTTCAGCGCCGCAACGGCCAGCGGGGCGCTGGCGGTGATTTGCGACGCCAGCTCGCGGGCGCTTTCCATCAGCGTATCCGCGCTGACCACCCGGTTGACGATCCCCCAGCGCAGCGCTTCCTGGGCATCCATTCGCCGTCCGGTCATCACCATTTCGTTGACGATACACGGCGGCAGATGTTTCGGCAGGNNGGCACGATGCCGAGTTTGGCTTCGGGCAGCGCAAAGCTGGCGTTTTCCGCGCAGACAATCATGTCCGCCGCCAGCGCCAGTTCGAAACCGCCGCCAAAGGCGTAGCCGTTAACCGCGGCAATGACGGGCTTATCGAGGTTAAAAATTTCAGTCAGTCCGGCGAAGCCACCGCGGCCAAAGTCGGCATCCGGTGCTTCGCCTTCGGCGGCAGATTTCAGATCCCAACCGGCAGAGAAAAACCGTTCGCCCGCGCCGGTGATGATGGCGACGCGCAGTTCGGGATCGTCGCGAAATTGCAGAAAGACCTCGCCCATTTCATAACTGGTTCTGGCGTCAATGGCGTTGGCTTTCGGTCTGTCGAGGACAATTTCCAGAATCACGCCATTGCGAGTCAGGTGTAATGAATCGCTCATGTTTTCATTCCTTTCGGTCATTATTTCAGGTGTTTTTTGATTACCTTTCCCGAGCAGTTGCGCGGTAGATCCTGACGAATTTCCAGTAATGACGGCACCTTGAATTTCGCCATTTTTTTCTCGCACCAGCAGAAAAACGCGCTTTCGTTCAGCGTTTCTCCTTCGTTGAGCACGATAAAGGCTTTGATTCCCTGATCGCGGATGCTGTCGGCCACGCCGATCACCACCGCCTCCATAATTTGCGGATGCGACGAGAGAATGTTTTCGATTTCGCTGCAGGAGACGTTTTCGCCGCCGCGCTTGATCATGTTGCTACTGCGATCGACGAAATAGAAAAAGCCTTCGGCGTCGCGATAGCCGTAATCGCCAGTGTGCAGCCAGCCGTTGTCATAGGCTTTTGCGGGGGTGTAATAGGCTTTGAACAGGGTTTTACCCGGTTCGCCTTTGACGCAGATCTCGCCCGTTTGCCCGTCCGGCAGCCGCTGGTTGTTGCTGTCGCGGATCTCCGCTTCATAACAAAAACCGGGGCGACCTATCGACGGCCAGCGGCGCTTGTCACCGGGGCGATCGCCAATCAGACCCACGATGGTTTCCGTCATGCCGTACGAGGTCAGCAGCCTGACGCCGAAGCGGAAAATAAACGCGTCTTTTTCTTCTACAGAAAGGTTGAGATAGAACAGCACGTCACGCAGACGGTGCTGCTTTTCGTTTACCGCCAGCGGCTGCGCCATCAGCGTGCGGATCATCATCGGGATACATTCGGTGATGGTCGCCTGGTGCCGGATGATTTGCCCCCAGAAGGCGCGGGCGCTGTATTTTTCCAGCAGCACGAAGGTGGCCCCGGCGGAGAACGCCGCCATCGCCGCCGTGCACTGGCAGTCAATGTGAAACGCGGGCATCACGGTCAGGTAGATGTCGTCCTGCCGCAAGGCGGTCTGCCAGGCGGTGTAATAGCCGGCAAAGCGCAGGTTGTAATGGGTGATGATCACCCCTTTCGGCTGCGACGTGGTACCGGACGTAAACAGGATCTCCGCCGTATCGCAGGTCGACAGCGGTTCGACATGCAGCAGCGTGGCGGGCTGCTGTGCGTGACGCTGGCGAAAATCGAGCATAGTGCCGGGGCAGGGGGTGTCGCTAATCAGCAGCACGTTTTCCAGCGAGGTGTGTTGCTGCGCCAGAATGCCCTGATACATGGCGCAGAAGTTATCGGTGGTCACCACCATGCGCGGCTGGCAATTCTGCAGCAGCCAGGTGCTTTCGTCACACAGCAGACGCGCGTTGATCGGCACCATAATGGCGCCGATTTTTGCCAGCCCGAACCAGCAAAAAATGAATTCCGGGCAGTTATCCAGATGCAGGGCAACCCGGTCTCCCTTTTGAATACCGAGAGAGTGGAAGAGATTCGCGGTACGGTTGATGTCCTCATTCAGGCCGCGGTAGCTGAACTGCCGCACGTCGCCGAGGGCGGATTCAAAAATCAACGCTGTTTTGTCGCCATAAACTTCCGCCAGATCGTCCCACATCTGACGCAAATTCTGCTCACCAATCAGATCCATTCGTTCTGTTTCCACGCTATGTCGCTGCGCCGCCGGCCCCCCGGCCAGGCGGCTACAGACGATTACTCTGTGACTTTTGCCAGCCCTTTTTCGACCAGCGCCTGAATCTCTGCGGCGCTGTAGCCGATATTCTGCAGGATGGCGGCGGTATCCATGCCGTGGTCCGGCATGCCGCGCCAGATCTGACCCGGGTTATTCTTGAATTTCGGCATTACGTTCGGCCCGCGGCAGGTGTCGCCATGTATGGTTTGCCATTGGGTGATGGATTCGCGGGCCACATACTGCGGGTTGTGCTCCAGCTCCGGGATGGTCAGCACTTTCGCGCAGGCGATGTTCAGCTCCGCAAAGCGGTTCTGCACCTCTTCGATGGTGCGCGCGCCAAGCCATGCATCCAGTTTCTCTTCCACCAGCGGGCCGTACGGGCACTCGACACGATGAATCAGTTGCGTACCCTGTGGGACTTCCGGCGTGCCGAGCAGATGTGCCAGACCAATATCCTTAAAGGACTCTTCAATTTGCGTAATCCCCACCAGTTCCATGACGATGTAACCATCTTGGCAGGTGTAAAGACCACAACCGGCATAGTACGGATCTTTGCCTTTGGTCATGCGCGGGCAAATCTCGCCGCCGTTGAAATAGTCCATCATGAAGTACTGCCCCATGCGCAGCATGACTTCGTACATCGCGATATCAATGCTCTCGCCTTTGCCGGTGGCTTTCGCTTTATACAGTGCGGCAAGGGCGGCGGTGGTGGCCGTCATGCCGGAGAAATAGTCGGCGGTATAGGGGAACGCGGGCATCGGCTGGTCTTTGTCGCCGTTCTGGATCAGATAGCCGCTGAACGCCTGGGCGATGGTGTTATACGCAGGAAGATTAGTGTACTGCGGATCGCCGAATTGACCGAAGCCGGACAGGTGCGCGATCACCAGCGCCGGGTTGCGCGCCCACAGCACGTCATCGGTGATGCCGCGGCGGGCGAAGGCCGGGCCTTTACTGGCTTCCACGAAGATATCGGTGGTTTCCATTAGTTTGAGGAACGCCTCGCGGCCTTCGTCTTTGAAAATGTTCAGCGACAGCGCGCGCAGGTTGCGGCGTGAAAGCTGAGGGTAGTTGGGTTGTACGCGGATAGTGTCAGCCCATGCGACGTTCTCTATCCAGATAACCTCCGCGCCCCATTCGGCAAACATCTGTCCGGCAAACGGACCGGCGATTTCGATCCCGGAAAAGACCACGCGAAGCCCGGCCAGAGGGCCAAATTCGGGCATGGGTAAATGCGCTGTCATAACTTCACCTCGTAATGATATCCCTGAGGCCTCCGGGACCGTCCCCGGAGGCTTTGATGGTTAACGGTACTGTTTCAGCACCGCGCGGCCGAGTGTCAGGATCTGCATTTCGTCCGATCCGCCGGAGACGCGATCGACGCGCAGATCGCGCCAGAAGCGGCTAATGCGGTGATTACCGGCAATCCCCACGCCGCCCAGCACCTGCATCGCGGTATCGACCACCTCAAACGCCGCGTTGGCGCAGAAGTATTTGCACATTGCCGCATCGCCCGAGGTGATGGTGCCTTCATCACTTTTCCATGCAGCTTCGTACAGCATGTTTTTCATCGAGTTCAGCTTGATGGCCATGTGCGCAAACTTCTCCTGAATCAGCTGGAAGCGGCCAATGGTCTCGCCGAACTGCACGCGCTGATTGGCGTAGCGTGCCGCATCTTCAAACGCGCACATCGCCGTACCGTAGTTGGTGAGCGCCACGAGGAAGCGCTCATGATCAAACTCCTCTTTCACACGGTTAAAACCGTTGCCTTCGCGGCCAAACATGTCCGTTTCGTCCAGCTCAACGTTGTCGAAGGTAATTTCGCAGCAGCTGTCCATGCGCAGGCCAAGCTTTTCCAGCTTGTTGACCTTCACGCCTGGCTTCGTCATGTCGACGAACCACTCGGTGAAGATGGGTTTATCCGGTGAGGCGGCATCACGCGCCATCACCACCAGGTATGGAGTGTACGCACTGCTGGTGATGAAGCACTTGCTGCCGTTAAGATAAACCTTACCATTTTTGCGTGTATAATGGCTCTGCAGACTGCCCACATCGGAGCCCGCGCTCGGCTCAGTGATTGCCGAGTTCCACATCTGTTTACCCGTTCCGCGAAACGCCATGATCTTGTCGATCTGCGCCTGCGTCCCTTCGCGCAGCACGGTGTTAAACCCGCCGGGCAACTGGTACAGCACATAGGTTGGGGCACCCAGACGGCCCAGTTCCATCCACACCGCCGCCACGGTGACGAAACCGGCCTCCAGTCCGCCGTGCTCTTCCGGGAAGACTGTCGATACCCATATCCGCCAGCGCTTTAACGAAGCGCTCCGGGTAAATGCTATCGCGGTCGCATTCAGCGAAATACGCTTCCCAGTTTTCGCTGGCCATCAGCTCGCGAATACCGGCGACAAACAGTTCCTGCTCGTCATTCAGTCTAAAATCCATCTCAATAACCTCTTAAATGTGTCGTGTTGTCCGTGGAGAGAATCAGTCTTTCCAGTGCACTTTGGCGTCTTTGATAAAGGAGAGCGTGACCATAATGTTGACGAAAAACAGCGGGCAGCCCCCGGCGATAATGGCCGTCTGAATCGGTTTTAATCCGCCCAGCGCCAGCAGCACGATGCCAATCACGCCGACCAGGATGGACCAGCCGATACGCACCAGTAACGGCGGGTCGTCNNCGCCGCCCAGGTTTCGATAATGGCGCGCGGAACGCCATGCTGTTCAATCAGTTGCGGAATATTGATGATGTTCTGGTCGATCAGCAGCAGCGTGTTGCTGCCGAGAATGGTCCACAGCAGCCAGGTCGCGGCGGTCAGACCGGCCACCATCCCCAGACAGAGTTCACGCACGGTGCGCCCTTTCGAGATGCGCGCGAGGAAGATACTCATCTGAATGGCGTAGATCACCCACCAGGCCCAGTAGAAGACGGTCCAGCCCTGCGGGAACCCGCCTTTGGCAATCGGGTCGGTATAGAACAGCATGCGTGGCAGGTACATCATCAGCGTACCCACGGAGTCCGTGAAGTAGTTCATGGTGAAGCTGGCACCTGCCACGATGAACACCCAGCCGAGCATCAGGAAACTCAGGTAGCTGCGCACGTCGCTGGCGATTTTCACCCCTTTCTGCAGACCGCAGGCCACGCAAATCGCGTTGAGCACGATCCAGCAGAAGATGATGATGGCGTCCAGCTCCAGGGTATGCGGAATGCCGAACAGGAACTGAATACACTCGGTGACCAGCGGCGTCGCCAGGCCGAGGCTGGTGCCCATCGCGAAGATCAGCGCGACGAGGTAGAAGTTGTCAATAATGGTGCCGACGAGGCCTTTCGAATGTTTTTCACCGATCAGCGGGATCAGGGTGCTGCTGGGGCGAATCACATCCATTTTGCGCACGAAAAAGAAGTAGGCAAAGGCCACCGACAGGAAGCTGTAGGTTGCCCACGGTAGCGGTCCCCAGTGCAGCAGGCTGTAAGCCAGACCCATCTCTTTCGCCTGGACGGAGTAAGGCGCAAAGCCGAACGGCGGCGAGGAGATGTAGTAGTAAATTTCAATCGAACCCCAGAACAGGACAGCGGCTGATGTACAGGAGGCGAACATCATGAAAATCCAGCTGGCCGTGCTGAACTCCGGCGGCTCGTCGCCGAGGCGTTTTTTGGCATAACGACCGAAAATCAGCCAGAACCAGCCGCCAAACATCACGACCATATACCACTCGAATGCCCATCCCCAGACATTGGTGACATAACTGAAGACCGCATTAATCACGTTATTTGCTGCGTCGAGATCGCGGACCGTTAACCAACATAATATGCCGACGATAATTAAGGGTGGGAAAAATACTTTTGGCTCTATTCCCACTTTTTTCTTTTCTTTGTTCATAAATAGATTCCAGTTTCATTTTGCGGATGACGTAAATTAATGTGCATTACATTATCCTGCTGGCGTTTTTACCTGGGAAATAACGAGGTTTTAAATATTCATTAACATAAATCACAACATACCTGAGATTATGATGGGTATTAACAAGTGCTAATTCTGTTATGACGGTCACATTCTGGCTGGCGCTGAATTTGCGCTCTCTACTCTGTTTGAGGTATTGCATTATTTTTATGTAAAAACAAATAGTTGTATTTTTTGGTGGCTGAAAATGGCCTGAATGTCTTTCAATATTGGTGAGTGCTTTAACAATATTGAACGTTAATCCTCAAAAAGAATAACCTGTTCAATATTGGTGACTGAGGTTTTATTTTTTCGCGTGTGTTCATGGTACTTGTATTTTCATTGCCGCCATTGAAGACAGTAGATTAATATATCAGGAGATGTAATGAAGATTATTACATGCTATAAGTGCGTTGCCGATGAGCAGGATATTACGGTGAATAGCGCTGACGGTTCGCTGGATTTTTCCCGCGCCGCCGCCAAAATCAGCCAGTACGATCTGAACGCCATTGAAGCGGCGAATCAGCTTAAACAGCAGATGCCGGACGCACAGGTGATTGCGCTTAGCGTGGGGGGCGAGGCGCTGAACAACGCCAAAGGGCGTAAAGACGTGCTTTCCCGCGGCCCCGATGAGCTGGTGGTGGTCGTTGACCCTCAGTTTGAACAGGCGTTACCCCACCAGACTGCGGCCGGGCTGGCAGCGGCGGTGAATAAACTGGGCTTTGACCTGATCCTCTGCGGCGATGGTTCCGCCGATCTGTATGCCCAGCAGGTGAGCCTGCTGCTTGGCGAGGCGCTGCAGGTGCCCGCGCTCAACGGCATCAGCCAGATTATCTCATTAACCCAGGATGCCGTCGTGGTGATGCGCGAGCTGGAAGAGGAAACCGAAACGCTGACGGTACCGTTACCGGCGGTGCTGGCGGTTTCCACCGATATTAACGCGCCGCAGATCCCATCGATGAAGGCGATTCTGGGCGCGGCGAAAAAACCGGTACAGGCATGGAGCGCCGCCGATGCAGGCCTTGGGCAGATTGAGGCGCTTTCAGCACAACAGGTCACCGCGCCGAAACAGAAAGCCCGTCAGCACATCATCATTGAAGGCGATGGTGACGATCACATCGCGGCCTTCGCCGATCATCTGCGCAAGCTCATCAAATAAAAGGGGGTGTTATGAGCAAATTTTCCAGTGTTTGGGTTTTCAGTGACACCCTTTCCCGCCTGCCGGAACTGATGGGCGGCGCAAGCGTTCTTGGCGACGCCGTTCAGGTCTTTACGCTCAACGATGAACAGAGCGCCAGCGCGTTCCGGCTGGGTGCCACGCAGGTGTGGCAACTGACCGGCAAACCGGACGACCGCATCGTTGAGGATTATGCCGATGCGATGGCGTCAACCTTAAAAGGTGAGGAGAACGGCGGGCTGATGCTGCTGCCAAACTCCCGTCGCGGTAAGCTGCTGGCGGCCAGACTCGGTGCGCGTCTCAACGCGGCGGTCTCGAACGACATCGCCAGCATGAACGCTGACGGCGGCAAGGTGACCGCCCGGCATATGGTGTATGGCGGCCTGGCGTTTGGTGAAGAGACGTTGCATTCATCCTTTCAGGTAGTGACGCTTGGTACTGGCGCGTTTGATGCCGCGCAGCCGGACGCCTCACGCAGCGGAACGGCACAGCCGGTGCAGTGGATTGCTCCGGCAACGGCGGGGGGTCNGGAAAGCACTGCCGTGGATCTGGACAAAGCCCGGCTGGTGGTAAGCGTCGGTCGCGGTATTGGCAGCAAAGAGAACATTGCTATCGCCGCAGCGCTGTGCGAAACCATTGGTGCCGAACTGGCCTGCTCGCGCCCGGTGGCGGAAAACGAGAAGTGGATGGAACACGAGCGCTATGTTGGCATTTCGAATTTGATCCTCAAACCTGAACTGTATCTGGCGATCGGTATTTCCGGGCAGATCCAGCATATGGTGGGGGCCAGTGGCGCTCAGACGATCGTGGCCATTAACAAAGATAAGAATGCGCCCATCTTCCAGTATGCGGATTACGGCATCGTAGGCGATCTGTTTAAGATCCTTCCGGCCCTGACCCGCCAGCTGGCGAATTGATCCTTAACGGCAGAGCGGCACACGCGCTCTGCCGTGAACTGTCTGTACTGGAGTCGTTATGTCCGAAGATATCTTCGATGCCATCATCGTTGGCGCGGGGCTGGCCGGTTCCGTCGCTGCGCTGATGCTCGCCAGGGAAGGAGCGCAGGTTCTGCTGATAGAGCGCGGAAATGTCGCTGGCGGGAAAAACATCACCGGTGGGCGAATGTATGCCCACAGTCTGGAACGCATCATTCCAGGGTTTGCTGAACACGCCCCGGTGGAACGCGTGATCACCCGCGAAAAACTCTCTTTTATGACCGAAAGCGGTGCCGTGACCGTCGACTATTTCAACGGCGACGAGCGCAAGCCGGGCGAGGTTTCCTGGTCGGTGCTGCGTGGGAAATTCGACGCCTGGCTGATGGCGCAGGCCGAGGATGCCGGCGCGCAATGCATTACCGGTATTCGCGTCGATCGGCTGGTGGAAAAAGACGGCAAAGTGATCGGCGTTGAAGCCGATGGTGACGTGCTGGAAGCCAGAGTGGTGATCCTCGCGGATGGCGTGAACTCGATCCTCGCTGAGCAACTCGGCATGACGAAACGGGTGGCGGCGGAAAACGTGGCGGTCGGTGTTAAGGAGCTGATCGAACTGCCGAAAGAGGTGCTGGAAAACCGCTTTAATCTGCAGAACAACGAAGGCGTGGCCTGGTTGTTTGCCGGTTCACCCACCGACGGTCTGATGGGCGGCGGGTTCCTCTATACCAACGACTCCACGATTTCCCTCGGGCTGGTCTGCGGCCTGCACCATATCAAAGAGGCGAAGAAATCCGTGCCGCAGATGCTGGAAGATTTCAAACAGCACCCGGCCATCGCCCCGCTGATTGCCGGTGGCAAGATGATCGAATACGCCGCACATGTGGTGCCGGAAGCCGGGCTGCGCATGCAGTCGGAACGGGTTCGCGATGGCGTGTTGATCGCTGGCGACGCCGCAGGCATGTGTATGAATCTCGGCTTTACCATTCGCGGTATGGATTTAGCCATTGCTTCCGGGGAGGCGGCGGCGAAAACCGTGCTGTCGGCAATGGCGCAGGAGGATTTTAGCAAGCAAAGCCTGAGCGCCTATCTGCAGCATCTGGAAGAAGGGCCGCTGCGGGACATGAAAATGTACCAGCGCATGCCCGCGTTTCTCGATAATCCCCGCATGTTCACCGCATACCCGGAAATGGCGGTCGGTATTGCGAAAACACTGTTCACCGTGAGCGGAAAAGCGCCGGTTCCGTTGCGTAAAACCGTCCTGCAGCACGCGAAGCGCGTGGGCTTTATAAATCTGATTAAGGACGGTATTAAGGGAGTGACTGCAATATGAGTACGCCTGTGAATGTGGACGTTAAACTCGGCATCAATAAATTCAATGTCGATGAAGAAAATCCTCACATCATCGTGAAATCGCAACCTGATATGCAGGTGATGGACATATTAGTCAAAGCCTGCCCGGCAGGTTTGTATAAAAAGCAGGACGACGGTTCGGTGCGTTTTGATTATGCCGGATGTCTGGAATGCGGCACCTGCCGAATTCTTGGCCTCGATAGCGCGCTGGAAAAATGGGAATACCCGCGCGGCACCTTCGGTGTGGAATATCGCTACGGCTAAAACATCCCTGTTCTCCCGTTAGCGTCTGCGGCGGGAGCTTTATTTTTGTCAGTGAGACTGGAGGCAGCAATGCAGCCCAGGAATTTCGACGACATTCATTTTACCTCAATACACCGGCGAATCATGCTGTGGGGAAGCGGCGGCCCGTTTCTTGATGGCTACGTGCTGGTGATTATTGGGGTTGCGCTAGGGCAACTGACGCCAGAATTAAAACTGGATGCCGAATGGATTGGTTTACTCGGAGCGGGAACGCTGGCCGGGTTATTTATTGGTACCTCGCTGTTTGGTTATATTTGCGACCGCGTGGGCCGCCGTAAGATGTTTCTCATCGATATTATCGCCATCGGCCTGATTTCGATTGCCACCATGTTTGTCTCGACGCCCGCTGAACTGCTGGTGATGCGCGTGCTGATTGGTATCGTCATCGGTGCGGATTATCCTATTGCGACGTCGATGATTACCGAATTCTCTAATACCCGACAGCGCGCGTTCGCCGTCGGGTTTATTGCCGCGATGTGGTATGTCGGTGCCACCTGCGCCGATCTGGTCGGCTTCTGGCTGCACGACGTCGAAGGCGGATGGCGCTGGATGCTGGGCAGCGCGTTTATTCCCTGCGTCCTGATCCTGATTGGCCGCTTTGATCTCCCTGAATCGCCGCGCTGGTTGCTGCGTAAAGGCAGGATCAAAGAGTGCGAACAGATGATGCTGAAGCTGTTTGGCGAACCGGTGGTGTTCGACGAAGAGACGCAACAGGAAACACGTTTTATGGCCTTGTTCAATAAACGCCATTTTCCCTTTGTGCTGTTCGTGGCGGTGATCTGGACCTGTCAGGTCATTCCGATGTTCGCTATTTATACCTTCGGCCCGCAAATTGTTGGGTTATTAGGCTGGGATCACGGACGCGATGCGGCATTAGGCAATGTAGTGATCAGCCTGTTTTTTATGCTCGGCTGTATTCCGGCGATGTACTGGCTGAATAAAATCGGGCGGCGTCCGTTATTGATTGGCAGTTTCGCCATGATGACGCTGGCGCTGGCGGTGTTAGGGCTGGTGAGTAATCTCGGTATTTGGCTGGTGGTCATCGCCTTCGCGGTTTATGCCTTCTTTTCTGGCGGTCCGGGGATATTACAGTGGCTGTATCCTAATGAGCTCTTTCCGACGGAAATACGCGCTTCGGCAGTCGGGGTCATCATGTCAATCAGCCGTATCGGGACGGTGATTTCCACCTGGGCATTGCCGGTCTTTATTACCGAATATGGCATCAACGCCGTGATGCTGATGGGCGCGTTCATTTCGCTGGTGGGTTTAGCGGTCTCGGTGATATTTGCGCCGGAAACCCGTGGGATGTCGTTAACCAAAACCGCGCAAATGACCATTATGCAGAAATATCACTGACGGCACGCTGCTCGTGTCGTTTTCAGCGGCAATCGCTTATCATTACCTTACGCATTAATGCCTGCTGAGAACGTCATGATTCTAATAATTTATGCCCATCCCTATCCGCATCACTCGCATGCGAATAAACGGATGATTGAGCAGATCAGGGAGCTCGACGGCGTCGAAATCCGTTCGCTTTATCATCTCTACCCCGATTTTAATATCGATGTTGCCGCCGAGCAGGAGGCGCTTTCCCGCGCCGACCTGATCGTCTGGCAACATCCGATGCAATGGTACAGCACGCCGCCGCTGCTCAAATTGTGGATCGACAAAGTGCTTTCCCACGGGTGGGCTTACGGTCACGGCGGCAAGGCGCTGCACGGTAAAAGCCTGATGTGGGCGGTCACTACCGGCGGCGGTGAAAGTCATTTCGACATCGGTTCCCATCCCGGGTTTGACGTGCTGGCGCAACCGCTGCAGGCGACGGCGCTGTACTGCGGCCTGAAGTGGTTGCCGCCGTTTGCCATGCACTGCACCTTTGTTTGCGACGACGAAACGCTGCAGGCGCAGGCGCGCCACTTTAAGCAGCGGTTACTCGACTGGCAGGAGGCGAATCATGGATAGCCATACGCTGATACAGGCGCTGATTTATCTCGGTTCGGCGGCGCTGATCGTACCGATCGCCGTGCGGTTGGGGTTGGGATCGGTGCTCGGGTATCTGATCGCCGGGTGTATTATCGGGCCATGGGGGCTGCGACTGGTCACCGACGCGGAGTCGATTCTTCATTTTGCGGAAATTGGCGTGGTGCTGATGCTGTTCGTCATCGGGCTGGAACTTGACCCGCAGCGACTGTGGAAACTGCGCGCCTCGGTATTTGGCGGCGGTGCGCTGCAGATGGTCGCCTGCGGCGTGCTGATCGGCGGCTTCTGCATGCTGCTCGGCCTTGACTGGAAAGTGGCTGAGCTTATTGGCATGACGCTGGCGCTCTCTTCGACGGCCATCGCCATGCAGGCGATGAACGAGCGCAATCTGACCCTGACGCCGATGGGGCGCGGTGCGTTCGCCGTTCTGCTGTTTCAGGATATCGCCGCAATCCCGTTAGTGGCGATGATCCCGCTGCTGGCGGCCAGTGGTGCTTCAACCACCCTGGGCGCTTTCGCCCTGTCGGCGCTGAAAGTGACAGCGGCGCTGGTGCTGGTGGTTCTGCTGGGCCGTTACGTGACCCGCCCGGTGCTGCGCTTTGTGGCCCGCTCCGGCCTGCGGGAAGTGTTCAGCGCCGTGGCGCTGTTCCTGGTATTTGGTTTCGGCCTGCTGCTGGAAGAGGTCGGGTTGTCGATGGCGATGGGCGCGTTTCTGGCTGGCGTGTTGCTGGCCAGCTCGGAATACCGCCATGCGCTGGAAAGCGATATCGAGCCGTTCAAAGGGCNTGGCGCGTCCGCTGGGCGTGCCGAAGGCGCAGCGTCGCTGGTTTGCCGTGCTGTTAGGGCAGGGCAGTGAGTTCGCGTTTGTGGTGTTTGGCGCGGCGCAGATGGCAAATGTACTCGATCCTGAGTGGGCGAAAGCGCTGACGCTGGCGGTGGCGCTATCGATGGCGGCGACGCCGATCCTACTGGTGCTGCTGACCCGCCTTGAGCAATCCGGCAGCGGCCAGGAGCGCGAAGCCGATGAGATCGACGAAGAACAACCGCGCGTGATCATCGCCGGGTTTGGCCGCTACGGGCAGATCGCCGGTCGTCTGCTGCTCTCCAGCGGTGTGAAAATGGTCATCCTCGATCACGATCCTGACCACGTTGATACCCTGCGTAAATTCGACATGAAGGTCTTTTACGGCGACGCGACGCGGGTTGATCTGCTTGAATCCGCCGGTGCCGCGAAAGCCGAAGTGCTGATCAACGCCATTGACGATCCACAAACCAGCCTGCAATTGACAGCGCTGGTGAAGGAGCACTTCCCGACGCTGAAAATCATCGCCCGCGCCCGCGATGTGGATCATTACATCCAGTTGCGTCAGGCGGGGGTTGAAGCGCCTGAGCGTGAAACCTTTGAGAGCGCGCTGAAATCCGGCCGTATGACGCTGGAAGCGCTGGGACTCGGGCCGTACGAAGCACGCGAGCGCGCTGACCTGTTCCGTCGCTTTAACGAGCGAATGGTGGAGGAGATGGTGGATATGGCGGAAGAAGACGATGCGTCCTTTGCCGCGGCGTATAAGCGCACCAGTGCGATGCTGACCGACATCATCAACGAAGACCGCAATCATCTGTCGATTATTCAGCGCCATGGCTGGCAGGGAACGGAAGAGGGAAAACACTCCGGTAATACCGATGATGAACCCGAGGCCAGGCCAACGACGTAAAAGTAAAGTGTGATGTTACGCACACTTTACGGCTAAGGTTTTGTTTCTTAACCACTGTATTGCTGGCGGTCCATTTCAGGGACGTGGACTCGCCAGCAAATCGAGAATTTTTCGCTTTCTTTACTCTGACCCCAGTCGACGAAAGATATTGCTTTCCGTATAGTGGCGGCAATTTTTTGCATCCGGGAAACTTTCAATGATCAGTCTGATTGCGGCATTAGCGGTGGATCGCGTANTTGGTATGGAAAACGCCATGCCGTGGAATTTGCCAGCCGATCTCGCCTGGTTTAAGCGTAACACCTTAAACAAACCGGTGGTGATGGGGCGTCTGACGTGGGAATCCATTGGTCGTCCACTGCCAGGGCGGAAGAATATTGTTATCAGTAGCCAGCCGGGCACCGACGATCGCGTGCAGTGGGTTAAATCGGTGGAAGACGCCATCGCGGCCTGCGGCGACGTTGACACCCATTTCCCGGATTACGATCCGGATGAATGGGAATCGGTATTCAGCGAATTCCACGACGCCGATGGACAGAACTCGCACAGCTACTGCTTCGAGATTCTGGAACGCCGTTAATGTGTTTCCCTCTCCCTGGCGGGAGAGGGGCAATTATGAGGCTACTGCCTCGTCGTCTTCGCCCAGATCTATCTGGCGATTCGACGGCTGGATAAAATACGCTTTGTCTTCCCAGCGCAGGCAGGTCAACACGCCGCCCCAGCAGCAGCCGGTATCCAGTGCATAAATCCCTTCCGGCGTACCCTGGCCTTCCAGTGACGCCCAGTGTCCAAACACCACGCTGTATTCATCCGTCACCGGCCCTTTCAGGGCAAACCACGGTTTCAGCGGTGCCGGGACGTTTTCCGGTGACTCTTTGCTGTACATGTCCAGTTGCCCGTTCGGGAAACAGTAGCGCATGCGGGTCAGGGCATTGGTGATGAAGCGCAGACGCGCAAGGCCGGTCAGCTCCGTCGACCAGTGGTTTGGCATATCGCCATACATCGCATCAAGGAAGAAGGGGTAGGAGTCGCTGCGCAGCACGGCTTCGACATCGCGGGCGCACTGCTTTGTGGTTTCGATATCCCACTGCGGCGTGACCCCGGCGTGCGCCATCAGCAACTTCTTCTCTTCATCAATTTGCAGCATCGGCTGGCGGCGCAGCCAGTTGATGAGCTCGTCGGCATCCGGCGCTTCCAGCAATGGCGTCAGGCGGTCTTTCGGTTTGTTGCGGCTGATCCCGGCGAACACCGCCAGCAGATGCAGGTCATGATTGCCAAGCACCATCCGGACGCTGTCACCGAGTGATTTAACAAAACGCAGAACTTCTAACGAGCCAGGGCCACGAGCAACAAGGTCGCCAGTCAGCCAAAGGGTGTCACGTTCAGGCGAGAAATCTACCTGTTTCAACAGTGAGATCAGTTCATCGTAGCAACCATGAACGTCACCGATTAAGTATGTCGACATTGTATTAGTGGATTTGAGTTGGTACAGCCAGACGGAATACGGGAATGTCTATCTGGAATGCGTTCCCGTGTAAATCGACCATCTCATAATGGCCTTGCATGGTGCCCAGCGGCGTCTCAATGACGGCACCGCTGGTGTATTGAAATTCTTCGCCAGGGGCGATATGCGGCTGTTCGCCGACCACGCCTTCACCCTGGACTTCGGTTTCCCGACCGTGGCCGTTGGTGATTAACCAGTAACGTCCCTGAAGCTGAACGGACGATCGCCCCAGATTGCGAATGGTGACGGTATAAGCGAAAACGTAGCGGTCTTCGTCCGGGGAGGACTGGGATTCAATGTAGACGCTTTGCACCTGCACACAAACAAGGGGCTTATCGTTCATACTTTAGCTCTCCTTCGGGGGGGCATTGTCGGTCAGCCAGTTCGCCAGCAGGCAATATTGCGCCACTGAAATATTCTCGGCGCGCATGGCCGGATCGATTCCCAGCTCTGTCAGGACCTCAACGCTGAAGACATTTCCCAGACTGTTGCGGATCGTTTTACGACGCTGGTTAAACGCTTCGGTGGTGATGCGGCTCAGCGCGCGCACCTCTTTTACCGGATGCGGCATCACCGCGTGCGGAACCAGACGTACCACGGCGGAATCCACCTTTGGTGGCGGCGTAAACGCGCCTGGCGGCACTTCCAGCACCGGGATCACCTGGCAGTAATACTGCGCCATGACGCTTAATCGACCATACGCCTTACTGTTTGGTCCTGCAACCAGACGATTAACCACCTCTTTTTGCAGCATGAAATGCATGTCTGCAATCGCATCAGTATAGCTAAACAGATGAAACATCAGCGGTGTGGAGATGTTATAGGGCAGGTTACCAAAGACGCGCAGCGGCTGACCCAGCTCCTGCGACAACGTGCCGAAGTCCATGGTCATGGCGTCCTGCTGATAAATGGTCAGCTTCGGCCCGAGGAACGGATGCGTTTTCAGACGCGCGGCGAGGTCGCGGTCAAGCTCGATAACGGTGAGTTTATCCAGGCGCTCGCCAACCGGTTCGGTCAGCGCCGCGAGGCCGGGGCCGATTTCGACCATCGCCTGGCCTTTCTGGGGATTGATGGCCGAGACGATACTTTCGATCACAAACTGATCGTTGAGGAAGTTTTGCCCGAAACGTTTACGGGCTAAGTGGCCCTGATGGACTCGATTATTCATTGAGAGTTAACAATCATTTTGATGGCGAGATTAAGCGCCGTAATAAAACTGCCGACTTCCGCTTCCCCTTTGCCCGCCAGATCAAGGGCGGTACCGTGGTCAACGGAAGTTCGAATAAAAGGCAGACCCAGCGTAATGTTTACGCCACGGCCAAAGCCCTGGTATTTTAGCACGGGCAGGCCCTGATCGTGGTACATTGCGAGCACGGCATCCGCATGGTCGAGATACTTCGGCTGGAAAAGCGTATCGGCAGGCAGCGGGCCGCTCAGATTCATCCCCTTTGCCCGCATCTCTTCCAGCACCGGAATGATGGTGTCTATCTCTTCCGTTCCCATATGGCCGCCCTCACCGGCGTGCGGATTCAGACCGCAAACCAGCACGTGCGGCTGTGCAATACCAAATTTGCTTTGCAGATCATCGTGCAAAATGGTGATCACGTCCCGCAGCAGATCCGGCGTGATAGCGTCGCTGATGGCTTTCAGTGGCAGATGCGTGGTAGCCAGCGCAACGCGTAACTCTTCGGTCGCCAGCATCATCACCACTTTGCTGGCCCGCGAACGTTCCTCAAAGAACTCGGTGTGGCCGGTAAAGGCGATGCCTGCATCGTTGATGATGCCCTTATGCACCGGCCCGGTAATCAGCGCGGAAAATTCGCCGCTCACCGCACCATCGCAGGCGCGGGCCAGCGTTTCGACCACATAGGGGCCGTTAAGCACGTTGAGAACGCCGGGCTCGGCGGGAGCATGCAGGACAATCGGGAGAAGTGTTAACGTCCCCGCGCGCTGCGGGGTAGCGGGTTGCCCGGGTTGATACGGCAGGAGCGTCAACGGCAAACCGAACGTTGCCGCCCGGTTTATGAGTAAATCGCCATCGGCACAGACCACCAGCTCGACCGGCCAGTCGCGCTGAGCGAGCTGGGCCACGAGATCCGGGCCAATCCCGGCGGGGTCGCCGGNNGGAGTGATTACGACACGATGCGTCATTAGTTGCTCAGAATTTTCACATACGCGCTGGCGCGTTGTTCCTGCATCCAGGTCGCGGCTTCTTCCGCAAACTTACGGTTCATCAGCATGCGGTAAGCACGGTCTTTCTGCGCGGCGTCGGTTTTATCGACGTTGCGGGTATCCAGCAGTTCAATCAGATGCCAGCCAAAAGAGGAGTGAACCGGGCCGCTCATCTGGCCTTTGTTCAGCTTGGTCAGTGCATCACGGAACGCCGGATCGTACATGTCTGGCGCGCCCCAGCCTAAATCGCCGCCCTGGTTGGCAGAGCCTGGATCCTGGGAGAACTCTTTCGCCGCGTTAGCAAAACTGGTTTTGCCGCTCTTGATATCCGCCGCGATTTGTTCGATTTTCGCGCGTGCCTGGTCGTCGCTCATGATCGGCGACGGCTTCAGCAGAATGTGACGGGCATGCACTTCAGTGACCGAAATGCTCTGCGACTGACCGCGCAGGTCGTTCACTTTCAGCACGTGGAAACCGACACCAGAACGGATTGGACCGACAACGTCGCCTTTCTTCGCCGTGCTCAGTGCCTGGGCGAAGATAGACGGCAGCTCCTGAATACGGCCCCAGCCCATCTGACCGCCTTTCAGCGCCTGCTGGTCAGCAGAGTAGGTGATCGCCAGCTTGCCGAAGTCCGCGCCGTTACGCGCCTGATCGACAATCGAACGCGCCTGGGTTTCGGCTTCGTTCACCTGATCGGAGGTCGGGTTTTCCGGCAGCGCGATCAGGATGTGGCTCAGATTCAGCTCTGTGCTGGCGTCATTCTGATTGCCCACCTGTTTCGCCAGCGCATCGACTTCCTGCGGCAGCACGGTAATGCGGCGACGCACTTCGTTGTTGCGCACTTCGGAGATGATCATCTCTTTGCGGATCTGGCTACGGTAGGTGTTGTAGTTGATCCCGTCATAGGCCAGACGGCTGCGCATCTGATCCATAGACATGTTGTTCTGTTTGGCGATGTTGCCGATAGCCTGATCCAGCTGTTCGTCAGTCACTTTGACGCCCATTTTCTGGCCCATCTGCAAAACAATCTGGTCCATAATCAGACGTTCGAGGATCTGATGGCGCAACGTGGTGTCATCCGGCAACTGCTGCCCGGCCTGACCGGCGTTAAGCTTCACCGATTGCATCAAACCATCAACGTCACTTTCCAGTACGACGCCGTTATTGACGACGGCAGCTACTTTATCGACAACCTGCGGGGCCGCGAAGCTGGTATTCGCTATCATAGCGAGACCAAGAAGCAGCGTTTTCCAGTTCTTCATACTTTTTCCATTTTTACCCGCCGCAAGGGCGGTTTTCGTTGCAAATTAATGTCATTACAAGGAACTACGATACGGCAGAATATTCGAGCGCAGCATTTGCTGCGTGCCCAGGCCGTAGTTGGAGCTGAGGCCGCGGAGCTCGATGTTGAAGCCAATAACGTTGTCGTATTTGCTCTGGTTGTTTTGTGTATCCCAGCCGTTAAGTTTGCGCTCGTAACCGACGCGGATCGCATAACAGCAGGAGTTGTACTGCACGCCCAGCATCTGGTCAGCAGGTTTATTCGCATTGGTGTCGAAGTAGTAAGCGCCGACGATTGACCAGCGATCAACCAACGGCCAGCTTGCCACCGCGCCTACCTGAGAAATCCCGTCTTTATACTGGGCAGACTGCCAGGTCAGATCTTGCGCGTTTTTTGGTAACGTCGCCTGGATATATTCCGGGCTGGCGTAACGGTAGTTAAACTGAATCAGACGGTCTTCATCACGACGATATTCCACGGTCGCGGTGCTGTTGGCGATGTTGTCCAGACGGGTATCGTACTGCACGCCACCACGCAGACCCCAGCGATCGGAGATGCGCCAGTAGGTATCGCCCGCCCACACCAGCGAGCCGGTTTTGTTGTCTTTTTCCCAGTTGATATTGTCATCACCGGTGCGAGACTCGGTGAAATAGTAGATTTGACCTACTGAAACGTTAAATTGTTCAACTGCAGCTGCATCATAAACGCGAGTTGTGACGCCGGTCGTGACCTGGTTGGCAGACGCGATGCGGTCGAGACCACCATAGGTACGGTCGCGGAACAGGCCGCTGTAGTCTGACTGCAGCAACGAGGAGTCGTAGTTATTAATATTGCTCTGGTCTTTATACGGCACATACAGGTACTGCATGCGCGGCTCCAGCGTCTGGGAATAACCCTCCTCCCAGTTCATCTCACGCTCAAAGACCATTTTGCCATCAACTTTAAACTGCGGCAGCACACGGCTGACGGACTCATCTAGCTGGTTATTTTTGTTGTCGCTGCTTGCGTTCCACGTGTCGAGGTTAGTCTGCTGGTAGTGCGTCGCCATCAGCTTGGCCTCGGTGTTAAGGCTGGCCCAGTCGTTCGACAGCGGCAGGTTAATGACCGGCTCGAGGTGCACACGAGTCGCTTCCGGCTTATTGGACTGGGTATTCACAAAGTGAACCGCCTGACCGTAAATGCGCGTATCAAACGGCCCGACGTCGTTCTGGTACCAGTTCACATCCAGCTGTGGTTCCGCGGAATAGCTGCTGCGGGACTGGCTGTCGAAGACCTGGAACTGTTTGGTTGACACTGTGGCGTTAAAGTTCTGCAGCGCATAACCGACGCTGAATTTTTGCGTCGCGTAGCCGTCGGTACTGGAGCCGTATTTAGAGTCAAAATCGTTGTAGTAGGTGGAGTCGCTGACCTTGGTGTAGTCAACGTTGAAGCGCCACACCTGATCCATCACTCCGGCATGTCGCCAGTAGAACAGCCAGCGGTGTTTACTGTCTTCGCCCGGATGCTGTCCGGCATTGTATTCGTCCTGATACACGCTGTCCGACGGCATGTAGTCAAATTCGACCAGACCCGAACCGGCTTGCGTCAGGTAACGGAATTCGTTCTGCCACTGGATGTTGCCACGTTTATGAATGTAGTGCGGCGTAATGGTGGCATCGAAGTTAGGCGCGATGTTCCAGTAATACGGGAGATAGAATTCGAAATAGTTGGTGGTGCTGTATTTCGCATTAGGGATCAGGAAGCCTGAACGACGCTTATCACCCACCGGCAACTGCAGGTAAGGGCTGTAGAAGACCGGCACCGGGCCGAGCTTAAAGCGCGCGTTCCAGATTTCCGCAACCTGCTCTTCGCGATCGTGGATAACTTCACTCCCCACCACGCTCCAGGTGTTTGAACCTGGCAGACAAGAGGTAAAAGTGCCGTTATCCAGAATGGTATAGCGGTTTTCGCCGCGCTGTTTCATGACGTCAGCGGTACCACGACCCTGACGACCCACCATCTGGTAATCGCCTTCCCAGACGTTGGTGTCTTTAGTATTCAGATTCGACCAGGCTTTCGGACCTTTCAGGATTACCTGATTGTCGTCGTAGTGTACATTGCCCAACGCATCGACCGTGCGCACGGGATCGGGCTGGCCTTCCGCCTGTTTCTGGTGAAGCTGGATCTCATCCGCCTGCAGGCGGCTATTTCCCTGATTCACATCCACATTGCCGGTAAATACCGCGTTATCGGGGTAATCCCCTTTCGCGTGATCGGCATTAATGGTGACGGGTTGATCGTTAGTATCGCCTTGCACCAGAGGACGGTTATAACTTGGTACGCCCAGCATACATTGTGATGCGAGATCGGCAGCCAGACTCTGCTGGCTGTATAAGGCGCTGGCAATCATGGTCGCCAGGAGGGTGGGAATACGTTTTTTCATACGTTGTATTTGTTGTTCCGTCATCTGTGGCATTGCTGGCAAACGGTCAGAGACTAACGTACTCATCATCATGACGCTAGTCTTTATACTCGCCGTTGGCATCCAAATGATGCTGTATATATGTCCGTTTCACACCGGAGGTGTTAGGCACCGTGTCGAATGACGAGTATGATAATGCAAATTTTAGCCGCTGGCATGACGAATTGGACGATTTGGGGAGTATATGCAGTATTGGGGAAAAGTGATCGGTGTTGCCATCGCATTGATGATGGGTGGCGGCTTCTGGGGTGTCGTACTCGGTTTTCTTGTCGGACATATGTTCGATCAGGCTCGCGCTCGTAGACTGAATGGTTTTGCCAGCCAGCAGGCGCGTCAGTCCTTATTTTTCGCGACCACCTTTGAAGTCATGGGACACCTGACCAAATCGAAAGGTCGCGTCACCGAAGCGGATATCCATATCGCCACGCAGCTGATGGATCGCATGAATCTTCATGGCGAATCCCGCGAAGCGGCACAACAGGCGTTTCGCGTCGGTAAAGCGGATAACTACCCGCTGCGGGAAAAGATGCGCCAGCTGCGCAGCGTCTGTTTTGGCCGATTTGATCTGATTCGGATGTTTCTGGAAATTCAGATCCAGGCGGCGTTTGCCGACGGCAGTCTGCACCCGAACGAGCGCGAGGTGCTGTTTGTCATCGCCGACGAGCTCGGCATCTCTCGCCAGCAGTTTGAAATGTTCCTGCGCATGATGCAGGGCGGCGCACAGTTTGGCGGCGGTTATCAGCAGCAATCGCAAGGTGGCGGTGGCTGGCAGCAGGCGCAGCGCGGCCCGACGCTGGAAGACGCCTGTAACGTGCTGGGGGTGAAACCGTCGGACGATAACGCCACTATCAAACGGGCGTACCGCAAGCTGATGGCTGAGCATCACCCGGACAAGCTGGTGGCAAAAGGGTTACCGCCGGAAATGATGGAGATGGCGAAGCAAAAAGCGCAGGAAATTCAGAAAGCGTACGAGCTGATTAAAGAGCAGAAAGGGATTAAATAATCAGACAGGCCCGGCAGGCACCGGGCACTGGACTCAGAAATCGACCGGCGCTTTAAACGTCATGCTGTTGCCGTAGGCCGGATGGGTAATGGTCAGCATTTCAGCATGCAGCAGCAGGCGCGGCGCCATGGCCAGCGCCTCTGGCGAGGCATAAAACCGATCGCCCAGAATAGGGTGGCCCAGCGCCAGCATGTGCACACGCAACTGATGGGAGCGTCCGGTAATCGGTTTGAGCACCACGCGCGCGGTGTTGTCGCTCGCGTATTCCACCACTTCATACCTGGTTTGCGCCGCTTTCCCCGTTTCATAACACACCTTCTGCTTTGGCCGGTTCGGCCAGTCGCATATCAGCGGCAAATCCACGATCCCTTCGGCTTTTTCAGGATGCCCCCACACGCGCGCCACGTACTGCTTTTTCGGCTCGCGCTCGCGGAACTGGCGTTTTAGCTCGCGTTCCGCGTTTTTGGTCAGGGCGACGACAATCACGCCGCTGGTCGCCATATCCAGACGATGCACCGACTCCGCCTGCGGATAATCACGCTGAATGCGGGTCATGATGCTGTCTTTATGCTCTTCCAGACGACCAGGCACGGACAGCAAGCCGCTGGGCTTGTTGACCACCATGATATGGTCATCCTGGTAGAGAATGACCAGCCATGGCTCGGTTGGCGGATGGTAGTTTTCCATTCCCATGCAGGGGCTCCTGTTACTGGTGTGTCACCACAACCAGACGCAGCGCATCGAGACGCCAGCCGGCCTGGGCGAGGCTCTCCATCACCTGCTGACGGTTGCTTTCGATGGCTGCCAGTTCATCGTCACGGATGTTCGGGTTCACGGCTTTCAGCGCTTCCAGACGCGACAGTTCCGCGCTCAGCTTATCATCCGCTTCACTGCGGGCCGCATCAATCAGCGTGCGGGCGGCTTTTTCCACCTGCGCTTCCCCCAGTTGCAGGATCGCATGAACGTCCTGCTGCACGGCATTCACCAGCTTACTGCCGGTATGGCGGTTCACTGCGCTCAGCTGGCGGTTGAAGCTTTCAAATTCCACCTGACCGGCCAGATTGTTGCCGTTCTTATCCAGCAGCATACGCACTGGCGTTGGCGGCAGGAAGCGGTGCAACTGCAGCTGTTTCGGTGCCTGCGCTTCGACCACGTAAATCAGCTCCAGCAGCAGCGTGCCTACCGGTAACGCTTTGTTTTTCAACAGTGAAATAGTGCTGCTGCCGGTATCGCCGGAGAGGATCAGATCGAGGCCGTTGCGGATCAGCGGATGTTCCCAGGTGATGAACTGCGCGTCTTCGCGGGACAGCGCAACGTCACGTTCAAACGTAATGGTGCAGCCATCTTCCGGCAGGCCAGGGAAATCCGGGACCAGCATATGATCGGACGGCGTCAGGACAATCAGGTTTTCGCCGCGATCATCCTGGTTAATGCCGATGATGTCGAACAGGTTCATGGCGAAGTTAATCAGCCCGGTATCGTCATCCTGTTCTTCAATGCTTTCCGCAAGCTGCTGCGCTTTTTCGCCGCCGTTGGAGTGAATTTCCAGCAGACGGTCGCGCCCCTGCTCCAGTTGGGCTTTCAGGGCGTCATGCTGTTCACGGCAGGCTTTGATCAGCTCGTCGAAGCCAACAGTCTCTTCCGGCGCCGCCAGGTAGGTAATCAGCTGGCTGTAGACGCTGTCGTAAATCGCGCGGCCGGTCGGACAGGTGTGTTCGAAGGCGTCGAGACCTTCGTGATACCAGCGCACCAGCACCGACTGGGCGGTTTTTTCCAGATATGGCACGTGGATCTGGATGTCATGCGCCTGACCGATACGGTCGAGACGGCCGATACGCTGTTCCAGCAGATCCGGGTTAAACGGCAGATCGAACATCACCAGATGGCTGGCGAACTGGAAGTTACGGCCTTCAGATCCGATTTCGGAGCACAGCAGCACCTGCGCGCCGGTGTCTTCTTCGGCAAACCAGGCGGCGGCGCGGTCGCGCTCGATAATCGACATGCCTTCGTGGAACACCGCGGCGCGAATGCCTTCACGCTCGCGCAGCACCTGCTCAAGCTGTAGCGCGGTGGTGGCTTTGGCGCAAATCACCAGCACTTTCTGTGAACGGTGACTGGTCAGGTAGCCCATCAGCCACTCGACGCGCGGGTCGAAGTTCCACCAGGTGCCGCTGTCGCCTTCAAATTCCTGATAAATCTGTTCCGGGTAGAGCATGTCACGGGCGCGTTCTTCGGCACTTTTACGGGCACCCATGATGCCGGAGACTTTGATCGCCGTCTGATACTGCGTCGGCAGCGGCAGTTTAATGGTATGCAGCTCGCGTTTCGGGAAGCCTTTCACGCCGTTACGGGTGTTGCGGAACAGCACGCGGCTGGTGCCGTGTCGGTCCATTAGCATGGAGATCAGCTCCTGACGCGCGTCTGCAGCGCCGTCGCGGTCGCTGTTCGCCATTTGCAGCAGCGGCTCAATGTCCTGTTCGCCAATCAGATCGCCAAAGGTGTTCAGTTGCTCATCCGTCAGCCGCGTTCCCGCCAGCAGCAGCGCAACGGCGTCGGCGACCGGGCGGTAATTTTGCTGTTCGGCGACGAACTGGGCGAAGTCGTGGAAACGGTTCGGATCCAGCAGACGCAGACGGGCAAAGTGGCTTTCCAGCCCCAGTTGTTCAGGCGTTGCTGTTAACAGCAGAACGCCCGGCACGCGGGCAGCCAGTAGTTCGATGGCCTGATATTCGCGGCTCGGCGCGGCTTCGCTCCACACCAGATGGTGCGCTTCATCGACCACCATCAGATCCCACTCGGCATCGCACAGATGCTCCAGGCGCTCTTTATTACGGCGCACGAAATCGAGGGAACAGATAACCAGCTGTTCGGTATCAAAGGGGTTGTACGCGTCGTGCTGGGCTTCGGCGTAGCGTTCGTCATCAAACAGCGCAAAGCGCAGGTTGAAGCGACGCAGCATTTCGACCAGCCACTGGTGTTGCAGGGTTTCCGGCACGATAATCAGCACGCGCTCGGCGGCACCAGACAGCAACTGCTGATGCAGCACCATCCCGGCTTCAATGGTCTTTCCCAGACCCACTTCATCCGCCAGCAGTACGCGTGGGGCGTGACGACGACCGACGTCATGCGCGATATGCAACTGGTGCGGGATCAACGACGTGCGCTGGCCGCGCAGACCGCTCCATGGCATGCGGTACTGTTCGCTTTGGTATTTACGTGCGCGGTAGCGCAGGGCAAAACGATCCATACGGTCGATTTGGCCGGCGAACAGGCGATCCTGGGGTTTGCTGAAAACCAGTTTGCTGTCGAGCAGCACTTCACGCAGCGTCACGTTGCTTTCTTGCGTGTCCTGGCGGGTGCCAACATAGGCCAGCAGGCCATTTTCTTCTAAAACTTCATCAACGAGGAGCTGCCAGCCATCATGGCTGGTGACGGTGTCGCCCGGGTTAAACATCACGCGAGTGATGGGGGAGTCGTTGCGCGCGTACAGACGGTTTTCACCTGTCGCCGGGAAAAGAAGGGTCACCATGCGCGTATCCAGCGCTACTACGGTTCCTAATCCCAGTTCGCTCTCTGTATCGCTAATCCAGCGTTGACCAAGTGTAAAAGGCATATTTATTCGGCTCTATCTTTAATTGCAGGCAATAGTTCATCACCGTCGATGATGCTGACGGTAATCAAAATTGGGGCCAGGAATGGAAAGGGCGCTATGGTACTGGAAGCCGATGACTTAGTCACCTGTCAAAACAGCCCCATTTGCCCTGTCAGTATTGTAGCAAAGTCGTCGTCGACGAAAGGGAGTATTCCATCCGCAACCGGTTGTAATTGTTTTGACAAATAGTGCTCATAATCGAGCGGCGACTGCTGATAGGCCACCGGTTCGGGGCCGCTGGTCGTCCAGACGTATTTGATGGAACCGCGACGCTGATACTGCAACGGGCGACCCAGTCGGGCGTTATGTTCGTCCGCCTGCCGCGCCGCGCGCACGTGCGGCGGGACGTTGCGCTGATNNGCCTGAGCTGCTTACGGTAGATCAGCTGCGCATCAAGCTCACCGGCCATCAGCTTGTCGATCGTCTCACGAATGTAATCGCGATAAGGTTCATTACGGAAAATGCGCAGATAGAGCGACTGCTGAAACTGCTGCGCCAGCGGTGTCCAGTCGGTGCGCACCGTTTCCAGCCCTTTGAACAACATGCGCTGGCTGTCGCCTTCCTGAATCATGCCCGCGTAGCGCTTTTTACTGCCGGTTTCAGTACCGCGAATGGTCGGCATCAAAAAACGGCAAAAATGGGTTTCAAATTCCAGTTCCAGCGCGCTGGTTAGCCCCTCTTTTTGCAACTCGCTTTCCCACCAGGCGTTGACGTATTGTACCAGCCGCTGGCCAATTTGCGCCGCATCCTCTTCGCTGTGCGCGCGTTTGAGCCAGACGAAGGTGGAATCGGTATCGCCATAAATCACATCATAGCCCTGCGACTCGATCAGCGCTTTGGTCTGACGCATGATCGCATGGCCGCGCATGGTGATCGACGAGGCCAGTCGCGGATCGAAAAAGCGGCACGCGCTGGTGCCCAGCACGCCGTAAAAGGCATTCATGATGATTTTCAGCGCCTGCGACAGCGGCTTATTTTTATGCTGTTTTGCCTCGTCTCGCCCGTGCCAGATCTGGCTGACGATCCCCGGCAGACAATGTTTTTCACGTGAAAACCGGGCGCCGAGAAAACCTTCCGTGCTGTGTTCAGGATCCGGCTGCGCCATCCCTTCTACTAAGCCGACGGGGTCGATCAGAAAGGTGCGGATGATGGACGGATACAGGCTTTTGTAGTCGAGCACCAGCACCGAATCATACAGCCCGGGCCGTGAATCCATCACATAGCCGCCAGGGCTCGCCTGCGGCGGTACTTCGCCTAAGTTGGGAGCCACGTAGCCCAGGCGGTGCATGCGGGGGAAATAGAGGTGGCTGAAGGCAGCAACAGAACCGCCGTGGCGATCGACCGGCAAGCCGTTGACGGTGGCGCGTTCCAGCAAAAACGGCATGATGTCCGTTTTATGGAAAATACGCGTCACCAGTTCGCAATCTTTGAGATTATAGGTGGCCAGTGCGGGTTTATCTTCGGCGAAACGGCGGTCAATTTCATCCATCCTGTCCCACGGGTTATCGATGGATTTACCCTCGCCGAGCAGTTCCTGAGACACCGCCTCCAGCGAAAAAGAGGAAAAGCTCCAGAACGCGGATTTCAGCGCTTCGATGCCGTCGATAATCAACCGTCCATCGGCCTGGGCAAAGAAAACACCGTTTTTAAAACCGTGCTCACGCCACTCGATTTCGCTGCCGTTGCGACCGAGCAAAAGCGGGATACGATAGCGCTCGGCATGTTTTTGCAACACGCGTAAATCGAACTGCACCACGCTCCAGCCGATGAGCACGTCCGGGTCATAACCAGGCGTTGAGTTTTTCCAGCAGTTGCGGGCGGCTGTTGACGTATTCCAGTTTGAAATCGAGCCCGGAAGGATCGCCGTTTTGCGGGCCAAGCATGTACACCGTGCGCTGACCGCAGCCCTCAAGACCGATGCAATAAAGCTCTCCGTGGCGATTGGTTTCGATATCCAGCGAGACCCATTTCAGCGGCGGGCGATAGTGCGGGCTGGGTTTCATTCGCGCGTTTACCAGCGCATCGTCTCGTACGTCACCTTCAACCCATACCGGTGCGGTAATAAACCGCTCCATCAGAAAACGCTCCGGCGGGGCGANNCGTTGACCTTTTCACTCAGCCGGGCAGGAATAAACGCCACCGACTCCTGCGGCGGCAGCGTCACTTTCAGCGGGCCGTGATCCGTCGCCAGCCAGAAATCAACTTCTGTGCCCTGAGGGGTATCCCGCCAGTGACGGGTGAGTAAAAAGCCTTCTCGCGCCTGCGCCACGCTGCATTCTCACAAAACAAAACCAGGCGTTAGTATAACCTGGTTTTTGCCCATATACTGATTTTTTATACAGTGCAAAACGCTAACGGGAGTTTTCGAATAACTCCAGTTCAAGCGTGTTCCATTTCTGATAAATGCAATAGCGTTGATAGCTGTTCGCGTAATCGCTTTGGTCATGGTAGAGCCAAAGACAATCATACTTAATCGGGCGCTTCATAGATTTCAGAAAACCGAGGAGTAATGCTTTTTTTTCGGCGCGATGCTCAATATCTTTCCAGGTAATGATAAATCGGGTCTGCTGATTATCCGGATCGTAGGCGTAACTGTATTCAACATACTTTGACACTGAGGGTACGTTTTTTAAGGCGTCAGGCGTATACAGCCAGTACGAAAACGTATCGCTACGTTTATAGGCGTGAGTTCCAGATGTCAGCCCAAACCAACCGAAGAGCAACACGGGTGGCAACAGGAGAATGGCTGATAGCAATAAAATCCATTTTTTCATTTTACCCCGTGGTTCCCTGGGCATATTTAGGATGGAAGAACGTGCTTGCGGGGTTTTATAACAAAAGCGGCCTGGCGAAACAAATACCATATATTTATCGTTTAAAATAACCGATTGAAAATGAATATGATTAAACAGATGCCTGCAACGCAGGCACTGTTTGTGAAATTACTGCCCGTAATATGCTTTCGCGCCATGCTTGCGCAAATAGTGTTTATCCAGCAACGTTTGCTGCATATCGGGCAGCTGGGGCGCCAGCTGGCGGCAGAAAATGCCCATATAGGCGACTTCTTCCAGCACGATGGCGTTATGTACGGCATCTTCGGCATTTTTTCCCCACGCGAACGGGCCGTGGGAGTGCACCAGTACGCCGGGCATTTGGGCGGCGTCGATGCCTCGCTGTTTAAAGGTTTCGACAATCACGTTTCCGGTTTCCCACTCATACTCGCCGTTAATTTCCAGATCGGTCATTTTGCGGGTGCAGGGAATCGAACCGTAAAAATAGTCTGCATGGGTGGTGCCGGTCGCCGGGATGGGCAGCCCGGCCTGTGCCCAGATGGTGGCGTGACGGGAGTGCGTATGCACGATGCCGCCGATGGTCGGGAAAGACCGGTAAAGCAGGCGGTGAGTCGGCGTGTCGGATGACGGTTTTTTCCGCCCCTCGACTACCTCGCCCGTTTCAAGGCTTACTACGACCATATCTTCCGCCGTCATCGCGCCGTAATCGACGCCGGACGGCTTAATGATAAACACGCCATGTTCGCGATCGACCGCGCTGACGTTTCCCCAGGTCAGCGTCACCAGATTGTGTTTCGGCAGCGCCAGATTGGCCTCCAGCACCTGCCGCTTCAGTTCTTCAAGCATTGTGCGCTCCTTGTGCCGGTGGCGCAGTGTCGTTATCAATCACGGTCAGTTCGATGTCATGCAGTTCGCTGAACTGGCGCATATCGTCCAGCGTTAAGGCGTGGCTGAAGACGGTGTGGTGCGCGCCGCCTGCGATGATCCAGGCTTCTGACGCGGTGTTGAGATCCGGATGTGCCTGCCACAGCGCGTTAGCCACCGGCAGTTTCGGCAGATCGTGCGGGGTTTTGACGGTTTCGATGGTATTGACCAGCAGGCGGAAACGATCGCCCAGATCGATAAGGCTGGCGACAATGGCCGGGCCGGTTTTGGTGTTGAAGATCAGACGCGCCGGATCGGCTTTGCCACCAATGCCGAGGTATTGCACGTCGAGGATCGGTTTTTCAGGTGTGGCGATGGTCGGGCACACTTCCAGCATATGCGAACCGAGCACCAGATCGTTGCCGTTGTCGAAGTGGTAGGTGTAATCCTCCATAAAGGAGGTGCCGCCCTCAAGGCCCGTCGCCATCACTTTCATGATGCGCAGCAGCGCGGCGGTCTTCCAGTCACCTTCACCGGCAAAGCCGTAGCCCTGTTGCATCAGGCGCTGAACAGCGAGGCCCGGCAACTGCTTCAGACCATGCAGATCTTCAAACGTCGTGGTAAAGGCGTGGAATCCACCCTGTTCGAGGAAGCGTTTCATACCGAGTTCGATACGCGCGGCGTCCAGCACGTTCTGCCGTTTATCGCCGTTAATTTGCGCCGCCGGGGTCAGGCGATAGAGGCTTTCATATTCATCGACCAGCGCGTTAACGTCGCCATCGCTGACGGCATTCACCACCTGTACCAGATCACCCACCGCCCAGGTATTCACCGAGAAACCGAACTTGATCTGCGCGGCGACTTTATCACCGTCAGTGACCGCCACTTCGCGCATGTTATCGCCGAAACGCACCACTTTCAGATGGCGGGTATCCTGTTTTGATACCGCCTGACGCATCCAGGCGCCGATGCGCTGGTGAGCGTGTTTGTCCTGCCAGTGGCCAGTGACCACGCTGTGCTGCTGGCGCATCCGCGCGCCGATGAAGCCGAACTCGCGACCGCCGTGCGCCGTCTGGTTCAGGTTCATAAAGTCCATGTCGATGCTGTCCCATGGCAGCGCCGCATTGAACTGGGTGTGGAACTGCAGCAGCGGTTTGTTGAGGATGGTCAGCCCGTTGATCCACATTTTGGCTGGTGAAAAGGTGTGCAGCCACACCACCAGACCCGCGCATTTGTCGTCGTAATTGGCGTTGCGGCAGATCTGTGTGATCTCGTCCGGGGTGGTGCCGAGTGGTTTAAGTACCAGTTTGCAGGGCAGTTTTGCTTCCGCATTGAGGGTGTTGACCACATGCTCGGCATGTTGGGTGACCTGGCGTAGCGTTTCCGCACCGTAGAGGTGCTGACTGCCGATCACAAACCACACTTCATAGTTATTAAAAATCGTCATGTTGAAATCCTTACTGGGTCAGGGCTGCCTGAGAAACGGGTTTAGTCGGAAGGTAATGCTGTTCTGCGCTGACCGCCCATTGCTGGTAGCGCTGGTAAAGCTGTTCGAAGCGTTGCGCCTGCTGCTGGCGTGGCTGCAGCGTGCTTTCCACCTGGCTCGCCATTTTCTGCTGCGCGGCAGGAATATCGGCATGCACGCATGCTGCCACGGCGGCGAAGATGGCCGCACCCAACGCACAGCACTGGTCAGAGGCGACAATCTGTAGCGGGCGGTTCAGGACGTCGCAACAAACCTGCATGATGACCGGGTTTTTGCGGGCGATGCCGCCCAGCGCCATCACGTTATTCACCGGAATGCCCTGCGACGTGAAGCACTCCATGATGGCTCTCGCACCAAACGCGGTGGCGGCGATCAGCCCACCGAACAGGGCCGGGGCGTCAGTCGCCAGATTCAGATCGGTAATCACCCCTTTCAGGCGCTGATTGGCGTCAGGTGTGCGGCGACCGTTAAACCAGTCGAGCACCACCGGGAGATGTTCAAGAGAGGGATTTTTCGCCCACGCGTCGGTCAGCGCAGGCAGCAGCTGTTTCTGGCTGTTTTTGATCTCCGTTTTCAGTTCCGGATGCTGCGCCGCCAGGTGTTCCAGCGGCCAGCCGAGAACGCGACCAAACCAGGCGTAGATATCGCCGAACGCGGACTGCCCGGCCTCCATACCGATGAAATCAGGCACCACGCTGCCGTCAACCTGACCGCAAATGCCTTTCACCGTACGCTCGCCAACGCTGTTTTTGTCGGCAATCAGGATGTCGCAGGTGGAGGTGCCAATCACTTTCACCAGTGCGTTGGGCTGCGCGCCTGCGCCGACCGCGCCCATATGACAATCGAAGGCACCGCCGGAAATGACTACGTTTTGTGCCAGCCCCAGGCGATTTGCCCATTCCGGGCTCAGCGTGCCGACCGGCACGTCGGCGGTGTAGGTGTCAGTAAACAGCGGCCAGGTCAGATGCTGATTGAGGCAAGGATCAAGCTCGTCGAAGAAGCTCGCCGGCGGCAGTCCGCCCCAGCTTTCATGCCATAGCGATTTGTGCCCGGCGCTGCAGCGTCCACGGCGCATGGCCTGCGGCGCGGTGGTGCCGGAGAGCAGGGCAGGCACCCAGTCACACAGCTCTACCCATGACGCGGCCGCGCGCGCGACGTCGCTATCCTGACGGGTGACATGGAGAATTTTGGCCCAGAACCATTCGCTGGAATAAATCCCGCCAATATAACGGGAGTAGTCGACTTTCCCCGGCGCATGACACAGACGGGTGATTTCCTCGGCTTCTTCCACCGCAGTATGATCTTTCCACAGCACAAACATGGCGTTCGGGTTGTCGGCAAATTCCGGGCGTAGCGCCAGTACGTGACCTTCGGCATCCACCGGCGCAGGCGTGGAGCCGGTGCTGTCGACGCCGATCCCGACGACGTCCTGGCGCTGGCCTTCGCTCAGTTCAGCGAGGACATTTTTCAGCGCACTTTCCATCGCGTCGATGTAATCGCGTGGATGATGGCGAAACTGGTTATTGGCCGCATCGCAATAGCGCCCCTCCTGCCAGCGCGGGTACCACTCAACGCAGGTGGCGAGCTCTTCGCCGGTGGTGCATTCCACCGCCAGCGCGCGCACTGAATCACTACCAAAATCGAGGCCGATTGCTATTGCCATCGTGTTACTCCATAGAGAAAAACGGGTATGGAGAAACAGTAGATAGCGTGACTGAAAAGAGTCAGGTTGGATTCGCTAATCTTATGGACTAAATCGCTATGGGGTTGCAAAGTGTGACGTCGTGCAAATATTCAATGTGGACTTTTCTGCCGTCTTTATAGACACTTTCGTTACCCGCCAAAATGCGCCTGATTGCCGCTTCTGATGAAAAAAATGTTGAATGGAGCGGGTCTGGAAGTATCCAGCCATCGGCAGCCCGGCGTAAGCGTCAGTACCGTTAACCGAAAATTCAATATGGACAATTGGTTTCCCACAATGTCCTTTGGGAGTGCTGGAATTATGGCTGAAACGCAAAACGATCCCCTGCTGCCGGGCTATTCGTTTAACGCTCATCTGGTGGCGGGTTTAACGCCGATTGATGCAGAGGGTTATCTCGATTTTTTCATCGACCGGCCGCTGGGCATGAAAGGCTACATTCTCAATCTGACGATCCGCGGCGAGGGGGTGATTAATAATCATGGCAAACAGTTCGTCTGCCGCCCTGGCGATATTGTCCTGTTTCCCCCTGGCGAAATTCACCACTATGGCCGTCATGCGGATGCGAAAGAGTGGTATCACCAGTGGGTCTATTTCCGGCCGCGCGCCTACTGGCACGAATGGCTGAGTTGGCCCACGATTTTCGGCCAGACGGGGTTTTATCGCCCGGACGACGCGCACCAGACCCGTTTTGCCGAATTATTTGGTCAGATTATCGATGCCGGACAGGGTGCCGGACGTTACTCCGAACTGCTGGCGATCAACCTGCTGGAACAACTTCTGCTGCGCCGAATGGCGGCGATCAACGAATCTTTGCTCCCGCCGATGGATAACCGGGTGCGCGACGCCTGCCAGTACATCAGCGATCACCTGGCGGATCCGCATTTTGAAATCGCACGCGTTGCTCAGCACGTCTGTCTGTCGCCGTCGCGGCTGTCACATCTGTTTCGCCAACAACTGGGTGTCAGTGTGTTGAGCTGGCGCGAGGATCAGCGTATCAGCCAGGCAAAACTGTTGCTCAGCACCACGCGCATGCCGGTGGCCAGCGTCGGGCGCAATGTCGGTTTTGAAGATCAGCTCTATTTTTCGCGAGTATTTAAGAAGTGCACGGGGGCCAGCCCGAGCGAGTTCCGCGCCGGGTGTGAATAAGCCACCGGGGAGTACAGGCAGGGGCGCTATGGTGTATTATTTTGTTACAGGAAAGTAACGGCATAGCTTGACTCAATACCGAGTCCCTTTGAGAATCCCTGACTCCCTAAATTACCGGACGCGTTATGCAGGCACTGCTGGAGCACTTCATTACCCAATCGGCGACTTACTCGCTCATCGCAGTGGCGCTGGTGGCTCTCCTTGAGTCGCTGGCGCTGGTCGGGCTGATTCTGCCAGGCACCGTCATGATGGCCGGGCTTGGCGCGCTGATCGGCAGCGGCGAAGTGAATTTCTGGCAGGCATGGATGGCGGGTATCGTCGGCTGTCTGCTCGGCGACTGGATCTCGTTCTGGCTGGGGTGGCGATTCAAAAAGCCGCTGCACCGCTGGTCCTTCATGAAAAAGAACAAAGCGCTGCTCGATAAAACCGAGCACGCGCTGCATCAGCACAGCATGATCACCATTCTGATCGGGCGTTTTGTCGGCCCGACGCGCCCGCTGGTGCCGATGGTGGCGGGCATGCTCGATCTACCCGTTTCTAAATTTGTTGTGCCAAACATCATTGGCTGCCTGTTCTGGCCGCCGCTCTATTTTATGCCGGGGATCCTGGCGGGCGCGGCGATCGACATCCCTTCCGATGTGCAAAGCGGCGGCTTTAAGTGGTTGCTGTTGCTGACGGCGGTGCTGCTGTGGCTGGCAGTGTGGCTGTGCTGGCGACTGTGGCGTAGNTCTTCCGTTGCGCCATCCCAGGCAATACGTCCGTCGGCAACCACCAGCGAACGCGGCGCGATCCGCGCGGCATCTTCCACACTGTGTGACACCATCAACAGCGTAATGTGCTGACGCTGACAGACGTTGCCGACCAGCGCCAGCATCTCCTGACGCAGCGCCGGATCGAGAGCGGAAAACGGTTCATCCAGCAACAGTACCGGCTGGGCCCCAATCAGCTCCAGCTTATGCTGCTGTTCCGGCGTCAGCCGCAGCCCCGGATTCAGCCCGAGGCCAATGTTTTGCCGTACGGTCAGATGGCTGAAGAGATTATTTTCCTGAAACAGCATGGAGACCGGGCGGCGAGACGGCGGCGTGTTGGTATGCGGCTGGTTTTCGATCGTCATTGTGCCGCGCACCGGCGTGAGAAACCCGGCGATCAGATTCAGCAACGTACTTTTGCCCGCGCCGCTTGGCCCCAGCACCGCCACCTGCTCACCCTGCTGTACGGAGAGGGTGAAGCGCATCGGCAGATGCTTATAAAGCCAGGTGACATCATTCAGTTTTAACATCGCGCCCCGGTAGTTTTTCAATGACGGTGAACAACAGAAAACAGAGGATCAGCAGCAGCAGGGCCGTAACCGCCCCGTCCTGGCTGCGGTAAGCGCCAATCTGCTGATAAAGATAGTAGGGAAGCGTGCGGAACGTCTCGTTGCCAAACAGGGCGACAACGCCGAAATCGCCGATCGACAGAACGCAGGCAAACGCCAGTGCCTGGGCGACAGGGCGTTTAAGCGCCCGCAGTTCGACAATCCGCAAACGGGTAAAACCGCTCAGCCCCAGCGACTGACACAGCGTGTTGTAACGGGCGGTCAGATCGCGCATCGGCGTTTCCAGCACTTTCAGGGCGTAGGGAATCGCCATCAACGCGTTGGTGAAAATCACAATGCCATCGGCAGAGTCCGGCAGCCCCACGGTGTTGTTGAGCAGCAGGAAAAAGCCGGTTGCCAGCACGATGCCGGGCATTGCCAGAATCAGCATGCCGCTGAGCTCCATCGCCTGACCGGCCAGCACCTGATTGCGAATGCGCAGCTCGCGGCTGCTCCACAGCAGCATCAGGGTGAGGATCACGCACAGCACACCCGCCGACCNNACAGCAGATCATCTGCAGCACCGCCAGCATCGCCGCGCGCCCCGGATCGTAATCAAAATTCAGCGCCTGGTAGATCGCCAGTTCGATGGTGGTGGCCTGCGGACCGCCGCCCAGCGACAACACGGTGGCGAAACTGGCAAAGCAGAGCATAAAAATAAGCGCTGCCACCGGCGGGATTTGCCGCCGCAGCCAGGGCCATTCCACCANNAGCCGTAAGGCGAAAATGTCCATTCCCAACCCACAGCGTGGAACAGCCCGGCCAGCCAGCCCTGACGTCCATAAACGCTGAGAATGCCAAACACCGCGACCAGCACCGGCAGAATCAGCGTCATTGCGCATAATCGCAACAGTGCGGCGCGGCCGGGGAAGCGCCGCCGGTAGAGGGCGCGGGCGAGGAAAATGGCGGGGGGGGCAGACAGGNNACGGCGCGTTGCCATGTACCGATCCACTGTTGACGCTCAGCCGCGACCTGTTGCGGCGTGAATTGCAGCGTGGTTTGCGGTTTCACCAACTGGTCGAAACCGGCCGGCAGCGTGACGTCGGTGACCGGATACATCCAGTTTCCGGCCGGGATCGCATTCTGGAAGCCTGGCGACAGCATAAATTTCAGGAACTGTTCCGCCAGTTGCGGCTGTTTGCTGGATGCGGTGCGCGCCGCGACTTCTACCTGCAAATAGTGGCCTTCCGTAAATGCCGCTGCGGCGTAGTTATCCTTTTTCTCTTCGATGATGTGGTAAGCCGGAGAAGTGGTGTAACTCATCACCAGATCGCTTTCGCCTTTCAGGAACAGACCGTAAGCTTCGCTCCAGCCTTTGGTGACCGTGACGGTTTTTGCGGCCAGCTTCTGCCAGGCGCCCGGCGCGTTATCGCCGTAGACTTTTTGCATCCACAGCAGCAGACCCAGACCCGGCGTACTGGTGCGCGGATCCTGATAGATCACGCGCCATTTCTGATCGCTTTCGACCAGCTCTTTCAGGCTTTTCGGTGGGTTTTTCAGCTTGTTTTTGTCATAAACAAAGGCGAAATAGCCGTAGTCGAACGGCACGAAAGTGTCGTCGTTCCAGCCGCCCGGCACCTTCACGTTTTGCATCGGCACGCCGCTTTTCGCGAACAGTCTGGTTTGCGTCGCCGCTTCCAGCAGGTTGTTATCAAGGCCGAGCACCACGTCAGCTTTGCTGTTTTTCCCTTCCATTCGCAGACGATTGAGCAACGAGACGCCATCTTCCAGCGTGACGTATTTCAGTTCGCAGTTGCAGTCGGCTTCAAAGGCCTTTTTGACGGCAGGCCCGGGACCCCAGTCAGCGGAGAACGAGTCGTAGGTATAAACGGTCAGTACGGGTTTAGCGAAGACCGGCGCGGCAAGCAGCGCCAGCAGTGGCAGACATTTTTTTAACACTTTGCACCTCAAAGAAAGAGTGGCAAAGGATTTTGAGCAGAGCCTCAAATCCCTTCGCCGGCGTTATCCGGATCAGGTTCGACGGGTATTTTCTCAGCCTGTTTCAGCACCCCGTTGAGCACGCATTAGTGTAATGATTTTGTCAGTATTCGGAAAGCATCAGGGGTCCGGTGGCGCAAACCAGGCTGATTTAAAGTCAAACCAGCCCAGCGTGTTCATCCGTACCCCGCGCATGCTGCGCTGTCCCTGAATCATCAACCAGTGATGGATCAGCGGAACGATGGCGCGCTGTTGCACCAGTTGCTGGCTCCAGTGTGCCTGGTTCATCTCTCCGGCGCGCCAGCGTGCGGCCTCTTTGTCCCATTCGGCGGGAATACAGTGCTGAAACAGCGGCACTTCAAACAGATGGGCAAACAGGGAGAAATCCAGCGGCAGCGTAAAGTTGGCGCTGTTGAGCCACATATCGCTCACCACCTCGCCACGATGCCACTCTTCGTAATCCAGTTCCTGAATGTCTAGTTTGACCTGATGCTGTGCCAGCAGGTGCGCCATGATGTTCGCAATATAATGGTGCTCAATATGTTCGCGGTAATAGCTGAGCGTCAGCACCTCAAGCCCTGCCGGTTTTTCGCCTTTGCCCGGCCGGGCGTGGTGCCAGCGGGGTAGCATGCCGTATGCCGGGAACCAGTACCCTTGATACTGTTCGTCGGCGTGATAGAGCAGGCTCGCAGGGGAGAGGATTTGGCTGATCCACAGCCGAACGTCCTGACGCGCGCCTTTTCGCGATCGCGCATCAAACAGCATGTAATAACACCCTTCTTCGAGGCGGCTCTCCACGGCTTTTTCGCCTTCAGTCGGCCCTTCCAGCGTCAACCCGCAGGTCAGCTCTTCGCTGATCTCCGGCAGCACCCAGACATTCACTTCGTCAATCAATGCGCGGTAGCCAAAGTAATCATCAAAGGCATGGATTTTGAGCTGGTTCTGATTGTTGCGTGCAACGGCGTACGGACCAGTGCCGACCGGTATCGAGGAAAAATGGGGCAGGGACTCCCACTCTTTCGGCAGAACCATCGCCGGGATATGTCCCAGCAGCCAGGGCAGCCAGCGATCGGGCTGCGAAAGGTGAATGTCCAGCGTCCAGGCAGTAGGCGAGACGATCTGTGTGATATGCGAATAGAGCGGCAGCGTATTGATTCGCTGAAGCGAGGTGATGACATCGTCGATGTCCAGTTCGCGCCCGTGATGAAAATGAATGCCGGGGCGCAGATAAAAACGCCAGTGCAGGGGCGAAAGCTGTTGCCAGTGGTGCGCAATATCCGCTTCCAGTTCCCCATTTTCCTCATTTATGCGGGTTAAGGCGCTGAAAATCTGCCTGGCGATATGCGTTTCCGAGCGGCGCAGCGGCGTGCCGGGCAGTAAATTGCGCATCGGGCGGTAGTAGAGGACGCGCAAAATATGCCTGCCCTGGCGAAAGCTGCGCCCGAGGTGCGACACCAGCATCTGGCGAACGGTGGCTTTATCGCCCACCAACTGGACGAGCTGATCGATGCGATCCTGCTCCAGTAGATCCTCGGCTCGCTGCTGCTGTAAGGCCAGCCCGGTGTAGAGGAACGTCAGCCGTGAACGCTTGCCGCGCCCGGCTTCCGCCTCCCACGTCAGCCAGCCGCGTTCTTCCATCGTGTTCAGCAGCGTGCGCATATGACGGCGCGAACAACTGAGTAATTCAGCCAGTTCATTGAGCGTGGTTTCCTGCGATTTACCGTCGCAGCATTGCCACAGGCGGATGAACTGTTGTTGCAGGCGAGCAGAAGACATAAAAGGGGAACTCCTGACAAAAACTCAGCAATTTATTAATCCCTATATTAAGCCAATAATGGTTTCCGATGAAGCGAGGAGGTGAATATGCAGAAGTCATCCACACGCCAGTTTTATCGCCAGTACTTTTTGGCGACGCAGGAAGCGTCATGGCTGGCCCGCCACTTAGCAGGAGCGCGGTTGAAAATGCTCGAGGAGCTGATGCAGTGGGAAGTTACGAAACCGACTTCTGATCCTCATTGACTTGCCCATATCATGTGTGACTGAGTATTGGTGCTACATTGCCACGCCAGCAGAGTGTCTCTGCTGGCCTTTTTTCGTACCCCTTTTTCGCTTAAGGATGATGCATGCTGTGGTTGTTGACGATGGGGCGACGCCTCAATGGGGTCTATGCCGCTTTTATGCTGGTGGCGTTTATGATGGGCATTGCGGGGGCGTTACAGGCGCCAACGCTGAGTCTTTTTCTGAGTCGTGAAGTAGGTGCCCAGCCTTTCTGGGTCGGTCTGTTTTATACCGTTAACGCCATCGCCGGGATCCTGGTCAGCCTGTGGCTGGCAAAGCGTTCCGACAGCCNCATCGCTGGCGAATACCGCGATGCCACAACTGTTTGCGCTGGCGCGGGAATACGCGGACAGCTCGGCGCGCGAAGTGGTGATGTTTAGTTCTATCATGCGCGCCCAGCTGTCGCTGGCGTGGGTGATTGGTCCGCCGCTGGCGTTCATGCTGGCGCTGAACTACGGCTTCACCATCATGTTTTCTATCGCTGCCGGGATTTTCGCGGTGAGCCTGGTGCTGATCGCCGTCGCGCTGCCCTCGGTGGCGAGAGTGGAACACACGGCCACCGTGGCGGTCACGCAAATCAGCGGCTGGAACGATAAGAACGTGCGCATGCTGTTTATTGCTTCCACGCTGATGTGGACCTGCAACACCATGTATATCATCGATATGCCGCTGTGGATCAGCAGTGATCTGGGGCTGCCGGATAGCCTCGCCGGTGTGTTGATGGGCACTGCGGCGGGGCTGGAGATCCCGGCGATGATCCTGGCCGGGTATTACGTCAAACGGTTTGGCAAACGGCGGATGGTGATCACGGCGGTGATCGCCGGGGTGATGTTCTATATCGGACTGATTTTATTCCACAGCCATACGGCGCTGCTGTTGTTACAGGGGTTTAACGCCATTTTTATCGGCATTATTGCGGGTATCGGCATGCTGTGGTTTCAGGATCTGATGCCCGGACGCGCCGGTTCGGCGACGACGCTGTTTACCAACAGTATTTCGACCGGTGTGATCCTCGCCGGGGTGATCCAGGGCGCGCTGGCGCAAAGCTACGGGCATGGGCGTGTGTACTGGGTGATCGCGGCGATTTCTCTGCTGACGCTGTTTCTCACCAGCCGCGTGAAAGATGTGTGATACGGGTAGAAAGAAGAAAGCCTCACGCGACGCTAAATCGACGTGAGGCATGCTGGCCCGCGACGGCGGGCCATTAATCATCCCATAAACGCAGGTTGTTTGTGCTCGTAAGCGGCGATGGCGTCTTCATGCTGCAGCGTCAGGCCGATGCTGTCGAGGCCATTCAGCATGCAGTGACGACGAAAGGCGTCAATGCTGAAGCTGTACGACTTGTCGCCTGCACGGACTTCCTGCGCTTCCAGATCCACATCGAAGGTAATGCCCGGGTTCGCCTGTACCAGCGTGAACAGCTCATCGACCTGCGCATCGCTCAGCGCGACCGGCAGCAGCTGGTTGTTGAAGCTGTTGCCATAGAAGATATCGGCAAAGCTCGGCGCGATAACCACTTTAAAACCGTAATCGGTTAATGCCCACGGCGCGTGCTCGCGTGACGAGCCGCAGCCAAAGTTTTCACGCGCCAGTAAAATTGACGCCCCTTTGTATTCCGGGAAATTGAGCACGAATTCCGGATTCGGCTGCTGACCCTTATCGTCCAGGAAACGCCAGTCGTTAAACAGGTGGGCACCAAACCCGGTACGCGTTACCTTCTGCAAAAACTGCTTGGGAATGATGGCGTCGGTATCCACGTTGGCGGCATCTAAAGGAACCACCAGGCCCGTGTGTTGCGTAAATTTCTCTGCCATGTCGGGCTCCTTATTTAATGCTGCGAATGTCAGCGAAATGGCCGGTGACGGCAGCGGCCGCCGNNTTACGGTTGCTGGTGGAGGCACAGCGCTCGCCTGGGTTCAGGCGATCGTTGTTCATCGCCAGGCACATCGAACAGCCCGGTAAACGCCATTCAAAACCGGCTTCAATAAAGATCTTATCCAGCCCTTCGGCTTCCGCCTGCGCTTTCACCGGACCGGATCCCGGCACGACCAGCGCCTGCACGCCCGGCGCCACTTTCCGCCCTTTGGCGATCTCGGCGGCGGCGCGTAAATCTTCAATGCGCGAGTTGGTGCAGGANACGTCAGTCACGGAAATCACCTGGCCAGGATTAGTACCCCAGGTCACCTGCGGCGCAATCTCTTCCGCCTGCAGCGTGACGACGGTATCAAACTGTGCGTCGTCGTCGGTCTTCAGGGTTTTCCAGTACGCCACGGCATCGTCGAAATCCTTGCCTTTTGGCGCGTGCAAACGCCCCTTCACATAATTGAAGGTGGTTTCATCAGGCGCGACCAGACCCGCTTTGGCACCCATTTCGATGGCCATGTTACACAGGGTCATGCGACCTTCCATGCTCAACGCCTGAATGGCATCGCCGCAGAACTCCACCACGTGACCGGTGCCGCCCGCGCTGCCGGTTTTGCCGATGATCGCCAGCACGATATCTTTAGCGGTGATCCCCGGTGCGGCTTTACCTTTCACTTCGATTTTCATGGTCTTCGCACGGCCCTGTTTCAGGGTTTGCGTCGCCAGCACGTGTTCGACTTCGGAGGTGCCGATACCAAATGCCAGCGCACCAAACGCGCCGTGCGTGGCGGTATGGGAGTCGCCGCAGACGATGGTCATGCCCGGCAGGGTAATCCCCTGTTCCGGTCCCATCACGTGGACAATCCCCTGATACGGGTGATTCAGGTCATACAGCTCAACGCCGAACTCGTTGCAGTTTTTAATCAGCTCCTGCATCTGAATACGGGCCATCTCGCCAGAGGCGTTGATGTCTTTGGTCTGCGTGGAGACGTTATGGTCCATCGTCGCAAAGGTTTTACCCGGCTGACGCACCGGGCGGTTGTGCGCCCGCAGACCGTCAAACGCCTGCGGTGAGGTCACTTCATGGACCAGATGGCGGTCGATATAGAGCAGCGGGGTCTCGTCTGGCGCTTCGTAAACCACGTGAGCATCAAACACTTTTTCGTATAACGTTTTCGCCATGATTACACCCCTTCAGCGACATAGCGGGCAACAATGTCGCCCATTTCATCGGTACTGACCGCCGCACCACCGCGCGCTAAGTCGCCGGTACGGACGCCTTCTTCTAACGCGCGGTTAATCGCATTTTCAATCGCGATGGCTGCGTCATTTGCCCCCAGGCTGTAGCGCAGCAACAGCGCCAGCGACAGGATCTGCGCAATCGGGTTGGCAATGTTTTTACCCGCGATATCCGGCGCAGAGCCGCCTGCCGGTTCGTACAGACCAAAACCCTGTTCGTTCAGACTGGCGGATGGCAGCATGCCCATCGAGCCGGTGATCATCGCGCACTCATCCGAAAGGATGTCGCCGAACAGGTTGGAACACAGCAGCACGTCAAACTGCGACGGATCCTTAATCAGCTGCATGGTGGCGTTGTCGATGTACATGTGCGACAGCTTAACGTCCGGGTAATCGCGGGCGATCTCGTTAACAATCTCACGCCACAAAATGGATGATTGCAGCACGTTGGCCTTGTCGATGGAGGTCACGTTATGGCGACGTTTGCGGGCGGATTCGAAAGCGATACGCGCGATACGTTCAATTTCAAAACGGTGATATACCTCGGTATCGAATGCTTTTTCATACTGACCGCTGCCTTCGCGGCCTTTCGGCTGACCGAAGTAGATGCCACCCGTCAGTTCACGCACGCACAGAATATCGAAGCCCTGCGCGGCGATATCGGCACGCAGCGGGCAGAACGCTTCCAGTCCCTGATACAGCCTGGCCGGTCGCAGGTTGCTGAACAGCTTAAAGTGCTTACGCAGCGGCAACAGCGCGCCACGCTCAGGCTGTTCGGCGGGAGGCAGATGTTCCCATTTCGGGCCGCCCACCGAGCCAAACAGCACCGCGTCGGCATTTTCACAGCCTTCGACGGTCGCCTGCGGCAATGGGGTGCCGTGGTTGTCGATAGCAATACCACCGACGTCATAGTGGCTGGTGGTAATACGCATCGCAAAACGCTGGCGCACGGCATCCAGCACCTTCAGGGCTTGCGCCATCACTTCCGGGCCGATGCCGTCACCCGGCAAAACGGCAATATGGTAATTCTTCGACATCACACGGTTTCCTTGTTGTTCTCATTATTCTGAGCTTTGCGTTGCAGCTCTTTTTCGACTTCGGCGGCGCGCCAGATGCTGTTCAGGACGTGAACCATCGCTTTGGCGGAGGATTCGACGATATCGGTCGCCAGGCCCACGCCGTGGAAGCGACGGCCGTTGTAATTGGCCACAATATCCACCTGGCCCAGCGCGTCTTTCCCCTGGCCTTTGGCACTTAAGCCATATTTGACCAGTTCAATGTTGTAGTTAGTGATGCGGTTAATCGCCTGGTAAATCGCATCGACCGGGCCGTTGCCGTTCGCCGCTTCGGCTTTGATCTCTTCACCGCAGGCCAGTTTGACGGAGGCGGTGGCGATATCGCTGGAGCCCGACTGCACGCTGAAGTAATCCAGACGGAAATGCTCCGGCTCTTCCTGTTGTTTATTAATGAACGCCAGCGCTTCCAGGTCGTAATCAAATACCTGGCCTTTTTTATCCGCCAGTTTCAGGAACGCATCGTACAGGTGGTCCATGTTGTAATCGGTCTCTTTGTAGCCCATCTCTTCCATGCGATGTTTCACCGCCGCACGGCCGGAGCGGGACGTCAGGTTCAGCTGGACCTGATTCAGGCCGATCGACTCCGGCGTCATGATTTCGTAGTTTTCACGATTCTTCAGCACGCCGTCCTGATGAATCCCGGAGGAGTGAGCAAATGCCCCGGTGCCGACAATCGCTTTGTTGGCCGGAACCGGCATGTTGCAGATCTGGCTGACGGTCTGGCTGGTGCGCCAGATTTCATGATGATTGATGTTGGTGTGCACATTCATGATGTCTTTGCGCACTTTAATCGCCATGATCACTTCTTCCAGCGAGCAGTTACCGGCGCGCTCGCCAATACCGTTCATTGCCCCTTCAACCTGACGCGCACCGGCATGCACTGCGGCAATGGCGTTGCCGACCGCCAGACCTAAATCGTCATGGGTATGCACAGAGATAATCGCTTTATCGATATTCGGCACGCGTTCGTACAGGCCGGTAATGATGTTGGCGAACTCAAACGGCATGGTGTAGCCGACAGTATCAGGAATGTTAATGGTCTTTGCGCCAGCGCTAATCGCCGCTTCCACCACGCGCGCCAGATCCGCAATCGGGGTGCGGCCCGCGTCTTCACAAGAGAATTCAACGTCGTCGGTATAGTTACGTGCGCGCTTCACCATATAAATGGAGCGTTCGATGACCTCATCCAGCGTGCTGCGCAGTTTGGTGGCGATGTGCATCGGCGAGGTGGCGATAAAGGTATGAATGCGGAAGGCGTCGGCGACTTTTAATGACTCCGCCGCCACGTCGATATCCTTTTCCACGCAGCGTGCCAGCGCGCAAACGCGGCTGTTTTTCACCTGGCGGGCGATGGTCTGCACTGATTCAAAATCGCCCGGTGAAGAGACCGGAAACCCGACTTCCATCACGTCGACGCCCATACGTTCGAGGGCCAGAGCAATCTGCAGCTTCTCTTTTACGCTCAGGCTTGCCTGTAATGCCTGTTCACCGTCACGTAAGGTAGTATCAAAAATAACGACTTGCTGGCTCATGGTTTAGGTCCTTGATTGTCTTTGGCGCCTTGCTACGAGCATAAAAAAACCCGCGCATGGCGCGGGTTTGATTCGTTACCGGAAGATGACTATCGCAAAACGTCGCCCACCAGACTACCGCGCGCAAAAGAGGCGTTTAGTAGTAGTAGGCTGGTGAAACGTGACGTGCGATTCATTAATGTCATACTCCAGATGAATTCGATATGCGTTTAGTGGTACTGGATACGCCGTTTGATGTCAACCCCTGGCCAGGAAAACCCACCTGATGAATGACGTCAATTGCGGTGCTGTTTTAGCTTATTGTGCTGATGAGCATGCGGCACGCAGAATAACGCGTTTATCCTCCAGAGACACTTTTCATATTTTGAATCATTTTTATAAGTTTGCTTGCATTCAGGGTTAAGGAAAATATCGCATATGATAATTATATCCGTATGATTCATTTAAAATTATTCTCTGCGAATATAAGTCTCAAAAAAGACTTTGTCGATTATGCTAATTGATTGTTAATAGCGGAGTGTTTTACTTAATATACATTTAAGTTTTGCTAAGCTTCTGGTGCGGTTCTCACACGTTGATTATTACTCAGGTTTATAGGTACACTTATCTTATTAAGTGGCAGTTATAGTTTGTCGGCCCGAAGCGGCAGTATTCCGCGCATTTCTGTCTATTGTCACTGATGTTTCTTTATGTTTTCCTAATTTTTATTATTTCTCTTTTGTAGATTTTATATGCATGGTAAATCATATTGTCAGAATTTATTATTGCATTAATGCAAAGGGAGTTTAGCGTGACTGTGGAGTTAGAAATGCCCGTGGAAAAAATTGAACGTCAGGCGAGACAGCTGGAGGTGACAAAACCTCAGCTTCGCATGGTGGATTTAAACTTACTGACCGTCTTTGATGCGGTCATGCAAGAGCAAAATATTACGCGCGCCGCGCACATGCTGGGGATGTCGCAGCCCGCCGTGAGTAACGCCGTCGCGCGACTCAAAGTGATGTTTAACNGCTATGGTCGCGGTATTCAACCTACGGCAAGGGCATATCAGCTGTTTGGTTCCGTCCGCCAGGCTTTGCAACTGGTGCAAAATGAACTGCCGGGGTCCGAATTCGAACCTATTAGCAGCGAGCGCGTTTTTAATCTCTGCGTCTGTAGCCCGCTGGATAATTTTTTAACCTCGCTGATTTTTAATCGGGTCAGAGAAATTGCGCCTAATATTCATCTCGTATTTAAGTCATCCTTAAATAAGAATACTGAGCATCAGTTGCGCTATCAGGAAATTGAATTTGTGCTGGGTTATGAAGAGTTTCGTCGTCCGGAATTTTCCTGCACGCCGCTGTTTAAAGATGAAATGGTTTTAGTCGCCAGCCGTAAACATCCGCGACTGAGCGGCCCGCTGAAAGAAAGTGATGTGTATAAAGAAGAGCATGCTGTTGTTTCGCTCGACCGTTACGCCTCATTTAGTCAGCCATGGTATGACACGGCAGATAAACAAGCCTGCATCGCCTACCAGGGAATGGCATTAACCAGCGTGCTGAATGTCGTGTCGCAAACCCAAATGGTGGCGGTTGCGCCACGCTGGCTGGCGGAAGAGTTTTCTGAATCATTAGATCTTCAGTTATTACCGTTACCGTTAAAACTCAACAGCCGAACCTGTTATCTTTCATGGCATGAGGCGGCGGGTCGTGATAAAGGACATCAATGGATGGAAGAGCTGCTGGCCTCTATTTGCCTGCGCTAATAACCATGAAAACAAACAGGGCGCACACACGCTCTGTTTGTTTTGTATGTAAGAAAATAACCAGCATTTTATTCTGTTTATAAGTGCGGGTTGTCGTTAGCGCATAGCAAAAAATGGATTATTTCCTGTTCTTTTCCTGTTATCCCGAGTAATGACTATCCTCTTTTCTTATCGTTGAAGCTTTTCACCAGTTTCTTCGCGCTTCCTTTGTTTTTCCTCTTTTCGTCAGCCGTTATCAACGCCGGGCTGAATTGCCTGCCTGAAAGTGAGCGGTTATGTTAATTGGATATGTTTATCGGTGAGCGCTGTTGTCTCGCCACAAGTGTGTGCGGAAATGAATTCTGCATCGCCAAAATAGCCTGGAGGCAAGTCATGGAGATGTTGTCTGGAGCCGAGATGGTTGTCCGATCGCTTGTCGATCAGGGCGTGAAGCAAGTGTTCGGTTACCCCGGTGGGGCTGTCCTTGATATCTACGATGCGTTACATACCCTCGGCGGTATCGATCATGTACTGGTAAGGCACGAGCAGGCAGCGGTGCATATGGCCGATGGACTGGCGCGTGCGACGGGGGAAGTGGGCGTGGTGCTGGTCACCTCTGGCCCGGGCGCGACCAATGCGATTACCGGTATTGCGACGGCCTATATGGATTCGGTGCCGCTGGTGGTGCTGTCCGGGCAGGTCGCGACCTCGCTGATTGGCTACGATGCTTTCCAGGAGTGCGACATGGTGGGGATCTCCCGCCCGGTGGTCAAACACAGCTTCCTGGTTAAGCAAACCGAAGATATCCCCGGCGTACTGAAAAAAGCGTTCTGGCTGGCGGCCAGCGGTCGTCCCGGGCCGGTCGTGGTTGATCTGCCAAAAGATATCCTTAATCCGCTGAACAAGCTGCCGTACGTCTGGCCGGAAACGGTGAGCATGCGCTCCTACAACCCGACGACAACCGGCCATAAAGGGCAGATTAAACGCGCCCTGCAGACGCTGATCGCCGCTAAGCGACCGGTGGTATATGTCGGTGGCGGGGCGATCAATGCCGAATGTGGCGAGCAACTGAAGACGTTAATCGAAAAACTCAATCTGCCGGTGGCCTCTTCATTAATGGGGCTGGGCGCGTTTCCGGGCACGCATCGTCATGCTCTCGGCATGCTGGGCATGCACGGGACGTACGAAGCGAACATGACGATGCACAATTCTGATGTGATCTTCGCGGTGGGCGTGCGTTTTGACGATCGCACCACCAACAATCTGGCGAAATATTGCCCGGACGCCACCGTGCTGCATATCGACATCGACCCTACCTCTATTTCCAAAACCGTGCCGGCGGATATTCCGATTGTTGGTGATGCCCGGCAGGTGCTGGAGCAGATGCTTGAATTGCTGGAGCAGGAGGAGGCGGTGCAGCCGCTGGATGATATCCGCGACTGGTGGCAGCGTATCGAACAATGGCGCGCCCGTCAGAGCCTGAAATATGACACGCAGAGCCCGGCCATCAAACCACAGGCGGTGATTGAAACCCTCTGGCGGCTGACCAACGGAGACGCGTATGTCACCTCCGATGTCGGCCAGCATCAGATGTTTGCCGCCCTCTATTACCCGTTTGATAAACCGCGTCGCTGGATCAACTCCGGCGGCCTCGGCACGATGGGCTTTGGTCTGCCAGCCGCACTTGGCGTGAAGATGGCGCTGCCTGACGAAACGGTGATCTGCGTGACCGGCGATGGCAGTATTCAGATGAACATTCAGGAGCTGTCGACGGCGCTGCAGTACGAACTGCCGGTGCTGGTGGTTAACCTGAACAACCGCTACCTCGGCATGGTGAAGCAGTGGCAGGACATGATCTACTCGGGCCGTCACTCGCAATCCTATATGAAGTCCCTGCCGGACTTTGTGGCGCTGGCTCAGGCCTATGGTCATGTCGGCATTCAGATAAACCAGCCCGACGAACTGGAAGCGAAGCTGGCGGAGGCGCTGGACACGGTGCGCAACCAGCGGCTGGTGTTTGTCGATGTTACCGTCGATGGAAGTGAGCACGTTTATCCGATGCAAATCCGCGGTGGCGGCATGGATGAAATGTGGCTGAGCAAAACGGAGAGAACCTGATTATGCGCCGGATATTATCAGTATTACTGGAAAACGAATCGGGCGCGCTGTCGCGCGTCATCGGTCTCTTTTCACAGCGAGGCTACAACATTGAAAGCCTGACCGTCGCGCCGACGGACGATCCGACGCTTTCCCGCATGACGATTCAGACCGTGGGCGATGAGCAGGTCATTGAGCAGATCGAAAAACAGCTACATAAGCTGGTGGATGTGTTGCGGGTCAGTGAGCTGGGGCAGGGGTCGCACGTCGAGCGTGAGATCATGCTGGTCAAAGTGCAGGCCAGCGGATACGGTCGCGAAGAGGTAAAACGCAACACCGAGATCTTCCGCGGGCAGATTATCGACGTCACGCCTTCTATTTATACCGTCCAGTTGGCAGGTACCAGCGATAAGCTCGACGCGTTCCTGGCCACCTTGCGTGATGTGGCGCGTATTGTGGAAGTGGCACGTTCTGGTGTCGTCGGGCTTTCCCGTGGCGAGAAGATAATGCGATAAGCCCTACTGATGAATTAAAAAACAGCCTGACGTCACCGGTCAGGCTTTTTTTTGCGAATCCAGTGGGAAGAGTCAATAAAAGCAGTTGCCGCCGTTATCATTCTGCGTTTAGATGTTAATAAATTTTACCCATACCTTCGCGAAGGTTATGGATTGTACAAGTTAAGCAAGGGGCAATTGTGAAACTGGATGAAATCGCCCGGCTTGCCGGTGTCTCCCGGACGACCGCGAGCTATGTGATTAACGGTAAAGCTAAGCAGTATCGCGTTAGTGATAAAACCGTCGAAAAAGTGATGGCCGTAGTGCGTGAGCATAACTACCATCCGAACGCGGTGGCTGCCGGGCTGCGTGCAGGACGCACGCGTTCTATTGGTCTGGTGATCCCGGATCTCGAGAACACCAGCTATACCCGCATCGCTAATTATCTGGAGCGTCAGGCGCGTCAGCGCGGCTATCAGCTGCTGATTGCCTGCTCGGAAGATCAGCCGGATAACGAAATGCGCTGTATCGAGCATCTGTTACAGCGGCAGGTGGATGCGATTATTGTTTCGACCTCCTTGCCGCCGGAGCATCCTTTCTATCAGCGCTGGGCGAATGACAACTTCCCGATTGTGGCGCTGGATCGCGCGCTCGATCGTGAACATTTCACCAGCGTGGTGGGTGCGGATCAGGACGATGCCGAAATGCTGGCTTCTGAGCTGCGTAAATTCCCGGCGGAAACCGTCCTTTATCTTGGCGCGCTGCCGGAGCTCTCCGTCAGTTTCCTGCGTGAGCAAGGTTTCCGTACCGCCTGGAAAGACGATCCGCGCGAAGTGAAGTACCTGTACGCCAACAGCTACGAGCGCGAAGCCGCTGCGCAGCTGTTCGACAAATGGCTGGAAACGAACCCGATGCCGCAAGCGCTGTTCACCACCTCGTTTGCGCTGTTGCAGGGGGTGATGGATGTCACGCTGCGCCGTGAAGGCAAGCTGCCCCCGGAACTGGCGATTGCGACATTTGGCGATCACGAACTGCTCGATTTCCTGCAATGCCCGGTACTGGCCGTTGCCCAGCGTCACCGCGATGTCGCCGAGCGGGTGCTGGAAATTGTCCTTGCGAGCCTTGATGAACCGCGTAAACCGAAGCCGGGGCTGAGCCGCATTCGTCGTAATCTTTATCGTCGCGGAAGCCTGAGCCGCCGTTAAGCGAAATAAACGCGGACTAATGAAAAAAAGTAAGGGATTATTTGATAATCAGATAATTCCTTACTTTTACCAGGGTTCTCATTCAAACCAGATTATTTCTCGCCAGAATCACCGCACGGGTTAATCAGAAAGATAATATTTTTGTATTGTTTTGTTACACCCGCCGTGGATTTGTCCAATTAACAAACACTTCTCTGAAAAATTGCCGACGGCTTACGCCATAGTGCAGAAAAAGGGCGGCTTCTGTGTGTCACAAGGGCTGTTAACGTGCCCGGGAATGTCCTAAAATGCCGCGCACGTCGCAAACTGACACTTTATATTTTCGCTCGATGATATTGAGTTTCTTTTTAACGAGCTTGAACAGATTTGTTTTTTTCTTACAACTATTCATAGCGTTAATTTGCCTCGTTTGTTGGACATAAATTAAACAGGGCGAATATCTGCCGCCATTATTGGGTTTTTTAACTCTGTTAGCGTCAGTGCTGGCTTGACAAGCTTTTCCTCCGCTCCGTAAACTCTTTTAGGTGGGAATTTGTGGGGTAAAGTGGAGAAAAGGGGTGAGGCTGGCATGTTCCGTGGGGCAACGTTAGTCAATCTCGACAGCAAGGGTCGTTTATCGATGCCGACACGGTATCGCGATCGGCTGGTCGAAAACGCTTCCGGTTTAATGGTTTGCACCATTGACATCCATCACCCATGCCTGCTGCTTTACCCGCTTCCTGAATGGGAAATTATCGAGCAAAAACTGTCGCGCCTGTCGAGCATGAATCAGGCCGAGCGCCGCGTACAGCGTTTGCTGCTTGGACATGCAAGCGAATGTCAGATGGATAACGCCGGTCGTTTACTGATTGCACCGGTTTTACGGCAACACGCCGGACTGACCAAAGAAGTGATGCTGGTCGGGCAGTTCAACAAATTTGAGCTGTGGGACGAAACGACCTGGTATCAACGGGTCAAGGAAGATATAGACGCTGAGCAGTCCGCATCCGGAGAGCTGTCGGAGCGGCTGCAGGATTTGTCCTTATAAATGATGGAAAATTTTAAACATACGACGGTACTGCTGGATGAGGCCGTAAATGGCCTGAATATTCGTCCTGATGGTATCTACATTGATGGCACTTTTGGTCGCGGCGGTCATTCGCGACTGATTCTTTCGCAGCTGGGCGCGGAAGGCCGTCTGCTGGCTATCGATCGGGATCCGCATGCGATCGCCGAAGCGCAGCGCATTGACGATCCCCGCTTTTCCATTGTACATGGACCTTTTTCCGCGCTGGGCGACTACGTAGCCGAGCGCGATCTTACTGGCAAGATCGACGGCATCCTCCTCGATCTTGGCGTCTCTTCACCGCAGCTTGATGATGCTGAGCGCGGTTTCTCCTTTATGCGCGATGGTCCACTGGACATGCGCATGGACCCGACACGTGGACAATCGGCCGCCGAATGGCTGCTGAGCGCTGACGAANTGGCGAAGAGCGCTTTGGCAAGCGTATTGCCCGCGCCATCGTCGAGCGTAACCGCGAACAACCGATGACCCGCACCAAAGAGCTGGCCGAGGTGGTTGCCGCGGCCACGCCGGTGAAAGACAAATTCAAACATCCCGCGACCCGTACCTTCCAGGCGGTGCGCATCTGGGTGAACAGTGAACTGGAGGAGATAGAGCAGGCGCTAAAAAGCTCGATCGACGTGCTGGCCCCGGGTGGGCGGCTCTCCATCATCAGTTTCCACTCGCTGGAAGACCGCATTGTGAAGCGCTTTATGCGTGAACAAAGCCGCGGTCCGCAGGTTCCGGCGGGGCTTCCGATGACCGAAGAGCAACTCAGGAAACTGGGTGGCCGTCATTTGCGGGCATTAGGCAAGATGTTGCCGGGCGAAGATGAAGTGGCAGAGAATCCACGCGCTCGTAGTTCAGTGCTGCGTATCGCAGAAAGGACGAACGCATGATCAGCAGAGTGTCAGAGGCCTTAAGCAAAGTAAAAGGATCGATTGGAAGCAACGAGCGCCATGCCTTGCCTGGCGTGATCGGTGACGATCTTTTGCGGTTTGGGAAGCTGCCACTCTGCTTGTTCATTTGCATCATTGTGACCGCGGTGACGGTGGTGACCACGGCGCACCATACGCGCCTGTTGACCGCGCAACGCGAACAAATGGTTCTGGAACGCGACGCTCTGGATATCGAGTGGCGCAACCTGATCCTCGAAGAAAACGCGCTCGGCGATCACAGCCGGGTTGAGCGGATCGCGACAGAAAAGTTGCAGATGCAGCATGTCGATCCGTCACAAGAGAATATCGTGGTACAGAAATAAGGAATACGGCGACGCATGAAAGCAGCGGCAAAGACGCTAAAACCAAAACGTCAGGAAGAACAGGCCAACTTTATCAGTTGGCGTTTTGCGTTGCTTTGCGGTTGTATCCTGCTGGCGCTGGCTTTTCTGCTGGGTCGCGTGGCCTGGTTGCAGATCGTCAATCCTGACATGCTGGTACGTCAGGGCGATATGCGCTCCCTGCGTGTTCAGGAAGTTGCGACCTCCCGCGGCATGATCACCGACCGCTCCGGTCGCCCGTTGGCGGTCAGCGTGCCGGTGAAGGCGATCTGGGCCGATCCCAAAGAATTACATGACGCTGGCGGCATTAGCCTCGATAACCGCTGGAAGGCACTCGCGGATGCGCTGAAAATTCCGCTCGATCAGCTGGCGTCGCGCGTAAATGCAAATCCGAAAGGGCGCTTCATCTACCTCGCGCGTCAGGTTAACCCGGACATGGCGGATTACATCAAAAAACTGAAGCTGCCGGGGATTCATCTGCGTGAAGAATCTCGCCGCTATTATCCTTCAGGCGAAGTGACCGCTCACCTCATCGGCTTCACCAACGTCGACAGCCAGGGGATTGAAGGCGTCGAGAAAAGTTTCGATAAATGGCTGACCGGCCAGCCGGGCGAGCGTATCGTGCGTAAAGACCGCTACGGGCGCGTCATTGAAGATATCTCCTCTACTGACAGCCAGGCCGCACACAACCTGGCGTTGAGCATTGATGAGCGCCTGCAGGCGCTGGTTTACCGTGAGCTGAACAACGCCGTGGCTTTCAACAAAGCGGAGTCCGGCAGCGCGGTGCTGGTGGACGTCAACACCGGCGAAGTGCTGGCGATGGCCAACAGCCCGTCGTATAACCCGAACAACTTTACCGGTACGGCGAAAGACGCAATGCGTAACCGGGCCATCACCGATGTGTTCGAACCGGGTTCGACGGTGAAACCGATGGTGGTCATGACGGCGCTGCAGCGTGGCATCGTCAATGAAAACAGCGTCCTGAACACGATTCCATACCGAATTAACGGCCACGAAATCAAAGACGTGGCGCGCTACAGCGAATTGACCCTGACCGGGGTATTACAGAAGTCGAGTAACGTCGGTGTCTCCAAACTGGCGTTAGCGATGCCGTCCTCAGCGTTAGTAGATACTTACTCACGTTTTGGGCTGGGAAAGGCGACCAATTTGGGGTTGGTCGGAGAACGCAGTGGCTTATATCCTCAAAAACAACGGTGGTCTGACATAGAGAGGGCCACCTTCTCTTTCGGCTATGGGCTAATGGTAACCCCGTTACAGTTAGCGCGAGTCTACGCAACCATCGGCAGCTATGGCATCTACCGCCCGCTGTCGATTACCAAGGTTGATCCTCCGGTTCCGGGTGAGCGTGTCTTCCCGGAACCGCTCGTTCGTACCGTCGTTCACATGATGGAAAGTGTGGCACTGCCCGGCGGCGGTGGCGTGAAAGCGGCGATCAAAGGCTATCGCATCGCGATTAAAACCGGTACGGCGAAGAAAGTAGGGCCTGATGGCCGCTACATCAACAAATATATTGCTTACACCGCGGGCGTTGCGCCAGCGAGCCAGCCGCGCTTTGCGCTGGTCGTGGTGATCAACGATCCACAGGCAGGTAAATACTACGGTGGCGCCGTTTCCGCGCCGGTGTTCGGTGCCATCATGGGCGGCGTGTTGCGCACCATGAACATCGAGCCGGATGCGCTGGCAACAGGCGAGAAAAGTGAATTTGTGATTAATCAAGGCGAGGGAACAGGTGGCAGATCGTAATTTGCGCGACCTTCTTGCTCCGTGGGTGCCAGGCGCACCGGAGCGAGCACTGCGAGAGATGACGCTCGACAGCCGTGTGGCGGCTTCGGGCGATCTCTTCGTTGCGGTGTTGGGTCATCAGGCGGACGGGCGTCGATATATCCCGCAGGCGATTGCGCAAGGTGTTGCTGCCATTATTGCTGAGGCAAAAGATGAAGCCGCCGATGGCGAAATCCGTGAAATGCACGGTGTACCGGTTATCTACCTCAGCCAGTTAAACGAGCGCTTATCCGCGCTTGCCGGACGTTTTTACCACGAGCCTTCCGATCGTCTGCGTCTTGTCGGCGTGACCGGCACTAACGGAAAAACCACGACAACGCAGCTTCTGGCGCAGTGGGCGCAACTGCTGGGCGAAACCAGCGCGGTGATGGGCACGGTCGGCAATGGTCTGTTGGGCAAAGCGATCCCGACAGAGAACACCACCGGGTCCGCCGTCGATGTGCAGCACGTGCTGTCAGGTCTGGCAGGGCAGGGGGCAACCTTTGCCGCGATGGAAGTCTCGTCCCACGGTCTGGTACAGCATCGCGTGGCGGCGCTGAAATTTGCCGCCTCGGTGTTTACCAACCTGAGCCGTGACCATCTCGATTATCACGGCGACATGGAACATTACGAAGCGGCGAAATGGACGCTCTATTCGACCCACCATGCGGGTCAGGCGATCATCAACGCCGATGACGACGTGGGCCGCCGCTGGCTGGGNNTACGCCCACACGCCGGATGCGCTGGAAAAAGCGCTGGAAGCGGCGCGTCTGCACTGCACAGGTAAGCTGTGGTGCGTCTTTGGCTGCGGCGGCGATCGCGACAAAGGCAAGCGTCCATTAATGGGCGCAATTGCCGAACAGTTCGCCGATATCGTGGTGGTGACCGATGATAACCCGCGCACCGAAGAGCCGCGGGCGATCATCAACGATATTCTGGCTGGCATGGTTGATGCCGGGCGCGCGATGGTCAAAGAGGGCCGCGCGGAAGCCGTCACCAACGCCATCATGCAGGCTAAAGAGAACGATGTGGTGCTGGTTGCCGGTAAAGGCCATGAAGATTATCAAATCGTCGGTACCCGTCGTCTGGATTACTCCGACCGTGTTACGGCGGCGCGTCTGCTGGGAGTTGCGTGACGCTACGCCAACTGGCCGATGTTTTACGCGGCGAACTGCACGGGCAGGATCTGACGATCGACGCCGTGACCACCGATACGCGCCAGCTGACGGCAGGCTGCCTGTTTGTGGCGCTGAAAGGCGAGCGATTTGACGCCCACGATTTTGCCGATCAGGCGAAAGCGGGCGGTGCCGGCGCCTTGCTGGTCAGCCGTAAACTGGACTGTGATTTGCCGCAGGTGGTGGTGAAAGATACCCGCCTGGCGTTTGGCGAACTGGGCGCCTGGGTGCGCCAGAACGTACCGGCGCGCGTGGTGGCGCTGACCGGCTCGTCCGGCAAAACCTCCGTGAAAGAGATGACGGCGGCCATTCTCAATCAGTGCGGAAATACGCTTTATACCGCCGGAAACCTCAATAATGACATCGGCGTGCCGATGACCTTGTTGCGTCTGACAAAAGCGCACCAGTTTGCGGTGATTGAACTGGGAGCAAACCACCAGGGTGAAATCGCCTGGACCGTGGGGCTGACTCGCCCGGAAGCGGCACTGGTCAACAACCTGGCGGCGGCGCATCTGGAAGGATTTGGTTCGCTGGCCGGTGTGGCAAAAGCGAAAGGTGAGATTTATACCGGTCTGTCAGAAAACGGCATCGCCATTATGAATGCCGATAACAATGACTGGCTGAACTGGCAGAGCGTGATTGGCAGTCGTAAAGTCTGGCGTTTTTCCCCGAATGCGGCGAACAGCGACTTTACCGCCANTGGGTGCCGATCTCCAGGCGGTAAAAGCGGGGCTGGCAAGTTTAACGTCGGTGCCGGGGCGTCTGTTCCCGATCCCGCTGGCCGAGAACAAGCTGCTGCTGGATGACTCCTATAACGCTAACGTCGGCTCGATGACCGCTGCGGTACAGGTGCTGTCGGAAATGCCGGGCTACCGCGTGCTGGTGGTGGGCGATATGGCAGAACTGGGCGCTGAAAGCGACGCCTGCCACGTTCAGGTCGGTGAAGCGGCAAAAGCTGCCGGTCTCGACAGCGTGCTGAGCGTGGGCAAACTGAGCCAGGCTATCAGTGCGGCCAGCTGTGTGGGCGAACATTTTGCCGACAAGGCGTCGTTAATTGCCCGTCTTCGTGACGTCGTAGAAGAAAAACAAATGATAACTATTTTAGTGAAGGGTTCACGTAGTGCCGCCATGGAAGAGGTAGTACGCGCATTACAGGAGAACGGGACATGTTAGTGTGGCTGGCCGAACATTTGGTCAAATATTATTCCGGCTTTAACGTCTTTTCTTATCTGACGTTTCGCGCCATCGTCAGCCTGCTGACTGCGCTGTTCATCTCGTTGTGGATGGGCCCGCGCATGATTGCCCGTCTGCAAAAACTCTCTTTTGGCCAGGTTGTGCGTAACGATGGTCCGGAATCACACTTCAGTAAACGCGGTACGCCCACCATGGGCGGGATTATGATCCTCACCGCGATTGTGGTGTCGGTGCTGCTGTGGGCTTATCCGTCTAACCCGTACGTCTGGTGCGTGCTGGTGGTGCTGATCGGCTACGGCATCATCGGGTTTGTCGATGACTACCGCAAAGTGGTGCGCAAAGACACCAAAGGGCTCATTGCGCGCTGGAAATATTTCTGGATGTCGGTGATTGCGCTGGGCGTAGCGTTCGCACTGTACCTCGCCGGTAAAGACACACCAGCCACCGAGCTGGTGGTGCCGTTCTTTAAAGACGTGATGCCTCAACTGGGGCTGTTTTACGTTCTGCTGGCTTATTTTGTCATCGTCGGTACCGGTAACGCCGTCAACCTGACCGATGGCCTCGACGGGCTGGCGATTATGCCAACCGTGTTTGTCGCGGGCGGCTTTGCGCTGGTGGCGTGGGCGACCGGTAACATGAATTTCGCCAGCTATCTGCACATTCCGTATTTACGCCATGCGGGTGAGCTGGTGATTGTCTGCACGGCGATTGTCGGCGCAGGTTTAGGATTTTTGTGGTTTAACACCTACCCGGCCCAGGTTTTCATGGGCGATGTGGGTTCACTGGCACTGGGCGGCGCGCTGGGTATTATCGCCGTGCTGCTGCGTCAGGAGTTCCTGCTGGTGATTATGGGCGGTGTGTTTGTGGTGGAAACCCTGTCGGTGATCCTGCAGGTTGGTTCCTTTAAGCTGCGCGGTCAGCGCATCTTCCGAATGGCGCCAATTCACCACCACTATGAACTGAAAGGCTGGCCAGAACCGCGCGTCATCGTGCGCTTCTGGATTATTTCGCTGATGCTGGTCCTGATTGGCCTGGCAACGCTGAAGGTACGTTAATCATGGCAGATTACCAGGGTAAAAAAGTCGTCATTATCGGTCTCGGATTGACCGGACTTTCCTGCGTCGATTTCTTCCTCGCGCGTGGCGTCACGCCGCGCGTCATGGATACCCGCATGACGCCGCCTGGTCTCGATAAACTGCCGGAAGAGGTTGAACATCATACCGGCAGCCTGAACGACAGCTGGTTGATGAACGCCGATCTGATCGTGGCAAGCCCGGGGATCGCACTCGCGCATCCTTCTTTGAGCGCGGCGGCGGATGCCGGTGTGGAGATCGTCGGTGATATTGAGCTGTTCTGCCGCGAAGCACAGGCGCCGATCGTGGCGATCACCGGTTCGAACGGCAAGAGCACCGTCACGACGCTGGTTGGCGAAATGGCGAAAGCTGCGGGTGTGAACGTTGGCGTGGGCGGCAATATTGGTCTGCCCGCGCTGATGCTGCTGGATGTGACTCGTGAACTGTACGTGCTGGAACTTTCCAGCTTCCAGCTGGAAACCACCACCAGTTTGCAGGCGGCTGCGGCGACCATTCTGAACGTGACTGAAGATCATATGGATCGTTATCCGTTAGGTCTGCAGCAGTACCGCGCGGCTAAATTACGCGTCTATGAAAATGCCAAAGTCTGCGTGGTGAACGCGGACGACGCGCTGACCATGCCGGTACGCGGCGCCGATGAGCGTTGCGTCAGTTTTGGCGTCAACATGGGCGACTATCACCTGAACCGCCAGCAGGGCGAAACCTGGCTGCGGGTGAAGGGTGAGAAAGTGCTGAACGTCAAAGAGATGAAGCTCTCCGGGCAGCATAACTACAGCAACGCGCTGGCTGCGCTGGCGCTGGCGGATGCCGTCGGGTTACCGCGCGCCAGCAGCCTGAAAGCGCTGACGACCTTTACCGGTCTGCCGCACCGTTTCCAGCTGGCGCTGGATCACAACGGCGTGCGCTGGATTAACGACTCGAAAGCGACCAACGTCGGCAGCACCGAAGCGGCGCTGAACGGTCTGCATGTTGACGGTACGCTGTATCTGCTGCTGGGTGGCGACGGCAAATCCGCCGATTTCAGTGCGCTGAAGCAATATCTGGGCGGTAATAACGTTCGTCTCTACTGCTTTGGTCGCGATGGCGGCGAGCTGGCGGCACTGCGCCCTGAGGTGGCAACGCAAACCGACACCATGGAACAGGCGATGCGTCTGATCGCGCCGCAGGTGAAAGCGGGTGACATGGTATTGCTGTCGCCGGCCTGCGCCAGCCTCGATCAGTTCAAGAATTTTGAGCAGCGTGGCGATGTCTTTACGCGTCTGGCGAAGGAGTTAGGCTGATGCGCTTATCTCTCCCTCGCCTGAGAATGCCGCGACTGCCTGGATCAGGAATTCTGGTCTGGGTATTCAACGCGTTGAAAGGTTGGGTGATGGGCTCGCGGCAGAAAGACACCGACAGCCTGGTGATGTACGACCGTACGCTGCTGTGGCTGACGCTGGGCCTCGGGGCTATCGGCTTCATCATGGTGACCTCGGCCTCGATGCCGGTGGGGCAACGTCTGGCGAACGATCCGTTCCTGTTTGCCAAACGTGATGGCCTGTACCTGATCCTGGCGCTGTGTCTGGGGCTGATTACCCTGCGTCTGCCGATGGATTTCTGGCAGCGTCACAGTACGACCATGCTCATTATTTCGATTGTCATGCTGCTTATCGTACTGGTGGTGGGAAGCTCGGTTAACGGGGCGTCGCGCTGGATCGCGATTGGCCCGCTGCGTATTCAGCCCGCGGAATTTACCAAGCTGTCGCTGTTTTGCTATATCGCCAACTATCTGGTGCGGAAGGCTGACGAAGTGCGTAACAACCTTCGCGGCTTCCTGAAACCGATGGGGGTGATTTTTGTGCTGGCCATTCTGCTGCTGGCGCAGCCGGACCTCGGCACCGTGGTGGTGCTGTTTGTCACCACCCTGGCAATGCTGTTCCTTGCAGGCGCCAAGCTGTGGCAGTTCATTGCCATCATCGGCATGGGGATTTCAGCGGTGGTGCTGCTGATCCTCGCCGAGCCGTATCGTATCCGCCGCGTGACCTCCTTCTGGAACCCGTGGGAAGATCCGTTCGGCAGCGGTTATCAGCTCACTCAGTCGCTCATGGCCTTTGGCCGCGGCGAAATGTGGGGGCAGGGGTTGGGGAACTCCGTACAGAAACTGGAGTATCTGCCGGAAGCGCATACCGACTTCATCTTCGCCATTATTGGTGAGGAATTAGGTTATATCGGTGTGGTACTGGCACTTTTAATGGTATTCTTCGTCGCTTTTCGTGCTATGTCGATTGGGCGAAAAGCACTGGAGATTAACCAACGTTTTGCGGGTTTCCTCGCCTGTTCTATCGGTATCTGGTTCAGTTTTCAGGCGTTAGTGAACGTCGGTGCAGCCGCAGGCATGCTGCCGACCAAAGGGCTGACGCTGCCGCTGATCAGTTACGGTGGTTCGAGTTTGTTGATTATGTCGACAGCAATCATGTTTTTGCTGCGCATTGATTATGAAACGCGTCTGGAAAAGGCTCAGGCGTTTACGCGGGGTGTTCGATGAGTGGTCAGGCGAAGCGGTTAATGGTGATGGCGGGCGGTACCGGCGGGCACGTGTTCCCGGGGCTGGCGGTCGCGCACCATTTAATGGATGAAGGCTGGCAGGTGCGCTGGCTGGGAACCGCTGACCGTATGGAAGCGGATTTGGTGCCTAAACACGGTATCGGGATCGATTTTATCCGTATTTCCGGCCTGCGCGGGAAGGGCATTAAAGCGCAGCTCCTGGCTCCGGTCCGCATTTTCAATGCCTGGCGACAGGCACGTGCGATCATGAAACGCTTTAAACCCGACGTGGTGCTGGGCATGGGCGGATACGTCTCTGGCCCGGGCGGTCTGGCAGCGTGGTCGTTGGGCATTCCGGTTGTCCTGCACGAACAAAATGGCATTGCTGGCCTGACCAACAAATGGCTGGCGAAAATCGCCAAAAAAGTGATGCAGGCGTTTCCTGGCGCTTTCCCGAATGCCGATGNAAAGGCGCGCAGCAGACCGTTGAGCAGGCCTATGCCGACGCAGGGCAACCGCAGCATAAGGTCACTGAATTTATCGATGACATGGCCGCCGCCTATGCCTGGGCAGATGTGGTGGTGTGCCGTTCTGGCGCGCTGACGGTGAGCGAAATCGCCGCCGCAGGGCTCCCGGCGCTGTTTGTGCCGTTCCAGCACAAAGACCGACAGCAGTACTGGAATGCGCTGCCGCTGGAAAAAGCGGGCGCCGCGAAGATTTTCGAACAGCCGCAGTTTACGGTGGACGCGGTGGCGACCACGCTTGCCGGCTGGGGCAGAAAGACATTGCTGGAGATGGCTGAAGCGAAAGAAGTAAGCCTGGCAGCTCAGGCTTAACCCTCGCAGCGCGTGTTGCGCTGCATGAATTTTGAAGAAGTTGATGGCGTTTAAAGAATGAATACACAACAACTGGCGAAACTGCGTTCCATTGTGCCCGAGATGCGTCGCGTCCGGCACATCCACTTTGTCGGCATTGGCGGTGCTGGCATGGGCGGTATTGCCGAAGTGTTGGCCAACGAAGGTTATCAGATTAGCGGTTCCGACCTGGCGCCGAATCCGGTGACGCAGCAGTTGGCGGCGTTGGGCGCCACCATTTATTTCAACCATCGCCCGGAAAACGTGCGCGATGCGAGCGTGGTTGTTGTGTCGACGGCGATCGCTGCCGATAACCCGGAGATTGTCGCGGCGCACGAAGCCCGCATGCGGAAATGCTGGCGGAGCTGATGCGTTTTCGTCACGGTATCGCGATTGCCGGTACTCACGGTAAAACCACCACTACGGCGATGGTGGCCAGTATTTACGCCGAAGCCGGACTCGATCCGACCTTCGTAAATGGCGGTCTGGTGAAAGCCGCAGGCGTGCATGCGCGTCTGGGCAGCAGCCGTTATCTGATTGCGGAAGCGGNGAATCTGAAGCAGACGTTTATCAACTTCCTGCATAACCTGCCGTTTTATGGTCGTGCGGTGATGTGTGTGGACGATCCGGTAATTCGCGAGCTGCAGCCGCGCGTGGGTCGTCAGATCACCACTTACGGTTTCAGCGATGACGCTGACGTGCGCGTGGAAGATTATCAGCAGGTAGGCGCGCAGGTGCATTTCACCCTGGTGCGTCATGAGAAAGAGAATCTGCGCGTGATGCTGAACGCGCCAGGCCGTCACAACGCGCTGAATGCCGCCGCCGCGGTGGCCGTGGCGACGGAAGAAGGCATCGACGATGAGGCGATTTTACGCGCGCTGGCGAGCTTCCAGGGCACCGGGCGTCGCTTCGATTTCCTCGGCGAATTCCCGCTGACGGACGTAAACGGTAAAAGCGGCACGGCGATGCTGGTGGATGATTACGGTCATCACCCGACGGAAGTGGATGCAACGATTAAAGCTGCTCGCGCAGGCTGGCCGGACAAAAATCTGGTGATGCTATTCCAGCCGCACCGCTTCACGCGTACGCGCGATCTGTATGACGATTTTGCCAACGTGCTGACGCAGGTTGACGCGTTGCTGATGCTGGATGTTTACCCGGCGGGCGAAGCGCCCATTCCGGGCGCGGACAGCCGCTCGCTGTGCCGGACGATTCGCGGTCGCGGTAAAGTTGACCCGATTCTGGTTTCCGATCCGGCGCAGGTCGCCGAGATGTTAGCACCGGTACTGACGGGCAACGACCTGATTCTGGTTCAGGGTGCGGGAAATGTCGGCAAAATCGCGCGTAACTTAGCTGAAATCAAACTGCAGCCGCAAACCCAGGAGGAGCCGCATCATGACTGATAAGATCGCTGTTCTGCTGGGTGGATCTTCTGCAGAACGTGAGGTTTCGCTTAATTCTGGCGCGGCGGTGCTCGCCGGACTCCGCGAAGGTGGCGTGGACGCGCATCCGATCGATCCGAGTGAAGTGGATGTTACCCAGCTGAAAAATATGGGTTTTCAGAAAGTGTTTATTGCGCTGCACGGTCGTGGCGGTGAAGATGGAACATTACAGGGCTTGCTGGAACTTATTGGCATGCCTTATACCGGTAGCGGCGTGATGGCTTCAGCTATCTCAATGGACAAGCTGCGCAGCAAGCTGCTGTGGCAGGGCGCGGGCTTACCGGTCGCGCCGTGGGTGGCGCTGACGCGGTCTGAATTCGCTAAGGGATTACAGGCTGAAGTTGAGCAGCAAATTGCCGCGCTCGGTCTGCCGCTGATTGTGAAGCCGAGCCGTGAAGGCTCCAGCGTCGGCATGTCGAAAGTCAACGAAAGTGACAAACTGCATGACGCGTTAGTGCTGGCATTTCAGCACGATGACGAGGTTTTAATCGAAAAATGGCTGAGCGGGCCGGAATTTACCGTTGCTGTGCTTGGTGATGAAATTTTACCATCAATCCGCATTCAGCCAGCGGGAACCTTCTATGATTATGAGGCCAAGTATCTCTCTGATGAGACGAAATATTTTTGCCCTGGTGTAGAAGATACGGCTCAGGAGGCAGAAATGCAGTCGCTGGTCGCCAAAGCATGGGATGTGCTGGGTTGCCGTGGCTGGGGTCGAATTGACGTGATGCTGGACAATGATGGCCAGTTTTATCTGCTGGAGGCCAATACCTCGCCGGGAATGACCAGCCATAGTCTTGTGCCGATGGCTGCACGTCAGGCAGGGATGAGCTTCTCGCAGTTGGTTGTACGGATTCTGGACCTGGCGGGGTGATATGTCGCAGGCTGCGCTGAATACGCGGAACCGGGAAGAGGAACCCTCTTCACGACGCAATAATGGAACGCGTCTGGCAGGGATCATCTTCCTGCTGGCGGTGCTGTGTACCGTGCTAGTGAGTGGCTGGATGGTGCTGGGCTGGATGGAAGACGCGCAACGGTTGCCGTTGTCGAAGCTGGTGGTGACAGGCGATCGTCATTACACCCGCAATGATGATATTCGCCAGTCGATTCTGGCGCTGGGGGCTCCTGGCACCTTTATGACGCAGGACGTGAATATCATTCAGAGCCAGATCGAACGCCTGCCGTGGATCAAGCAGGCGAGCGTCAGAAAGCAGTGGCCGGACGAATTGAAGATTCATCTGGTTGAATATGTGCCTATTGCACGTTGGAATGATCAACATATGGTTGACGCGGAAGGGAACTCTTTCAGCGTACCGGCGGATCGTACCAGTAAACAAAATTTGCCGATGTTGTACGGCCCTGAGGGCAGCGAAAGCGAAGTGCTTCAGGGATATCGCGACATGGGACAAGTGCTGGCGAAAGAGAAGTTCGTACTAAAGATGGCGGCGATGACCGCGCGCCGTTCCTGGCAATTGACGCTGAGTAACGATATTCGGCTCAACCTGGGACGAGGCGACACGATGAAACGTCTTCAGCGCTTTGTTGAACTCTATCCGGTATTACAGCAACAGGCGCAGACCGATGGAAAACGGATAAGCTACGTTGATTTGCGCTATGACTCAGGCGCGGCGGTGGGTTGGGAACCTGCACCCGTTGAGGACATTAATCAACAACAGAATCAGGCACAGGCAGAACAACAATGATCAAGGCGACGGACAGAAAACTGGTAGTTGGACTGGAGATTGGCACAGCGAAGGTTGCCGCTTTAGTAGGGGAAGTTCTGCCCGACGGTATGGTCAATATCATTGGGGTAGGCAGTTGTCCTTCCCGCGGTATGGATAAAGGCGGAGTCAATGACCTGGAATCCGTGGTTAAGTGCGTACAGCGCGCCATTGACCAGGCCGAACTGATGGCGGATTGCCAGATTTCCTCTGTCTATCTTGCGCTTTCGGGTAAGCATATTAGCTGTCAGAATGAAATCGGGATGGTGCCGATTTCCGAAGAGGAAGTGACGCAGGAAGACGTTGAAAACGTCGTCCATACTGCGAAGTCCGTGCGTGTCCGTGACGAGCATCGTGTGCTCCACGTGATCCCGCAGGAATATGCGATCGACTATCAGGAAGGGATTAAAAACCCGGTGGGCTTGTCAGGCGTGCGTATGCAGGCAAAAGTGCACTTGATCACATGTCACAACGATATGGCAAAAAACATTGTCAAAGCCGTTGAACGTTGTGGCCTGAAAGTTGACCAACTTATTTTTGCAGGACTTGCCTCAAGCTATTCCGTCCTGACGGAAGATGAGCGTGAATTAGGGGTCTGCGTGGTCGATATTGGCGGTGGTACGATGGACATTGCCGTCTATACGGGCGGCGCGCTGCGCCACACCAAAGTGATTCCCTACGCAGGGAACGTGGTGACCAGCGATATCGCGTATGCATTTGGTACGCCGCCCAGCGACGCAGAAGCCATTAAAGTGCGCCATGGTTGCGCGCTGGGTTCGATTGTTGGCAAAGACGAAAGCGTCGAAGTGCCGAGCGTGGGCGGACGTCCACCGCGCAGCCTGCAGCGTCAGACGCTGGCAGAAGTCATCGAACCGCGTTACACCGAGTTACTGAACCTGGTGAACGAAGAGATTTTGCAGTTACAGGAACAGCTTCGCCAGCAAGGGGTAAAACATCACCTGGCGGCGGGGATTGTCCTTACCGGTGGTGCGGCGCAGATTGAAGGCCTTGCCGCCTGTGCTCAGCGGGTGTTTCATACCCAGGTGCGTATTGGCGCGCCACTGAACATCACTGGCTTAACGGATTACGCTCAGGAGCCGTATTACTCAACGGCCGTGGGCCTGCTGCACTACGGGAAAGAGTCCCATTTGAGTGGTGAAGCGGAAGTGGAAAAACGCGTCACGGTGGGGTCGTGGATCAAACGACTGAACTCGTGGCTGCGAAAAGAGTTTTAATTTTTTTAAAGAGAGCGCAGAAAATTGGCGGTCTCAGGCGACAACAGGCACAATACATCAGTCGTTCAGGTTACCTGAAGGGCGAAGTGTATAAGACGGAGAGAAACTATGTTTGAACCTATGGAACTGACCAACGACGCGGTGATTAAAGTCATCGGCGTCGGTGGCGGCGGCGGTAACGCTGTCGAACACATGGTGCGCGAGCGCATCGAAGGTGTTGAATTCTTTGCAGTCAACACCGACGCGCAGGCACTACGTAAAACCGCGGTAGGCCAGACGATTCAGATCGGTGGTGGCATCACCAAAGGTCTGGGCGCCGGGGCTAACCCGGAAGTGGGCCGCAATGCGGCTGAAGAAGACCGTGAAGCACTGCGCACGGCACTGGAAGGCGCCGACATGGTGTTCATCGCTGCAGGTATGGGCGGTGGTACCGGTACGGGTGCTGCACCGGTTGTCGCCGAAGTGGCGAAAGATTTAGGTATTCTGACCGTTGCTGTGGTGACTAAGCCGTTCAATTTTGAAGGCAAAAAGCGCATGGCATTCGCGGAGCAGGGTATCACCGAGCTGTCCAAGCACGTGGACTCTCTGATTACCATCCCGAACGACAAACTGCTGAAAGTGCTGGGTCGCGGTATCTCCCTGCTTGACGCGTTTGGCGCGGCGAACGACGTGCTGAAAGGCGCGGTTCAGGGGATCGCGGAACTGATTACCCGCCCGGGGCTGATGAACGTCGACTTCGCCGACGTGCGCACCGTGATGTCCGAAATGGGCTACGCGATGATGGGCTCTGGTGTGGCGAGCGGTGAAGACCGTGCGGAAGAAGCGGCTGAAATGGCTATCTCTTCTCCGCTGCTGGAAGATATCGATCTGTCTGGCGCGCGTGGCGTGCTGGTCAACATCACGGCGGGCTTCGACCTGCGTCTGGATGAGTTCGAAACCGTGGGTAACACCATCCGTGCGTTTGCCTCGGATAACGCGACCGTGGTTATCGGTACTTCTCTGGATCCGGACATGAACGACGAACTGCGCGTGACCGTTGTTGCCACCGGTATTGGTATGGACAAACGTCCGGAAATTACCCTGGTGACGAACAAGCAGTCGCAGCAACCGGTGATGGATCGCTACCAGCAGCACGGGATGTCTCCGTTGACGCAAGAGCAGAAACCGGCCGCTAAAGTGGTTAACGACAATACGCCGCAAACCACGAAAGAACCGGACTATCTGGATATCCCGGCGTTCCTGCGCAAGCAAGCTGACTAAGAATTGGCTGGAAGTTGGGAATCTGCGCTCTTTGTGCTAAACTGCCCTGCCGAATGTGGTGTACACTTCGGTTGGATAGTTAATTTGGCGAGATTATACGATGATCAAACAAAGGACTCTTAAACGTATCGTTCAGGCGACTGGCGTCGGTTTGCATACCGGCAAGAAAGTCACACTGACGTTACGCCCTGCGCCGGCAAATACCGGGGTCATCTATCGTCGCACTGACTTGAATCCACCGGTAGATTTTCCGGCCGATGCCAAATCTGTGCGTGATACCATGCTCTGTACTTGCCTGGTCAATGAGCATGACGTGCGGATTTCTACGGTTGAGCACCTTAACGCCGCGCTGGCGGGTCTGGGTATCGACAACATTATTGTTGAAGTCGATGCGCCGGAAATCCCGATCATGGACGGCAGTGCTGCACCGTTCGTTTATCTGTTGCTGGATGCCGGCATTGATGAACTGAACTGCGCCAAGAAATTTGTGCGCATTAAAGAAACCGTTCGCGTTGAAGATGGCGACAAATGGGCTGAATTCAAACCGTTCAATGGTTTTTCGCTGGATTTTACCATCGATTTTAACCATCCGGCGATTGATGCCAGTAACCAGCGCTATGCAATGAACTTCTCTGCGGATGCGTTCATGCGCCAGATCAGCCGTGCACGTACCTTCGGTTTTATGCGTGATATCGAATATCTGCAGTCCCGTGGCCTGGCCCTGGGCGGTAGCTTCGATTGTGCCATCGTTGTTGACGATTATCGCGTACTGAACGAAGACGGTCTTCGCTTCGAAGACGAATTTGTCCGTCACAAAATGCTTGATGCGATTGGCGACCTGTTTATGTGTGGTCACAACATCATCGGTGCATTTACGGCGTACAAATCAGGTCACGCACTGAATAACAAACTTCTGCAGGCCGTCCTGGCAAAACAGGAAGCCTGGGAATATGTGACCTACGAAGACGAAGCTGAACTGCCGCTGGCATTCAAAGCACCTTCAATGGTTCTGGCGTAAGCCTGAACCCCTAAAAATTCGACTGGCAACCTGGCACTCTCTCCGGTCAGGAAACCAGTCGTTTTTTATTTCTGCAATTCCGTTTAGTCACTTTCGCGCATAACTCTCTTCGCTAACTCTCTGATTTGATGCGTTCGCTGTTTTATTAACCATTTTAACAGGGCGTTATCTTTCATTCCTGCTGCTGTGCTCGTCTATTAATGGTAAGATTTATGCGCAAAAATTCTCGTGGTGTTGGTTAATTCAAGGTGACGACGTAAGTGAGCGGAATACTGACGCGCTGGCGACAGTTAGGTAGACGATACTTCTGGCCGCATCTCCTGTTGGGGATGGTCGCGGCGAGTTTCGGTTTGCCTGCGCTAAACGCAAGTGCAGAGACCACCGCACCCGCAAACACTTCCGCCAGCAACCATAACGCCACGACGGTCAATTTCACTCAGCTCGCGCTGCTGGAGGCGAACCGTCGCCCGACGTTTACCGTTGATTACTGGCATCAGCATGCTATTCGGACGGTGATCCGTCATCTCTCTTTTGCGATGGCCCCTCAGGTGCTGCCGAGCGCAGAAGAGGCGTCACCGCTTCAGCAGGCGCAACATCTGGCGCTGCTCGACACGCTCAGTGCGCTGCTGACGCAAGAGCGCAAACCACCGGTCATTGTTAAACAAGTTGCGCTGGATACCAGCCCACTTCCTTCCGCCTTCCGTGTTGCCGCCTGGATAAGCCAGGTGCAGGGCATCCGCGCCGGTCCTCAACGCCTTAGCTAAAAAAACGGATTCCTTAACGACATTTTTTGACTCCGCAGCGCGGGGCGTTTGAGATTTTATTATGCTAATCAAATTATTAACTAAAGTTTTCGGCAGTCGTAACGATCGTACTCTGCGCCGTATGCGCAAAGCAGTTATTCAGATCAACGCGATGGAGCCGGAATTCGAAAAGCTTTCTGATGAAGAACTGAAGGGCAAAACCGCCGAGTTCCGCGCCCGTCTGGAAAAAGGTGAAAGCGTTGAAAGCCTGATCCCGGAAGCGTTCGCCGTGGTACGTGAAGCCAGTAAGCGCGTGTTTGGCATGCGTCACTTCGACGTGCAGCTGCTGGGCGGTATGGTGCTGAACGATCGCTGCATCGCTGAAATGCGTACCGGTGAAGGTAAAACCCTGACCGCGACGCTGCCCGCGTACCTTAACGCACTGTCTGGTAAAGGCGTACACGTGGTGACGGTCAACGACTATCTGGCGCAACGTGACGCCGAAAACAACCGTCCGCTGTTTGAATTTCTTGGTATGACCGTTGGCATCAACCTGCCAGGCATGCCTGCTCCGGCAAAGCGCGAAGCTTACGCGGCAGACATCACCTACGGTACCAACAACGAATACGGGTTCGACTACCTGCGCGATAACATGGCGTTCAGCCCGGAAGAGCGCGTACAGCGTAAACTGCACTACGCGCTGGTGGATGAGGTCGACTCCATTCTCATTGATGAAGCGCGTACGCCGCTGATCATCTCCGGCCCGGCGGAAGACAGCTCCGAGTTGTACCGCAAAGTGAACAAAATTATCCCGCACCTGGTTCGCCAGGAAAAAGAAGATTCCGACACCTTCCAGGGCGACGGTCACTTCTCCGTGGATGAGAAAGCGCGTCAGGTTAACCTGACCGAACGTGGTCTGGTGCTGATTGAAGAGCTGCTGGTCAACGAAGGCATTATGGACGAAGGCGAATCCCTGTACTCGCCAGCTAACATCATGCTGATGCACCACGTCACCGCCGCATTGCGCGCCCATGCGCTGTTCACCCGCGACGTGGATTACATCGTCAAAGACGGCGAAGTGATCATCGTCGACGAACATACCGGCCGTACCATGCAGGGCCGTCGCTGGTCTGATGGTTTACACCAGGCGGTTGAAGCCAAAGAAGGCGTGGAGATCCAGAACGAAAACCAGACGCTGGCGTCTATCACGTTCCAGAACTACTTCCGTCTGTACGAAAAACTGGCAGGCATGACCGGTACTGCGGACACTGAAGCCTTTGAATTCAGCTCTATTTATAAGCTGGATACCGTCGTGGTGCCGACCAACCGCCCGATGATCCGTAAAGACATGGCGGATCTGGTCTATATGACCGAAGCGGAAAAAATTCAGGCCATTATTGAAGACATCAAAGAGCGTACCGCCAGCGGCCAGCCGGTTCTGGTGGGGACGATCTCGATTGAAAAATCTGAACTGGTTTCACGTGAACTCGATAAAGCGGGCATCAAGCACAACGTCCTGAACGCCAAATTCCACGCCAGCGAGGCAGAGATTGTGGCGCAGGCGGGCTTCCCGTCAACCGTCACCATCGCCACCAACATGGCGGGTCGTGGTACCGATATCGTGCTGGGCGGTAGTCTGCAGGCTGAACTGGCTGCGCTGGAAGATCCGACACCGGAACAGATTGAGCAGGTTAAAGCCGACTGGCAGGTTCGTCACGAAGCGGTGCTGAAAGCAGGTGGTCTGCACATTATCGGTACCGAGCGTCACGAATCGCGTCGTATCGACAACCAGTTGCGTGGCCGTTCCGGTCGCCAGGGGGACGCGGGTTCTTCACGTTTCTATCTCTCCATGGAAGATGCGCTGATGCGTATTTTCGCCTCTGACCGTGTTTCCGGCATGATGCGTAAACTGGGAATGAAACCCGGCGAAGCAATTGAGCACCCATGGGTGACGAAGGCCATTGCTAACGCACAGCGTAAGGTGGAAAGTCGCAACTTCGATATCCGTAAACAGCTGCTGGAATACGATGACGTCGCCAACGACCAGCGTCGCGCGATTTACACTCAGCGTAACGAATTGCTGGACGTAACCGACGTCAGCGAAACCATCAACAGTATTCGCGAAGACGTTTTCAAAGCCACCATCGATGCACACATTCCGCCGCAGTCGCTGGAAGAAATGTGGGACGTCCCGGGCTTGCAGGAACGCCTGAAAAACGATTTCGATCTCGATCTGCCGATCTCCGACTGGCTGGACAAAGAGCCGGAGCTGCATGAAGAGACGCTGCGTGAGCGCATTCTGCAAAGCGCCATTGACGTTTATCACCGCAAAGAAGAGGTGGTTGGCGCAGAGATGATGCGTCACTTTGAAAAAGGCGTGATGCTGCAGACGCTGGATTCCCTGTGGAAAGAGCACCTGGCAGCGATGGACTACCTGCGTCAGGGCATCCATCTGCGTGGTTACGCGCAGAAAGATCCGAAGCAGGAGTACAAGCGCGAATCCTTCTCTATGTTTGCGGCGATGCTGGAATCACTGAAATACGAAGTGATCAGCACCCTGTGTAAAGTACAGGTGCGCATGCCGGAAGAAGTCGAAGCGATGGAGCAACAGCGTCGTGAAGAAGCTGAGCGTCTGGCACAGATGCAGCAGCTGAGTCATCAGGATGACGATACCGCAGCTGCCGTGGCGCTCGCCTCACAGACCGGCGATCGCAAAGTGGGTCGTAACGATCCGTGCCCGTGCGGTTCCGGTAAAAAATACAAACAGTGCCATGGCCGTCTGAGCTAAGGTTTCTGATAAAGACACAAAGGCGCAGACATCTGCGCCTTTTTTATGGAAAGACGCTATGAAAAAACTGCAAATCGCCGTGGGGATTATTCGCAATCCACAAGGTGAAATTTTCATCACTCAGCGCGCCGCAGATGCCCATATGGCCAACAAATGGGAGTTTCCTGGCGGTAAAATTGAAGAGGGCGAAACGCCGGAACAGGCGGTCATGCGCGAGCTGGCTGAAGAAGTCGGCATTGAAGCCGCAACGCCGGTGTTCTTCGATAAGCTGGAATATCAGTTCCCTGACAGACACATTACGCTGTGGTTCTGGTTGGTGGAACACTGGCAGGGCGAGCCCTGGGGAAAAGAGGGGCAACCTGGGCGCTGGGTAGCGCAGAACGCGTTGCAGGCAGACGCGTTTCCGCCTGCCAACGAACCGGTAATTGCTAAACTGCTCGCGCAGGCTTAGTTCTGCTGCTCGCTCCAGTCATCGCTTTCAGACAGGTCCCCGCTGCTGGGGATCCTTTTCTCTTCGGCCGCCCACTCGCCCAAATCAATTAACTGACAACGTTTGGAACAGAAGGGGCGGTATGTGCTTTGTTCATTCCAGATAACGGCTTTGCCGCAGGTCGGGCAATTTACGATAGTGTGTTCAGACATGCTCGCTCCTTAGCAACAGGCCAGTTCAAAATCCAGACGCTCAGGCACGAGGCCATTTTCACTGTCCAGCGGTAAAAAACGAATCGCAAAACGGCTCTTATGGCCGGAAATTTGCGGATAAAGCTGCTCATCCAGCGCCAGTTGCAGACGTAAAAGGTCAGCATCGTCGCCGTTATCCTGAAAAAAACCGTTGAGGCTGGTTTGCTTGCGAAACGGGGCGGAATTGCGAATGAGATCGAGGATCAACGTCAGCGCCTGATTCAGCGGTTGCAGGCTGTCAATCCAGCGTTGTACCTGCGCGTCGCGTTGGGTTTGCGAAGTGTGCAGCCAGATATGCAGCGTCGGGAGATCGAAACTGCAGCAGCCGCCGGGAATACTCAGCCGCTGGCGCACAAGGCCAATCAGCCGATCTTCACGCAGTATCTGCCCCATGCGCGGAGCCGTCATCAGAATCGCGCCGCTGTTTTTCAACTGCTGACGCAGCGCGTCAATGCGGTTTTGATCCACCCCCGGCACTTCCACCCATGCCTGCAGTTTACGCTGCTGTCGCTCAAGTTCTTTCAGCAGTTCCGTGCGGACTTCACCCCGCTCAAACACGTCCAGCAGGTCACCGATATTGCGGAAAAAATGCAGGGCGCTGGCGTGATCGACAATGGGCAACTTGCTTTCCAGTTGCTGAATTAAAAATTCTATACGCAGCCAGGTACGCATCTTTTCGTTGAGAGGATGTTCAAAAAGGACGTGGGTGTGCATTACGATTTTTCCTGTAAAACAGCCTGACGCGCATACTGCAAATAATGCGCATGCAGACGGGCAACATCCGATGCAATCGCATCTGGTGCGCCATTGTTATCAATAACGTCGTTGGCCGCAGCGAGTCGCGCGTCGCGCGAGGCCTGAGCGGCAATGATATGCTCCGCATGCTCGCGCGTAACATTATCGCGCTGCATGGTGCGGAAAATCTGCGTCTCCGGTGTGACATCCACCACCAGAACGCGATCGGCTTTATCAAAAAGCCGGTTTTCAACAAAAAGTGGAACAACCCAGAGCACGTAAGGCGAGGTGGCTTTTTCAATCTGACGCTGGGTTTCCTGTTGAATAAGCGGGTGTAACAGCGCGTTGAGCCAGTGTTTGTCGTCCGGATGCGCAAACACGCGCTCGCGTAATGCGCGGCGGTTGAGAACGCCTTCGGGAGTCAATATTTGTGATCCAAAGCGTTCTGCAATGGCTTTCAGCGCGGGTGTTCCAGGTTCAACAACCTGGCGGGCGATCACATCTGCATCAATAACGTTAACCCCGAGGCGAGAAAATGCCTCTGCAACCGTACTTTTGCCACTGCCGATGCCGCCGGTTAACGCTACCGTATACGTCATAAAGCCCTTTTACTGGATTAATAAACCAGACAAATCAATCGTTTAAAAAGAGTACCGTTTTCACCTCAGATGACAAGTGTTAACAACACCTTTCGCCAGGTAAATTTATAGGATTGTAGCGTAAAAAAAGTGAAAATCGCAGTCTTGCGAAGCCCTGATTACTGCGTATGATAACGTCACTGGAGTTGTGCTTAGTCCATTTTTGCCTCTAACCCCAGGAATCCGCACATGCGTATTGAAGAAGATCTGAAGTTGGGTTTTAAAGACGTTCTTATCCGCCCGAAACGCTCTACCCTCAAAAGCCGTTCCGATGTTGAGCTGGAACGCGAATTTACCTTTAAGCATTCCGGTCAGACATGGTCTGGTGTGCCGATTATTGCGGCGAATATGGATTCCGTGGGCACATTTGCCATGGCGGCGGCGCTGGCCGAATTCGATATTCTGACCGCAGTGCATAAACACTATAGTGTCGCCGAATGGAACGCATTTGTTCAGGAAGCCTCTGAGAAGGTGCTGAAACACGTGATGGTTTCCACCGGCACGTCTGACTCTGATTTTGAGAAAACCCAACAGATTCTCGATCAGAACCCGCAACTGAACTTTGTTTGTATTGATGTCGCCAATGGTTACTCCGAGCATTTCGTGCAGTTTGTGTCGAAAGCGCGTCAGGCGTGGCCGACCAAAACCATCTGTGCAGGCAACGTGGTGACCGGCGAAATGTGTGAAGAGCTGGTCCTTTCCGGCGCTGATATCGTTAAAGTCGGCATCGGCCCTGGCTCGGTCTGCACCACGCGCGTCAAAACCGGCGTGGGCTATCCACAACTTTCCGCCGTTATCGAATGTGCTGACGCGGCGCACGGTCTGGGCGGCATGATCGTCAGCGATGGCGGTTGCACCATGCCTGGCGATGTCGCGAAAGCGTTCGGCGGCGGCGCAGATTTCGTCATGCTCGGCGGCATGCTGGCCGGTCATGAAGAGAGCGGCGGCAGTATCGTCGAAGAGAACGGCGAGAAATTCATGCTGTTCTACGGCATGAGCTCCGAGTCCGCAATGAAGCGCCACGTGGGTGGCGTTGCCGGATATCGTGCCGCAGAAGGCAAAACGGTGAAGCTGCCGTTGCGTGGCCCGGTCGAAAACACCGCGCGCGATATTCTCGGCGGNTTGCATCCCCCAGGCGGAAGACGGGCAAATACATGGCGACCACCAGCGTCCCGATAATTATCCCTGTGACTAACAGCATGATGGGCTCCAGTAAAGTCGCCAGATTATCCGCCAGCTGTTCTGTTTTCTCGCGATGGTAGCGGGAAAGGTTATCGAGCATACGATCCAGCGACCCTGAGGTTTCACCGGTTCTGATTAATTGCAGGCATAGCGGCGTAAACGCGCCTGTCTTTTGGAGCGCCTGCCAGACAGGGCTACCGAAGGTGATCGCCTGCCGTGCATCCTGAACAACATCCCGCCACCAGCCGTTTTCCAGCGTATCTTCCACGCTCTCCAGCCCCTGCAAAAACGCGATGCCGGCATTTTGCGTCAGTGACAGAATGGTGAAAATCTGGCTGAGTTTTTGCCCGCGAACCAGGGCTCCAGCCACCGGGATGCGCAGCAAATGCTTTTGCCGCAACCATTGCCAGCGAGGATGATTTTTATACCGCCGCGCCAGTACGATAACGATGCCCAGGCAAACCAGCAGCGGCAGCATGCCCTGATGCAGAAGGTTTGCCGCTGTCATCACGCCGCGTGTCAGCGCAGGTAGCGGCGTGTTAAACGTCTGGTAGATAGCGGCAAATTCCGGCAGGACAAACCACAGCATCGCCACCACCACCAGTAAGGCTACAGACAAGACAATCAGCGGATAACGCAGCGCTTTTTTCACCTTCATGGACAACTGCTGCTGTGCATTCTGTTGCGCGGCGAGATGCAGGCAACACACGTCCAGTTTACCGGTGAGTTCACCGGTATGGATCATCGACACAAACAGCGGCGGGAACACGGCAGGCCATTGTTTTAACGCTTCCGAGAGGGCGATGCCCTGACGTAGCTCCTCTGCAAGGGCGAGCAACAGCGCCTGCCATTGTGCGCTGGGGTGNTATCTGACTCGCCTGTAGCTGAAACAGCACCGCGGTGCGATGCGCTGCCCACAGCGTGCCGCCAGTGCCTTCGCCATCCGCATTGAGGCCGCGCCATCGCCAGAGCTGGTTATTCGCCATGCGGCATTCCCAGCACCCGCAGCAGTTCTTCCATCGAGGTTAACCCCTGTTCAACGGCCTGACAGCCGCTCTCCCACAGCGTGGTCATTCCTGCGCGGCGAGCCTGCCGTTCGATGTCAGACGCTGTCACCCCGGCGGCAATCAGCTGGCGCATTTCCGGGCTGGCAGGCAGCAGTTCGAACAATGCCATCCGGCCATAGTAACCGTGATAGCAGCGTTCGCAGCCGGGAGCCTGCCAGTGGGGAAGCGGGCGGGGCCAGAGGGTTGCCGGCAACGTGATGGTGTCGGGCATTTTCTTACGGCAGTGCGGGCATAGCTTGCGCACCAGGCGCTGAGCCACCACCAGTTGCAGGGCGGAGGAGATCATCCACGGCGCAATGCCCATTTGCTGCAGGCGAATCAGTGTTTCGCTGGTGGAGTTGGTATGCAGCGTCGACAACACCAGATGCCCGGTTTGCGCGGCTTTGATGGCAATTTCTGCGGTTTCGCCATCGCGGATTTCCCCCACCATGACAATATCGGGGTCCTGGCGGAGCAGGGCACGCAGCACGCTCTGAAACGTCAGGCCCGCGCGCGGGTTGATCTGCGTTTGATTCAGCCCGACGATGGGGATTTCTACCGGATCCTCAATGCTGCAAATATTCACGTCCGGCGTGTTGCGCTGTTGCATGGCACTGTACAGCGTTACGGTTTTACCGCTCCCTGTGGGGCCTGTCACCAGAATCAGCCCCTGCGGATTTTCCAGCGCCTGGGTGAACATTGACAGCTGTGCGGGCGACATGCCCGAGGCCTGAAGATCCAGCGCCTGCTCCTGACGGTGCAGCAGGCGAAGCACGATTTTTTCACCGTTGCGGCAGGGAAGCGTCGCGATGCGAAAAGACAATGCTTTGCCGGACAGCGTCACCGTAAACTGCCCGTCCTGTGGTAATCGGCGCTCGGCAATATCGAGATTTCCCAGCACTTTCAGACGTGCGATAAGTGTTGGCGCCAGCGAGGCGGGTACCCGTGGTAGCGTATGCAGGACGCCATCCACCCGCAGACGAATGCGCAGGTATTCATCGTCCGGTTCAAAGTGAATGTCTGAGGCCCGCTGCACCAGTGCCTGTTGCAGCGTCTGGTTGATCAGTTCAACGGCATTTCCGCCTTCGTCGGCGACAGCCGGAAGCCGGGTTTGCGACACCATCTGCCGGTGTTTATCCAACGCTTCCTGGCTCCAGCATTCAATATCCACCCGCTTTTGTGTGGCGAAACGCAGGGCTTCCATCAGTTCCGGCGAAGGGGTTTCCACGACCGCGATACTGAGCATCTGTTCGCTGCTGTTCAGCAGCACGGCATCGTGGCGTTTGCACAGCGCGTCCAGTTGTTCCTGTTTCATCACATCTCCTTTTACTGTGCGTCAAAGCGGAAAACGTCTTCACAGGCCTGTTGTAGCGCGCTGTCGTTCTGCACGTCGCAAACGCGTTGCCAGCCGGTGATGCCGTTAGCGTTATCCCAGTTTGGGGTCATCACGACCGTCAGTCCGTTGAGGCTCTCCTGCCCGCTGAGCGTGACGACGCCCTGTGCAATGCTCATGGCGGAGACGTAGCGGCTGGTGGCAGGTGAGGGAATACCGTTGGTGCTGCCGTTGCAGCCGGAGACGCAGGGAACAAACACCTGCAGCATGTCGGTCAGCGCCGCTTTGCGCAGGTAATTCTGGTAAGCCGGAATACCGATGGCGCTAAGAATGGCAATAATGCCAATCACCACCATCAGTTCAATCAACGTAAATCCGTGTTGTCTGCTCATAAGCTGCTCCTGTTTTGGTCGCAGCCACTCTGTCAGCAACCCAGGCACAGTGCGAATGGCAAAACAAAAATCAGGATAACGGATTCAGCTGTTTTTATATCTGTGCAGCGGCGTTACGGAAAAATACGAGGCGGATCGGAGAATAGCTCCCCTCTCAGGCAGAGAGGGGAAAAGAAGGCGAGGCTTATTTAAACCGCATTGACAGGTCGAGCGCGCGAACGTGTTTGGTCAGCGCACCGACGGAGATGTAATCCACGCCGGTTTCGGCAAATTCACGCAGGGTCTCGACGGTCACATTGCCAGAGACTTCAAGGCGCGCCTGGCCGTTGGTCAGTTTCACGGCGTCGCGCATCTGTTCGGTGGTGAAGTTATCCAGCATGATGATGTCAGCGCCCGCTTTCAGTGCCTCGCTCAGTTCATCCAGCGTTTCGACTTCCACTTCCACCGGCACATCCGGGTGCAGCCAGAAGGCTTTCTCAATCGCCTGGCGAACAGAGCCTGAGGCGATGATGTGGTTTTCTTTGATCAGGAAGGCATCGGAGAGCCCCAGACGGTGGTTGGCCCCGCCGCCGCACAGCACGGCATATTTCAGCGCGGTGCGCAGGCCCGGCAGCGTTTTACGCGTGTCGAGCAACTGGGTGTGGGTGCCCTCCAGCAGCGCAACATAGCGGCGAACCTCGCTGGCGACACCGGAGAGAGTTTGCACGAAATTGAGCGATGTGCGTTCGCCGGTCAGCAGGACGCGCGCCGGGCCGTCCAGCTCAAACAGCGGCTGGTTAACGGTGATGTTGTCACCGTCAGCGACGTGCCAGGTGATGGAGACGTCCGTGCCCGCGAGCTGTAAAAACACTTCTTCTACCCAGCGCTTACCGCAGAAAACGCCCTCTTCACGAGTGATCACCACTGCGTGAGCGCGCGTATTTTCCGGCAACAATTGCGCGGTAATATCGTTACTGGCATCCACTTCTCCGCCTAAATCTTCACGCAGGGCCTGAGCCACCGCGGCGGGAATATCAAGGTTGATGCGTTCAAGCAGCGCGTCACGTCGATGCTCGGGGTTATAGCGGCGAGGCGGCATGATAAAACTCCAAAATGGTAACGAATCATAAGATTGAAACATGCTACTCTGAACCGGGTATCAGTACCATATATAGACTTCATCCTTCGCACGGCGTCGATGCGTCCTGAATGATGTTGTGTCTGAATGAGGAGATTTTTGCATGCAGTTAGAAGAGGGATGGCTGGTGGGCGCGCGACGTGTGCCGTCGCCGCACCAGGATTGCCGTCCTGATGATGAAACCCCGTCGTTGCTGGTGGTGCACAATATCAGTCTGCCACCCGGCGAGTTTGGCGGGCCGTGGATTGACGCTCTATTCACCGGAACGATAGATCCTGCTGCTCATCCTTTTTTTGCTGAAGTCGCCCACTTGCGGGTGTCCGCGCACTGCCTGATCCGCCGGGATGGCGAAATTGTGCAGTACGTCCCTTTTGATAAGCGTGCCTGGCATGCTGGCGTGTCGAGCTATAAGGGGCGCGAGCGCTGTAACGATTTTTCGATAGGTATCGAGTTGGAAGGCACGGATACGCTGGCGTTTACCCCGGCGCAGTACCAGCAACTGGCGGCGTTAACACAATTATTAATCCGTGTTTACCCCGCGCTTGCCGATAATATGACAGGCCATAGTGATATTGCGCCAGGACGCAAAACCGATCCCGGTCCGGCGTTCGACTGGGCGCGGTTTCGTGCACTGGTCACCCCCTCGTCAGATAAGGAGATGACATGACGCTGTTTACTACGTTGCTGGTGCTGATCGCCGAGCGGTTGTTCAAGCTGGGCGAGCACTGGCAGCTCGATCACCGACTGGAAGTCCTGTTCCGCCGCACTAAACGGTATTCCCTCTTTAGCACACTGTTGATGACCCTCGTCGCGATGGTAGTGGTTTACTTGTTGCAGCGCGCGCTGTATGGCCTGCTGTTTAACGTCCCGCTATTGATTATGTGGATTTTGCTCGGCCTGCTGTGTATCGGGGCGGGGAAATCGCGGGTGCATTATCACGCTTACCTGAAAGCCGCCGCGCGCAAAGACAGCCATGCCTGCGATTCAATGGCGAGCGAGCTGACGCTGATCCACGGCGTGCCGCCGGGCTGCGACGAACGCGAATACCTCCGTGAACTGCAAAACGCCTTGCTGTGGATTAACTACCGTTTTTACCTCGCGCCGCTGTTCTGGTTTGTGGTTGGCGGGCCGCTCGGCCCGGTGACGCTCACCG
>NZ_JNGH01000106.1 GCF_001188485.1 Trabulsiella odontotermitis
TCTGCGGTGGCGATGGCCAGCGGGCTGGTGAACGTCAACGACGGCGCTTCGTTTACCGGTTACGGCAGCACCGCCGGGGATATCGACGTCATGCAGGGCGGTACGATGCAGATGAACGACTTCACGGTGGGCGGCAATCTGACCAACAGCGGCTCCGTCCTGCTGACCCGTGATGACGGGACGCCGGGCAACACCCTGACGGTGAACGGCAACTACTCCGGTAACAACGGTCTGCTGGCGTTCAGTACCGAACTGGGTGGCGACGACTCACCGACGGATAAACTGACGGTACGCGGCAATACGGCGGGCAATACCCAGGTCAGTGTGACCAACACTGGTGGCACCGGTGCACAGACGGTGAACGGCATCGAGGTGATTCAGGTGGACGGCACATCAGCGGGTAACTTCGCGCTGACCACCGGGACGGTTGAGGCCGGGGCGTTTGTCTACACTCTGGCGAAAGGCACCGGCGATGCGGCGAAGAACTGGTACCTGACCAGCAAATGGACAGGCAGTGTGCCGGCGGTGGATGTGCCGGTCGACCCGCTCGACCCGACAGACCCGGTGGAACCCACGCCAGGCCCGGTGGTTGACCCTGACGGCCGTGATGCACTGAGTCCGGCGGCCGGCAGCTATATCAGCAACATCGCGGCGGCCAACACGCTGTTTAACCATCGTCTGCACGATCGTCTCGGCGAGCCGCAGTACACCGACGCCCTGCATAACGGCGAAGATAATGTCAGCAGCATGTGGATGCGCCACGTGGGTGGCCACGAACGTTCCTCTGCCGGTGACGGACGGATGAAAACGCAGAGCAACCGCTATGTACTGCAACTGGGTGGCGACATTGCACAGTGGAGTACTGACGGGCTCGACCGCTGGCATCTGGGCGTGATGGGGGGCTATGCCAATGAGCACAGCAACACCCGCAGCGACCGTGTCGGTTACGGCTCTGACGGCCGCATCAGCGGTTACAGCGCTGGTCTGTACGGCACCTGGTACCAGAACGACGCGGATAAAACCGGGGCGTATGTGGACAGCTGGATGCAGTACAACTGGTTCGATAACCACGTGGAATCAGATAACCACCAGGGCGACGATTACGACTCGAAAGGGCTGACCGCCTCGCTGGAAGCCGGTTACACCCTGAAAGCCGCTGAGTTCACCGGCAGCCAGGGGACGCTGAACACCTGGTATATCCAGCCGCAGGCGCAGATCACCTGGATGGGCGTGAAGGACGACGCGCACTTCAGAAAAGACGGCACTCGCATTGAGTCAGAAGGCGACGGCAATATCCAGACGCGTCTGGGTGTGAAAACGTACCTTAACAGCCATCACAAAATGGATGACGGTAAACAGCGTACCTTCCAGCCGTTCGTGGAAGTGAACTGGATCCACAATACCGACGCCTTTGGCGTGAAGATGGATGGTCAGCGCGTGAGCCGTGATGGCGCCCGTGACCTGGGCGAAGTGCGTACCGGCGTGGAAGGCAAGCTGAATGATCGCCTGAGCGTCTGGGGTAACGTGGGCGTGCAGATGGGTGACAAAGGCTACAGTGATACCCAGGGTATGCTCGGGGTGAAATACAGCTGGTAAGTGATGCCTCTGAAAAAAGGAGCCGGATATTCCGGCTCCTTTTTTATTACAGATGGCAGCAACCGACTTAACCCAGCGGAGGGTATTCTTTCGCCGTGCCTGAAATTAATGAGAAGAGTTTGTTGATATTACAACCGAGCTTTCTTTCGAGGCGGTTTTTTCTGACGTAGATTTCACTCACGTTTAATTCGTTAAGTCTGTGTGCTTTTCGCAAGCCTGATTCAGATAAAATAAGCGCTAATAACGAAAATTCTGAATCGTTGAGGGTTGGCCCTCGCGTGATGTTAGCAAAACGACCCGAAAATATTCTCTCGAACTTATAGTGAATATGGCTGGCACTGTCGTCTGCATAAATTATCCCCTGCACGCCCCGCCATTTTTTTAACCAGTAGTTAGCCAGGGGAGCAAGGACTCTATCGGCTATGATGATGATTTTCATGCCTGTTTCTGTCAGGCGGTCTATCCACTCTTGCCCGACGAAATAGCGCAGGTTTGATACCGAGAAATCGACGAAAACAAATCCATTAAGGGTGATAATTTTGCTGTGTAATAAATACGATTCCAGAAGTCCTGTCTTAAGATAAGAATTTCTTTCGGGCCATAATATAAAGTTAGCATTCCCGCAGTATTGAAGTCGTACTGATTTTTGTGGAAATACCTGGCATGACAATTCACAACTAATGCAATGCATGACATTAGCGTCGCGTTTACCCATAATGACGTACCGTGTTGATCTTTATATTTGCGTTGTAAGAGGCGTAATAAAACTCCCTTTAGCATCTGCAAACAGGATCGCTTTCCGTCAAAATGCTCGCAAGTAAAAATGTCGTAAAAATTTATCGATTTGCTTTTATTCCGTGATGGCAGATGGCACACGTTTTGTGCCATCTGCCTGCAATAACAGGGCATTAGATTACTGCGGGTACGGCACCCAGTCGCCGCCGTTGAGCCGGACATAAGGCTTGTTCTGATACTGAATGACGACCGCGTTCGAGTTTTCCGACACGGGTGCCGTTTGCGGCAGGTCGCTGGTGTACTGCGACCAGTTCACGTTGTCCTCGGTAAACATCTTACCGTCCACCGCGCGAACCACCAGTTCAGAAATCGCCAGGTAGCTGCTTGGCTGGGTGATTTCCACCGCCGCGCCCTGATGCGGCGCTTTCATGCCGAAGAATTTCACCGCGGCAGGCACGTTGGTGATCGACGGGCTCGGGATATCGCGCAGACCGGAGACCTGCATCTTATCGCCTCTCAGCGCACCGCCGTGCTCCGGCACGACCAGCACCATCACTTTACGCCCGGATTTCTCCAGCCCGGTAAAGAACTGATCCAGCTCGTCGAACATCTTCTGTGCGCGTGCTTTGTAATCCGCCGTTTTGCTCTGGCCCGGATAGTGGTTACCGTCGTGCAGCGGCAGGGTGTTGAAGAAGGTCNNGAACCGGTAAGCCTTTCTGATCCATCAATGGCGCCTGCATGCCGCCCTGGTTGCGTACTTCTTTCAGGAAATCGCCAAACACGCCGTCATGCCCCAGCATCAGCTGTTCGGTAAAACCGAGACGGGCAAGATCGTCAAAGATATAGCACTCGTTACCAGCAGGCTGATAGAGGTTAGTGTGCGACGGCTGACCGCAGCTCGCGCGCAGCAAGCGAATCGCCGCCGGGCCGCTGTAAGACGTGCCGGAGTTAAAGTTTTTAAACACAATATCGAAATGCGACCACAGCGGATGCTGCATCAACCCGGCAGCGTCAATGTCCGACCACGACAGCGAACAGATGTTGATGACCAGCAGATCGAACGGCTGCGCGTCAGCAGGCAGCGAGGCCGGGAACGTCGTTTTTCGCTTCTCTTCCGCCGCGTAGAAACTGGCCAGCCAGGCGTTCAGGTTCGCGGAGGTGGGCGGCGCAGTTTGCGCAGGAATATCACCGACGACCGGTTTATCGCCTGCGGCTGCGATCGTTGCCGCTGCTTGTCCGCCGGTAGTGGTCACTGTTGTCGTCGGCTGGCCGCCAGGCCACAGCGTGAAGGTCGGGCCGATCAGCGTGATGGCGTTCAGCCAGACCATAATGGCGACCACAAAAATCGTCACCCGCACCCACTGGGTTAAAAACAGCCAGGCGACCAGCAGCACAAAGAAGGCGCCGACCATCTGCCAGTTAATAAAGCGCGTCACCAGATCGAGAATGTAGTCGAAACTGAAACCGGCCACCTGCGATCCCTGGCTCATAATACTTTCCGGGCCAGGCAGCCAGGTGTCATGCCAGAACAGGCCAAAGCCGATGGGGATCGCTATCCAGTTACGCCATTTGTGCAGTCGTTCATTCGGGATCGGCAGCAGCAAAAACGCCATAAAGACCAGGTTCTTCATGGCGTGGAAATTTAAGTATCCCGCCCAGAGCAGACCAAACTTCGCCAGGAAGTAGAAGTTCCACCCGGAAAGTCCGCGCCAGTATTGCCAGAGTGGAGATGGCTTCGTAGCGGTGTGAATTGAATTAGTCATTTTTTCGCTTTGCCCTGAACGGTCGGTGTTCGGCGCAGTACGCCAGCCGGTTTCACATAACGAGGTTTAAAAAACATCATCCGTAACGTGGTTTCAATTCGACGCCAGAAATGGCGCGCCATATAGCCCAGTGGGAAAAAGATCAGCGCGCAAAGCACCACCAGTTGCAGAATATCGCTTATCGACATCATGATGCGTGCTCTCCGTGAGTCTCAGCCAGTCGGATCGGTTCCGGGATACGGCGCCAGCTACGACCGTCGTGCTCGACGTTCATCACTGTCTCCGGCCCTGTGGTGATCGGCAGCGGCGTCGTCCAGCGCTCCGGTTTGACCGCCTGCATCTGCAGAATTTCCGAGGTAATTTGTTTATCCTCAAACCATACCATCCTGTTCGAAAAGACATCGCCGGTCGGCAGCGGGAAGATGTGATTGAGCGCGGTATCGAGATCGTTAATGCGGCAGAAGGACAGGAACAGCACCAGACGGTTCTCGCCGATAGTCATGATATCGCCCGTTCGGTTGGGACGGCAGAGCGTCACCGCCTGTTCAACGCGTAATCCCGGCGCCGGGCGCAGCGCGACCATCACCCCGCGACCGTCCGCAGGTAACAGCGGGTTAGTCATCATATTGTGTACCGCTTCGCAGAAAACATCCCATTTCTGGAAACCGCGCAGTTTGAGCGGCTGCGTCATCGACAGCAGCGTGGCGATATCTTCCGGCACGTGGCGGTTAAACACCTGGCGCTGCACGCTTTCGATCAGCGTCAGGCAGCGCGACAGCGGCGCATTCCACGGCACCACGATATTCGCGCCACAGCCGAGCAACAGACGTTCGTCGGTGGCACGCAGGCTGGCGGTACTTTCGCGCACGACGATTTTCAGCGCACTGCCGCGCTGGCGACGCAGCGTATGAATATAGGTCGCGAGCTGTTCAATCTGCGCGTTTTGCGCGACGGTGAAGATGATAGTGGCGGCCTGAGCGGTGCGCGCGGCGTTAAACACGGCGTCGTTGGTATCCAGCAGCGTCCAGTATTCCGAGAGCGGGGGGGCACCTTCCAGCACGGCAATATTGCACAGCACATCTTTTTCATCGCTGCGCGGTTGCACAATCGCCTCGACCTCCTGTGACACCCGCCATCCATTATTATCCTGAATGACTGGAAGCTGTTGTCGTGCGCTGACGCCTTTGTCATTACACCAGAAAGCTATATCGAGAAGATAGTTATCGCCCTGAAATCGAAGACTTGCGAGACCGGATAGGGAACGGTATTCACTTAACAGCAGAGATAACTGTTTGTCTGTATTATTACCGGGATTAATGATTAGTAACGTGCAATGGTGATATTTCACCCAGGTTTGCATTTGCGCTACCCAACGGCGGAGTTTTTTGGGATCACTATTTTGCAAGGCATTATCGCTGCATAACAGGATAAATAAAGAATGCGCCGGTTCGACAGTGCAAAGTAGATCTCGCCCAAGCGAGTATAGACCACTTTCATCTTTTGGCATGGAAAATAAACGTATTTTTTCTGGTCCGCGATCGGGGTTTAATTTAACAATATTTTTAGGGTTTTCCCCCATCACTACGGCGGCGACAGCATCCTCTTTACGTTGGGCGGATAACGTATGGTTGAGCAGACTTACCGCGTCCTGATAACGGTCAGTATTAAGCCACCACACGCCGCCGGCAGGCATCTGGCTGACTTCATCCCACAGGGATTGAATACCAATAGAAAATATGGGCTCCACGGTGTCCCTCATCAATTCGAATTTACCTGTTATTCAGTTTACTAGCGAAAGCGTGAGAATAAACCTAACATTGAAATTAAAGAACATCAGATTTAGCATGTAAACCGTATTTCATAGTTGAATGCATTGTCGTCACTATTGAACACACATTTTAGTCCAGGTGGATCAAAAAAATGTCTGGTAATGATGAGCCAATAACACCGGCGGATCCTTCGCTCGGATATACCTTTCAAAATGACTTTATGGCGCTGAGCCGGGCATTCTCATTGCCGGAAATTGATTACACTGATATTTCCCAGCGCGACCAGTTAGCCTCTGCGCTAAAACGTTGGCCGCTGTTGGCCGAGTTGGCTGAGCATCAATAAGAAGGAAGCCGTGGATGGCTATTCTGGGATTACAAGGCATTCGTGGCGGCGTGGGTACGACGTCGATCACTGCAGCGTTAGCCTGGGCATTGCAGTCTCTTGGTGAGACAGTTCTGGTCGTCGATGCTTCCCCGGACAATATGCTGCGCCTGTCATTCAATGTTGATTTTGTTCATCGCGACGGATGGATGCGCGCACTGCTGGACGAAAAAGCGTGGCGAGACGCCGGGATGCGCTACACCACCCAGATCGATCTCCTGCCCTTCGGGCAACTGACGCCCGCCGAGCAGGAAAACCTTTATACCCTGCAGGCGAAATGGTCGCAGCTCGGCGATATTCTGCGCGAGCTTCATGAACTCGGTCACTATCAGTGGATTTTAGTCGACCTGCCGCACGGCTATTTGCCCTACACGCAGCCGCTGCTGGAGGCGTGCCACCACACGCTGACCATCGTCAACCCCGATACCAACTGCCATGTGCGGCTGCATCAGCAGGCGCTGCCTACAAAAGCGCACGTGCTGATTAACGATCTGCGGGTCGGCAGCCAGATTCAGGATGATATCTATCAGATCTGGCTGCAAAGCCAGCGCCGTCTGCTGCCAATTGCGATTCATCGTGATGAAGCGGTAGCCGAAAGCCTGGGTGCGAAGCAACCCCTTGGCGAATACCGCAGCGACGCGCTGGCCGCAGAAGAGGTCATTACGCTGGCGAACTGGTGCCTGCTGCACTACGCCGGTGTCCGCACGTCTGTCGGGAGTGAAACATGATTCGCCTGTCCAGGCTGTTCCTCGCGCCACCGGTGGCAGCGGCGATGACGGCGCGCTTCCACGACTATCGTCGCCACGGCGCTACCTGGCTCGGCGCGACGCTGGCCTGTCTGTGGGTGGCGCTGGCCTGGACCTTTATTCCGTTAGAACACCCTCGCTGGCAGCGCATTCGTGAACGGCAGCGCGAGTATTTCCCGCATATCGATCCGCACCGCCCGCGGCCGTTAGATCCGGCGCGCTACCTGCTGCAACTGGTCTGGTTACTGACCACCCGCTCGCCGCAGCCGCGACAGGAAGGCCGCTGGCGTTCATTTTCGTCGCTGAAAAAGCTGCAGGGGCGCTATCACCAGTGGCTGGAAGAGCTGCCGTCGCGCTTCAACGCACAGACGGAGCACCTCGACCACAAAAAAGAGCTGGGGCACCTGGATCCGCGATTACGCAAAATCATCCTTGGCGTGATTATGATCCTGTCGTTTTTACTGGCGCTGATCTGCGTGACACAGCCGTTTAACCCGCTGTCGCAGTTTATTTTCCTGATGCTGCTGTGGGGCGTGGCGCTGTTTATTCGCCGTATTCCGGGTCGCTTCTCGGCGCTGATGCTCATTGTCCTGTCGCTCACCGTTTCCTGCCGTTATATCTGGTGGCGTTATACTTCAACGCTCAACTGGAACGACCCGGTAAGCCTGGTGTGCGGCATGATCCTGTTGTTCGCGGAAACCTACGCCTGGATTGTGCTGGTGCTGGGCTTTTTCCAGGTGGTCTGGCCGCTCAACCGCCATCCGGTGTCACTGCCGAAAGATACCTCGCTGTGGCCCGCCGTGGATATTTTCGTCCCGACCTATAACGAAGAGCTGAGTGTAGTCAGAAATACAGTTTATGCCTCGTTGGGTATCGACTGGCCGAAAGATAAACTGAACATCTGGATCCTCGACGACGGCGGGCGCGAAGAGTTTCGCCAGTTTGCCAAAAACCTGGGCGTGCATTACGTGGCGCGAACCACTCACGAGCATGCGAAGGCCGGCAATATCAACAATGCGCTGAAGATGGCGAAGGGCGATCTGGTGTCGATTTTCGACTGCGACCACGTCCCGACGCGCTCGTTCCTGCAGATGACCGTCGGCTGGTTCCTGAAAGATCCAAATCTGGCAGTGATGCAAACGCCGCACCACTTCTTCTCCCCTGACCCGTTCGAGCGCAACCTCGGGCGTTTCCGTAAAACGCCGAACGAAGGCACGCTGTTCTACGGGCTGGTGCAGGACGGTAACGACATGTGGGATGCCACCTTCTTCTGCGGATCGTGCGCGGTTATCCGCCGTAAACCGCTGGATGAGATTGGCGGCATCGCCGTCGAAACGGTGACCGAAGATGCGCATACCTCGCTGCGCCTGCACCGTCGCGGCTACACCTCCGCGTACATGCGAATTCCGCAGGCGGCAGGGCTGGCAACGGAAAGTCTGTCAGCGCATATCGGTCAGCGTATCCGCTGGGCGCGCGGCATGGTGCAGATTTTCCGTCTCGATAACCCGCTGTTTGGCAAGGGGCTGAAATTCGCGCAGCGGCTGTGCTACCTCAACGCTATGTTCCACTTCCTGTCTGGTATTCCGCGGCTGATTTTCCTCACCGCGCCGCTGGCTTTCCTGCTGCTGCATGCGTACATCATCTACGCCCCGGCGATCATGATTGCGCTGTTCGTCCTGCCGCACATGATCCACGCCAGCCTGACGAACTCGAAGATCCAGGGGAAATTCCGCCATTCGTTCTGGAGTGAAATCTACGAAACGGTGCTGGCCTGGTATATCGCCCCGCCGACGCTGGTGGCGCTGATTAACCCGCACAAAGGCACGTTCAACGTTACGGCGAAAGGCGGTCTGGTGGAAGAGGAATACGTCGACTGGGTCATTTCCCGCCCCTACATCTACCTTGTGTTGTTGAACCTGGTGGGCGTGGCGTTCGGTATCTGGCGTTATTTCTACGGCCCGGAAAATGAAATCCTTACCGTGTGGGTCAGTCTGCTGTGGGTGTTCTATAACATGATTATCCTCGGCGGCGCGGTGGCGGTCTCGGTTGAGAGCAAACAGGTGCGTCGTTCGCACCGTGTCGAAATGACCATGCCTGCGGCGCTGGCTCGCGAAGATGGTCACCTGTTCTCCTGTACCGTTCATGACTTCTCCGATGGCGGTCTGGGGATCAGCATTAACGGCGAAGCGCAGGTGCTGGAAGGGCAAAAAGTGCAGTTGCTGCTCAAGCGCGGCCAGCAGGAATATGGCTTCCCGGCGCAGGTGGCGCGTGTCCATGGCAGCGAAGTGGGTCTGAAACTGCTACCGATGACCAACCAACAGCATATTGATTTCGTGCAGTGTACGTTCGCCCGTGCGGATACGTGGGCGCTCTGGCAGGACAGCTTCCCGGAAGACAAGCCGCTGGAAAGCCTGCTGGNNGCAACGGCACGTCAACCGGAACCGGCTATGGCTCAACAATGATGATTACGCGATGAAAAGAAAACTATTCTGGATGTGTGCAGTCGCGGTGAGCATGAACAGCATGCTGCCGATCACCACTTACGCGGCACCTGAGACCGGCGCGGCTACGGCGGCTCCGGCGCAGCCTGCGGCGACAGAGAGCCAGGATAACACGGTGACGCCGCCGGCTCCGACCACGGTCGCCCCTTCGCCAACCGCCACACTAGCGGCGCCTGCGGCAAACCCGGCGGCGGAANTCGATTACACACCGTCGCCATCGCTGCTGCCGGTGCAGTCACAACTGAAAGTTTACCTGAACGATGAGTTGATGGGTGTGCTGCCGGTGACCCCGGACCAGCTCGGGAAAAAGGTCAGCGCACAGTTACCCATTGACCCGCTCTATATTGCCGATCTCTGTTGGCCACTATCGCGACGTGTGTGAAAACCCGTCCAGCACCACGCTGTGGATGGACATCGGGCGCAGCAGTGCGCTGGATTTAACCTTCCAGACGTTAGAGGTGCAGAACGATCTGTCGCACTTCCCGGTACCGTTTTTTGACCCGCGCGATAACCGTCCGCTGACCCTGCCGATGATCTTTGCCGNGGGCTTATCGCCTCCTGGTTCGGTTCCCGTGCCGGCTGGCGTGGTCAGACGTTCCCGGTGCTCTATAACTCGCTGCCTGACCGTAACGCGGTGGTACTGGCGACCAACGACAAGCGCCCGGATTTCCTGCGCGATCACCCGCCGGTGAAAGCGCCGACCGTGGAAATGATCAGCCACCCGGATAAGCCGTACATCAAGCTGCTGGTGGTGCTGGGTCGTGATGATAAAGATCTGATGCAGGCGGCGAAGGGGATTGCGCAGGGGAACATTCTGTTCCGTGGCAACAGCGTGGTGGTGGACGACGTGAAACCGCTGCTGGCGCGCAAGCCGTACGATGCGCCGAACTGGATCCGCACCGACAGCCCGGTCACCTTTGGCGAGCTGAAAACCTACGATCAACAGCTGCAGTCTACCGGCCTTAACCCGACAGCTATTTCGCTGTCGCTGAACCTGCCGCCGGATCTCTACCTGCTGCGCAGCAACGGTATCGATATGGATCTCAAATACCGTTACACCATGCCGCCGGTGAAAGACAGCTCGCGGATGGACATCAGCCTGAACAACCAGTTCCTGCAATCGTTCAACCTCAACAGCACCCAGGAAGCGAACAAGCTGATCATGCGCCTGCCGGTATTGCAGGGGCTGCTGGACGGGAAAAATGACGTGCAAATTCCGGCGCTGCAACTGGGTGCCACCAACCAGCTGCGTTTCGATTTCCAGTACATGAACCCGATGCCGGGCGGAACCATCGAAAACTGTATTACCTTCCAGCCGGTGATGAACCACGTGGTAGTGAGCGATGATTCCACCATTGATTTCTCCAACTACTATCACTTCCTGGCGATGCCGGATCTGCGTGCGTTTGCCAATGCGGGCTTCCCGTTCAGCCGGATGGCGGATCTCTCCGAGTCCATCATCGTGATGCCGAAAAACCCGGATCAGAGCCAGCTCGGTACGCTGCTGAATACCGTGGGTGAAATCGGCGCGCAAACCGGTTTCCCGGCGGTTAACCTGACGGTCACCGACGATGGCAGCAAAATCCAGGACAAAGACGCCGATATTCTGCTGATCGGCACCATTCCGGAAAAACTGAAGGACGACAAACAGATAGACCTGCTGGTTGATGCCACGAAGAGCTGGGTGAAAACGCCGGTGCGCCATAACGATCTGCCGTCGGTGATGATGGATGCCGACGCGCGCAAGGCGAACGCTCAAACCAATATCAGCTCCTCGGGCCCGATGGCGGCCATCGTCGGCTTCCAGTCGCCGTATGCTGATCAGCGCAGCGTGGTGGCGCTGCTGGCGGANNCGCGGGTATGAATTGCTGAATAATGCGATGAACGACAGCGGCAAACGGGCAGTAATGTTTGGCTCGGTCTCGGTGATCCGCGAGGCGGGCGTCAGCAGCCTGCGTGTTGGCGATATCTACTACGTCGGCCATCTGCCGTGGTTTGAACGCGTCTGGTATGCGCTCTCTAACCACCCGATTTTGCTGGCGGTGCTGGCGGCGATAAGCGTCGTGCTGCTGGCCTGGGTCCTGTGGCGTCTGCTGCGCATCATCAGCCGTCGACGTCTGTCACCGGGTGATGACGAGTAAACGATGATGAACGTCGCGCGCTGGATGGCGCTGATACTGACCCTGCTGGTCACCGTACAGGCCAACGCCGCCTGTACCTGGCCGGCCTGGGAGCAGTTTAAAAAGGACTATATCAGCGATGGCGGGCGCGTCATTGACCCCAGCGACGCGCGCAAAATCACCACCTCGGAAGGGCAAAGCTATGCCATGTTCTTTGCGCTGGTGGCGAATGACCGCAGCGCCTTTGCTTCGCTGTATAACTGGACGAGAGACAACCTCGGCCAGGGCGATCTGAACGCGAATCTGCCCGCCTGGTTGTGGGGTAAAAAAGAGGATAAATGGACGGTAATCGACAGTAATTCCGCGTCGGATGCCGACCTGTGGATCGCCTGGTCATTGATGGAAGCCGGGCGACTGTGGAAAGAGCCGCGCTACAGCGACGCCGGAAAAGGGTTGCTGTCGCGGATCGCCAAAGAGGAAGTGGTGACGGTGCCGGGGCTGGGCTCCATGCTGCTGCCGGGCAAAGTCGGTTTTGTTGACGACAAAGGCTGGCGTTTCAACCCCAGCTATTTCCCGCCTCAGCTCACCAGCTACTTTGCCCGCCTTGGTGCGCCGTGGAGCACGCTGCGCGAAACTAACCTGCGCCTGCTGCTGGAAACCGCGCCGAAGGGCTTTTCGCCGGACTGGGTGCGGTATGTAAAAGACAAAGGCTGGCAGTTAAAACAGGATAAGACGCTGGTCGGCAGCTATGACGCCATCCGTGTTTATTTGTGGGTCGGCATGATGCACGACAGCGATCCGCAAAAAGCGCGCCTGCTCAAACGCTTTAACCCGATGGCGATGCAGACCACTCGCGAAGGGTTGCCGCCAGAGAAAGTGGATATCGCCACCGGCAAGGTTACCAACAGCGGCCCGGTCGGCTTCTCCGCCTCGCTGCTGCCGTTCTTACAACATCGCGATGCTCAGGCCGTTCAGCGCCAGCGCGTCGCAGATAATTTCCCTGGCGCAGACGCCTATTTTAACTATGTGCTAACCCTGTTTGGACAAGGCTGGGATCAACACCGTTTTCGTTTCACCGCCCGCGGTGAATTACTACCTGACTGGGGCCAGGAATGCGCACGTTCACAGTAAGTTTACTCAGTTTGTCGCTCGGCCTTGCGACGGTACCGACGGCCTGGGCTGCTAACTCCGCCGCCCAGCAGCAACTGCTGGATCAGGTACGTGTCGGTGAGGCCAGCAATCGGGAAGATCTGGTCACGCAGTCGCTCTATCGACTGGAGCTGATTGATCCCAACAACCCTGACGTCATCGCTGCGCGGCTGCGTTATCTGCTGCGTCAGGGCGATGCGGCAGGCGCGCAGAAACAGCTCGACCGGCTGGCGCAACTGGCACCGGACTCCAGTGCCTACAAAAACTCACGCAGTGAAATTCAGTTAACGACGGCGGAAGGGCGACAGGCGTTGCAGCAGGCGCGTTTGCTGACCACCACCGGCCATGTCGAAGAGGGGCTTGCCGTCTACGACAAGCTGTTCAAGGGCGCGCCGCCTGATGGTGCACTGTCGGTGGAATACTGGACCGCAGTGGCGCGATTACCGGCGCGGCATAATGAGGCGGTTAACCAGCTTAAAAACCTCAACAAAACGATGCCGGGCAACGTGCAATTGCAATCGACGCTGGCGCGCATGCTGTTTGACGATGACAAGCGGGATGAAGCATTCGCCGTTCTCGAACAGATGGCGAAGACTAACGCCGGACATAATACCGCGGCGGACATCTGGTACGATCAAATCAAATCGATGCCCACCAGCGAGGCCAGCATTCAGGCGCTACAGCGTTTTCTGCTGCTGTTCACCACCGGCGATCTGGCCACCACCGCGAAAGCACAGCTCGATGAGCAGAAAAAACAGATGGCCGACCCGGCGTTCCGGGCAAAAGCCGAACAACTGGCGATAGAAGCGAATAAACCGCAGAGCTGGGAAATCTACTGGCCGATGATCCGCAAAGCCGATGCGGCGCTGAAGGCGGGAGACCTTGATCTTGCCGAGCGTACGTACCAACAGGCGCGGCGGGTGGACAGCACCGACAGCTACGCAGTGCTCGGCCTTGGTGATGTGGCGATGGCGCGCAAAGACAGCGCCGCGGCAGAACGTTATTACCAGCAGGCGCTGCGCCTTGATAAAGGCAACAGCAACGCCGTGCGCGGGCTGGCGAATATTTACCGTGCGCAGTCGCCGGAAAAAGCCACCGCGTTTATTGAAAGCCTTTCTGCCAGTCAGCGGAAAAGCGTGGATGATATCGAACGCAGCCTGACTAACGATCGCCTGTCGCAACAGGCTGAAACGCTGGAAAACGAAGGCAAATTTGCCCAGGCCGCGGCGTTGCAGCGCCAGCGTTTAGCGCTCGATCCGGGCAGCGTGTGGGTGACGTACCGCCTGTCGCGCGATCTTTACAGCGCCGGGCAACACAGCGAAGCCGACGCGCTGATGCGTGGACTGGCGCAGCAGAAACCCAACGACCCGGAACAGATTTACGCCAACGGTCTTTACCTCTCCGGCAACAATCAGGATCAGGCCGCGCTGACGCACCTGAACCGGCTGCCGCGCAGCCAGTGGAATGACAACATTCGCGAGCTGGCGGATCGCCTATCAGGTGCTGGAAAACGCCAACCGCCTGCGCGATGCCGGTCAGGAAGATCAGGCCATCGCGTTGCTCAAACAGCAGCCGTCATCCACGCGGATCGATTTGATTCTCGCCGACTGGGCGCAGCAGCGTGGCGATACGCAAACCGCCGTGGAGCAGTACCACGCGGTACTGGCGAAAGAGCCGGAAAACCAGGACGCGCGGCTCGGGCTGGTGGAGGTTTATCTCGCCGATGGCGACAAGGCCAGCGCCCGCGAACAGTTAGCCAAACTGCCGCCGCTGGAAGCCAGTTCCTCGATCAACATGCAGCGTCGCGTGGCGCTGGCGCAGTCCGGGCTGGGCAATACCGCCGCCGCGCAGCAAATCTTCAGCCGCATTGTGCCACAGGCGAAATCGCAGCCGCCATCGATGGACAGCGCGCTGGTACTGCGTGATGCGGCGCGCGTGGAAGCGGCCTCGGGCAATCCGCAGCAGGGGCTGGAAGATTATAAAGATGCGATGGTGGCGACCGGCATTACGCCCGCGCGTCCACAGGACAACGACAGCTTTACCCGCCTGATGCGCAATGATGAAAAAGACGACTGGCTGAAGCGTGGCGTGCGCAGCGATGCCGCCGATCTCTATCGTCAGCAGGATGTGAACGTCACGCTGGAACATGATTACTGGGGTTCCAGCGGTACTGGCGGCTATTCCGATCTGAAAGCGCACACCACCATGCTGCAGGCGGATGCGCCGCTGGCGGACGGGCGCATGTTCTTCCGCTCCGACTTTGTGAACATGAACGCCGGGACGTTCTCCACCAGCGGTGGCACCTACGACGACAGCTGGGGCACCTGTTCGCTGGGCGATGACGGCTGCCGCGGCGGCACAAAACAGTCTGACAGCGGCGCGAGCATCGCCGTCGGCTGGAAAAACGACACCTGGAATATGGATCTCGGCACCACGCCCATCGGCTTTAACGTCGTCGATGTGGTGGGCGGCCTGAGCTACAGCGACGATCTGGGGCCGTTTGGCTACACGTTAAATGTGCATCGTCGACCGATTTCCAGCTCGCTGCTGGCCTTCGGCGGGCAAAAAGATAACGACAATGACGGTCACACTGGCACCACCTGGGGCGGCGTTCGCGCCACCGGGGCGGGCGTCAGCATGAGTTATGACAAAGGCGAAGCCAACGGCGTATGGGCGAGCCTCGGCGCTGACAGCCTGAACGGTAAAAACGTGGAGGATAACTGGCGCGTCCGCTGGATGACTGGTTACTACTACAAAGTCATCAATGAAAATAACCGCCGGGTCACTATTGGCCTGAACAATATGATCTGGCATTACGATAAAGACCTGAGCGGTTACACCCTCGGGCAGGGCGGCTATTACAGTCCGCAATCGTACCTTTCTTTCGCCGTGCCGGTGCTGTGGCGTGAGCGTACGGAAAACTGGTCGTGGGAATTGGGGGCGTCCGGCTCCTGGTCGCACTCGCGTACCAAAACCATGCCGCGCTACCCGCTGAACAACCTGATCCCGTCTCAGTGGCAGGGTGAGGCGGNATTCTCTGAACGATCGGGTATAATCAGCCGGCGTTCTGGTAACATTTCGTTACCGGGTCGCTGGCTGAGTTCACGTTGAACGCGGCATGCAGGTAGTGTTTCTGTCTCAGTGGAGAGTCCTTTTGCGCGTTAGCCGTTCGTTGACAATTAAACAGATGGCAATGGTGTCCGCCGTTGTCATGGTGTTTACGTTCATTTTTTGCTTTATTTTGCTCTTCCATTTTGTGCAACAGAACCGCTATACCACCGCGACGCATCTGGAAAGCGTTGCCCGCTCGGTGCGTGAACCGCTCTCTGCCGCCATCCTGAAAGCCGATATCCCGGAAGCCGAAACCATTCTGGCCCGTATTCAGCCAGCGGGGATTGTCAGCCGCGCCGACGTGGTTTTGCCGAACCAGTTCCAGGCGTTGCGCATGAGCTTTATCCCGGAACGCCCGGTGCCGGTGATGATTACCCGCATTTTTGAGCTGCCGGTGCAAATCTCGCTGCCCATTTATTCGCTCGAACGTCCCGCCAATCCGCAGCCGCTGGCCTATCTGGTATTGCAGGCCGACTCCTGGCAGATGTATCGCTTTGTGATGAGCGCGCTGGCTACGTTGGTGACTGCTTACTTACTTTTATCGCTGATGCTCAGCGTGGCGATCACCTGGTGCATCAACCGGTTGATTGTGCGTCCGCTTCGCAGCATCGCCCGCGAGGTGAACGACGTTTCGCCGCAGGAGCGCGTGGGCCATCAGCTGACGCTGCCGCGTCTGCATCATGATGATGAAATCGGCATGCTGGTGCGCAGCTATAACCGCAATCAACAAATTCTCCTGCGTCAGCATGAAGAGCTGAACAGCCACGCCACCCGATTCCCGGTTTCAGATCTGCCGAACAAGGCGTTTTTACTGGCGTTGCTGGAGCAGACCGTTGCCCGCGAGCAGTCCACCGCGCTGATCGTGGTGGCCTGTGAAACCCTGCAGGATACGGCAGGCGTGCTGAAAGAGACGCAGCGCGAAATCCTGCTGCTGACGCTGGTGGAAAAACTCCGCTCGGTGATTTCACCGCGCATGGTACTGACCCAGGTCAGTGGCTATGATTTTGCGATTCTGGCACACGGCGTAAAAGAGCCGTGGCATGCCATTACGCTTGGTCAGCAAGTGCTCACTGTCATTAATGAGCGTCTGCCGTTGCAGGGTATTCAGCTCCGTCCGAGCGCCAGTATCGGTATCGCCATGTTTAATGGCAGGCTGCCCGCCAAACCAGATTGAGTTCTTCGACCCGGCGCAGATGGAAGCTGCACAGCAGCGGCTGAGCGAAGAGAGCGATCTGCTCGCCGCACTGGAAAATAATCAGTTTGCTATCTGGCTGCAGCCGCAGGTGGATACCGCGACGGATAAAGTGTGCAGCGCGGAAGTGCTGCTGCGGCAGAAACAACCCAACGGCGAATGGGAACTGCCTGCCGATTTGATTGAACGCATCGAAGCCTGCGGACTTATCGTCGCGGTAGGCTATTGGGTGCTGGAAGAATCCTGCCGACAGCTGGCGGCGTGGCAGCATAAAGGGATCATGATGCCGTTGTCAGTGAATTTATCTGCCCTTCAGTTGCTGCACCAGAATATGGTATCGGACCTGTTAAGGTTAATGAAGCGTTACCGAATTGCTACCGGCACTCTGATTCTGGAAGTGACAGAAAGCCATCGCATTGACGATCCGAAAGCGGCGGTGGACATTCTGCGCCCGTTACGTGAAGCCGGTGTGCGCGTGGCGCTCGACGACTTCGGCATGGGCTACGCCGGGCTGTTGCAACTTCAGCATATGAAATCGTTGCCGGTGGATATCCTCAAAATCGACAAAGCGTTTATCGACCTGTTGCCGGACGACAGCAGCATGGTTTCTGCCATTATTCAGCTCGCGCGCAGCCTTGATCTGGAAATCGTCGCCGAAGGTGTGGAGAACCAGGCACAGTATGAATGGCTGAAAGCCGCAGGGGTTGAATCGGTGCAGGGTTACCTGTTTGCCCGCGCGGTGCAACCCGACGTCTTTGAGCAGGACTACCTCTCCGATTCCAGACCGCATGAAAGCCCATGATGAAAGTGACAGGCTTATGCGGTTCAGCTCAAAATTTTTAACATTCCTGTTGCAGATGCTTGTCTAAATATTTCTGTTATGTTTCCCGGGTGTTATTTTAAAAACCGCAGGCGACTTAAAACCCTACATAGCCTGTGGTTTTATTCTAAGGACACCCTATGAAAGTTTCTTTTTTTAAAAGCCTCTACTTCCAGGTCCTGACAGCCATTGCAATCGGTATCTTGCTTGGTCATTACTACCCTGAGTTAGGCGCCCAAATGAAACCGCTTGGCGATGCCTTCGTTAAGCTGATTAAGATGGTGATAGCGCCGGTTATTTTCTGTACCGTGGTAACCGGTATCGCAGGCATGGAAAGCATGAAAGCCGTGGGTCGCACCGGCGCGGTTGCACTGCTTTATTTCGAAGTGGTCAGTACTATTGCACTGATCATTGGTCTCATCATTGTTAACGTGGTGCAACCCGGCGCCGGAATGAATGTCGATCCGGCAACGCTGGATGCCAAAGCCGTGGCGGTCTATGCCGAACAGGCGAAAGACCAAGGTGTCATAGCCTTCCTGATGGACGTGATCCCGAACAGCGTGATCGGGGCGTTTGCCAGCGGCAACATTCTGCAGGTTCTGCTGTTTGCAGTGATGTTTGGTTTTGCGCTGCATCGTCTGGGCAGCAAGGGCCAGTTGATTTTTAACGTGATTGAAAGCTTCTCGCAGGTCATCTTCGGCATTATCAATATGATCATGCGCCTGGCGCCGATTGGCGCGTTCGGGGCCATGGCCTTTACCATCGGTAAATATGGTGTCGGGACGCTGGTGCAACTCGGCCAGCTCATTATCTGCTTCTACATTACCTGTATTCTGTTTGTGGTGGTTGTGCTGGGCTCTATCGCGCGTGCCACCGGCTTCAGCATCTTCAAGTTCATCCGCTATATCCGTGAAGAGCTGCTGATCGTGCTGGGGACCTCATCGTCGGAATCGGCGCTGCCGCGTATGCTCGACAAGATGGAGAAACTGGGTTGCCGCAAATCGGTGGTGGGTCTGGTGATTCCGACGGGCTACTCGTTTAACCTCGACGGCACCTCCATTTACCTGACCATGGCGGCGGTGTTTATCGCCCAGGCGACGAACAGCGAGATGGATATTTTCCATCAAATCACGCTGTTGGTGGTTCTGCTGCTCTCCTCGAAAGGCGCCGCAGGCGTTACAGGCAGCGGTTTTATCGTGCTGGCCGCCACCATTTCTGCCGTCGGTCATCTGCCGGTTGCGGGTCTGGCGCTGATCCTCGGTATCGACCGCTTTATGTCTGAAGCGCGCGCGCTGACCAACCTGGTCGGTAACGGCGTCGCCACCGTGGTGGTTGCTAAATGGGTGAAAGAACTCGACCAGAAAAAGCTGACCGACACGCTCAATAACCGTGGCACAGACAACAAAACACAAGAAATTTCCTCATAATCCCGCCACTTAAGCCCGTAGTCCTTGATGGACTGCGGGCTCCTGCGCATAATTGATGAATTATTTACGTTCGCGTGTGACGATCCTTCGTTTTTGCGGTCTAACCGACGTATTTCTCTCAATTTTTAGGCTGCCCCCGCATGACGGGTGGCCTTTGTAACCAGGATTGTTCATCAGGGGTTCACATGCAGGGCACAAAAATTCGACTCTTCGCTGGTGGTTTGCTGATGATGGCGGCGGCCGGTTATGTGCAGGCAGACGCACTCCAGCCGGATCCCGCCTGGCAGCAGGGAACGCTATCTAATGGCGTCCAGTGGCAGGTGCTTGCCACCCCACAGCGTCCGAGTGACCGCATCGAAATTCGCCTGTCCGTCAATATCGGCTCGCTGTCCGAAAGTACACAGCAGAGTGGCTACAGCCATTTTATCCCGCGTCTGGCGTTAACCCAGAGCGGCAGTTTGAACGCTATGCAGGCGCGCTCGCTCTGGCAGCAGGGCATTGATCCCACTCGCCCGATGCCGCCCGCTATCGTCTCCTACGATTACTCCCTCTTTAATCTCAGCCTGCCCAACAACCGCAACGACCTGCTGAAAGAGTCGTTGACCTGGCTTGCGGACGCCAGCGGCAAGCTGACCATTACCCCGGAGGCGGTTAACAAAGCGCTCGCCACTGAAGACATGGTGGCGACCTGGCCGCAAAACCCGAAAGAGGGCTGGTGGCGTTATCGCCTGAAAGGCTCCACCATGCTCGCCCATGATCCTTCCGAGCCGCTGAAGCAGCCGGTTGATGCCGAACAGCTGAAAGCGTTCTATGAGAAATGGTACACGCCGGATGCGATGACGCTGATTGTGGTCGGTAACGTCGACAGCCGCGCTGTGGCGGAACAAATCAACAAAACCTTCGGTGAGCTGAAAGGGAAACGTGAAACCCCGGCCGCCGTGCCGACGCTCTCTCCGCTGCGTGCCGAGCCGGTCAGCATCATGACCGATGCTGAACATCAGGATCGCCTGTCAATTATGTGGGACGCCCCGTGGCAGCCGATCCGTGAATCCGCAGCGCTGCTGCGCTACTGGCGCGCCGATCTCGCGCGTGAAGCGCTGTTCTGGCACGTTCAGCAGAACCTGAGCAAAAACAACGCCAAAGATATTGGCCTGGGCTTTGACTGCCGTGTGCTGTACCAGCGCGCGCAGTGTGCGATAAACGTGGAGTCGCCAAACGAGAAGCTCAATGCCAATCTCAGCACCATCGCTCGCGAGCTGGCGAAGGTGCGTGATAACGGCTTGCCGGAAGAGGAATTCAACGCTCTGGTGGCGCAGAAGAATCTGGAGCTGCAAAAGCTGTTCGCCACCTACGCGCGTACCGACACAGGCGTATTGACGGGCCAGCGCATGCGCTCGCTGCAAAACCAGGTGGTGGATATCGCGCCGGAGCAGTATCAGAAGCTGCGTCAGGCCTTCCTGAACTCGCTGACGCTGGAGATGCTGAATCAGGATCTCCGCCAGCAACTGTCGCAGGAGATGGCGCTGGTGCTGCTGCAACCAAAAGGTGAGCCGGAGTACAGCATGAAAGAGCTGCAGGCGACCTGGGATCAGTTCATGACCCCGGCCGCCCCTGCGGCACCGGCGGCGAGCGATGATGCGCACGATGTCTCGGACATTCCGCCGGGCCAGTAAACCGTAAATAAAAAAAGTCCGGTAGCGTGATGCATACCGGACTTTTTTATGCCGTTAATTACGCAGGCATCGCGTCGCGCGGAATAATCGCCCCGCGATACTGAATCACCGTGCTGGCCGTCAGGTGCCCGCGTTTCGCTGCTGCTGCCGCGTCACCGCCGGTCAGGCGCACCGCCAGGTAGCCCGCGCTGAAGGAATCCCCCGCCGCCGTGGTATCCACCACTTTTTCTTTCGGCAGTTTCACCGCTGGCACCTCAATCACTGCTTCACCGGCAACGGACACCAGGCATGAGTCTGCGCCGCGCTTGATCACCACTTCGTTCACGCCCGCCGCGTGCGTGCGCGCAATCACCTCTTCTACCGGTTTCGCGCCCCACAGCGCGTCTTCGTCATCCAGCGTCAGGAAGGCGATATCGGTAAATTCGAGCATCTGCTGATAAACCTGCTGCGTCTCTTCGCGGCTTGCCCACAGGCGCGGACGATAGTTGTTATCGAATATCACCTTGCCGCCGTTGGCGCGGCNGGCGGCGGCTTCGTTGCGCCAGTAATAGAAGGTGCGCTCGCCGGTGTCGTCGGTTTCGATGTAATAGAGGCCCGGCAGACGGTTGTCCATGCGCTGAATCAGACCCGTGCCAACGTTCTCACCCTGCCACGCGTCCAGCATCTGCTGGCTGAAACTGTCGGTACCGAGGGCGGTGACATAATCAACGGTCAGCGCGGCGGCATTCACCTGACGCGCAATATAAACAGACGTGTTAAGCGTATCGCCGCCAAAACCGCGGCTGACATCTGCCCCTTTTTCAGACAGCTCAATCATACATTCGCCGATCACGGCAATTTTTTTAGACATAGTCGTGAACCTGGATCTGGGAAATTAGCGCTAGTTTGCGCTGTGGCATTTTCGTGGTCAACCATATTAAAACAACGTTCCATTATTTTCTTGAGCTGACGCGTATTCCTGTCTGTTTCTTCCTCTCAGAAAAAGAAAATGGCCGCCATTGAACATAAAGTTCTCACTTATGCCGCCGATAATCCTGAAGCAGCGTTCGACCGTTTCCTTTTTTCGACAGGACAACTGAGATGAAGTCAAAGCAGGTTATCCAGCAAATAAGCATTCCGGATGTGGGCTTAAAAGGCCTGCAGGAGCGCCGCTATTGGCTGGGATGTGAACGTGCTTACACTTATCAGCCCATCTATAAAACCGATGGTCGCCTGATGGCGGTTGAACTGCTGACGGTTGTCACCCATCCTTCGCACCCAGGTCAGCGTATTGCGCCGGATCGCTATTTCGCCCAGGTGTCGGTCAAACAGCGCAGCGACGTGGTCAAAGAACAACTGACGCTGCTGGCGGAGAAAAAAGCATTCTTTGAGAAAAACCAGATTCTGGCATCGGTGAACGTCGACGGCCCGACGCTGCTGGCGCTGCGCAAAGATGCGAAGCTGGCGGCGCTGATCGAATCTCTGCCGTGGATCCGCTTTGAGCTGGTGGAACACATTCAGCTGCCGAAAGATTCCACATTCGCCTCCATGTGCGAACTCGGCCCGCTGTGGCTGGATGATTTTGGCACTGGCATGGCGAACTTTTCCGCCCTGAGCGAAGTGCACTACGACTACATCAAAGTCGCCCGTGATCTGTTCATTATGCTGCGCAAATCGCAGGAAGGGCGCAACCTCTTCACCCAACTGTTGCAACTGATGAACCGCTATTGTCAGGGGGTGATTGTCGAGGGTGTTGAAACGCTGGAAGAGTGGCGCGACGTGCAGCAATCGCCAGCGTACGCGGCGCAAGGTTACTTCCTTTCCCGTCCGGTTCCCCTCTCCACGCTTGAGAATGTCCTGCTCACATTAGCCTGATTTGCCGCAGGTTCTGCTCGTCTCAACTATTATTCAAAAAGGTGAGGCAAGACAGGAGTGGACCCGGCATGACAAAAACGCGTAAAGCCATTGCCCTGATTTCAGGCACGATTTTGCTGATCATCGTCGTGTTGTTCATCATTATCGCGACCTTTGACTGGAACCGGCTGAAGCCAACCATAAATCAAAAAGTGTCTACCGAGTTGAACCGTCCGTTCGCCATTCGCGGCGATCTGGGCGTGGTCTGGGAGCGTCAGCCGGGTGAAACCGGGTGGCGAAGCTGGATCCCGTGGCCACATGTGCATGCGGACGACGTGCTGCTCGGCAATCCGCCCGATATCCCGGAAATTACCATGGTGCATCTGCCGCGCGTGGAAGCGACGCTCGCGCCGCTGGCATTGCTGACAAAAACGGTTTACCTGCCGTGGATCAAGCTCGTGCAGCCCGATGCACGGCTGATCCGGCTATCGGAAAAGAACAACAACTGGACCTTCACACTGGCGGCGGATGAAAATAAAGATCCCAACGCGCAGCCGTCTGGCTGGTCTTTCCGCCTTGATAATATTCTGTTCGATCGCGGGCGCATTAAAATCGACGATAAGGTGACGCGCGCCGACGTGGAGATCCTGGTCGATCCGCTGGGTAAACCGCTGCCGTTCAGTGAAGTGACGGGCAATAAAGCGAAGGGCGATAACGCGAAAGCGAGCGATTATGTCTTTGGCCTGAAGGCGCAAGGGCGCTATAACGACCAGCCGCTGACCGGCACGGGTAAAATTGGCGGCATGCTGGCGCTGCGCAGCGAAGGCACGCCGTTCCCGGTGCAGGCCGATTTCCGCTCCGGCAATACGCAGGTGGCCTTTACCGGCACGGTCAACGATCCGATGAACATGGGCGGCGTGGATTTGCGGCTGAAATTCTCCGGTGACTCGCTTGGCGAGCTGTATGATCTGACCGGCGTGCTGCTGCCCGATACGCCGCCGTTTTCCACCGACGGCCACCTGGTGGCAAAAATCAACAGCGAGAAAGGCTCCGTCTTTGACTACCGCGACTTTAATGGCCGCATCGGCGACAGTGACATTCACGGTTCGCTGACCTACACCACCGGCAAACCGCGACCAAAACTGGAGGGCGATCTGGAATCGCACCAGTTGCGTCTCGCTGATTTAGGGCCGCTGGTCGGCGTCGATTCCGGCAAAGGCACCAAAACATCAAAAGTGAAGCAGGATCCGCAACCGGCCGGGAAAGTCCTGCCGTATGACCGCTTTGAAACCGATAAGTGGGACGTGATGGACGCCGACGTGCGTTTCAAAGGGCGCCGCATCGAGCACGGCAGCACGCTGCCGATAAGCGATCTCTCGACGCACATTATCCTTAACAACGCCGATTTGCGCCTCAGTCCGCTGAAATTTGGTCTCGCGGGCGGCACCATTTCGTCGCACATTCGTCTTGAGGGCGATAAAAAGCCGATGCAGGGGCGGGCGGAAATTCAGGCGCGGCGGCTGAAGCTGAAGGAGTTGATGCCGAACGTCGAGTTGATGCAGAAAACGCTGGGTGAGATGAACGGCGATGCGGATTTGCGCGGCACCGGCAATTCGGTGGCGGCACTGCTCGGCAGCAGCAACGGCAACCTGAAGCTGCTCATGAATGACGGGCTGGTGAGCCGCAATCTGATGGAGATCCTCGGCCTGAACGTCGGCAACTATATCGTCGGGCAAATCTTTGGTGATGACGAAGTGCGGGTGAACTGCGCGGCGGCCAATCTCGATGTCGTCAACGGCGTTGCGCGACCGCAGATTTTCGCCTTCGACACGGAAAACGCACTGATTAACATCACCGGCACCGCCAGCTTTGCCTCGGAACAACTGGATTTGACCATCGATCCGGAAAGTAAGGGCGTGCGCATTATTACGC
>NZ_JNGH01000107.1 GCF_001188485.1 Trabulsiella odontotermitis
CTCGCGCTGTTCCTTCAACTGGTTAACCCACTGATTCAGATAACTGTCACTATTATTCGTGGCAACTCTGACAACAACGCGGGCACCATGAATAAACATGATCCGCAGATACTTGTCGCCTTTCTTCATCATGTTTATGAGCACCTGTATGCCCCATTCGAGCACTGACGCGGAACAAGGCCCTGCCATGCGGCTAAGTGACGACCATTCTTAAATTCAGCTCCTTTGCCAATCGCGGCAACAACAGCCGTGGCTGTTTTAGGACCAATGCCTTTAACTTTGGCAATACGCTGTCTGATCTTACCCGGTGCAAAGCTTGAATATCCTGTTGCTCCTGACTTTCGGCGGGACAAATTACATTGTTGGCTACATCATAGCCACGGCTATAGCCTGTGCATCATTGCTATCATTTTTTTGCCCGCGGACGAAGGGTTTTACATACTGAGGACTGATGACCTTTACTTGATGTCCCAGTTTTCAAACTCACACGGCCAGTAAAATGCGCCTGTAGATGTTTCTATACCGATCAGACACGCCGGAATATTTGCCACCGTCTGAAGTAATTCTTTTCGACCGATACGTTTTGAATAAACCGGCTTACCGGCCTGGTTTAACCCGCAGAACTGAAAGACATTTTTAGCCAAACCAATACCCAGAAATACGATATTCATGGTGATTCTCCTGCGGAGCACATTTTGTACAGTTAACCGCAGAGGGAGGAGGTAGTCCATCCCATTAACTGGAAGCCCAGATACGGCGGCATGGAGGCTTCTGATATCAAAAAGAACAAGGATCTTGAGGACAAGAACCAGCGTCTCAAACAGATGTTTGCCGACCTGAGCCTTGAGAACTGGGCGCTGAAAGACGTTATCGAAAAAAAGCTTTAAAACCAGCCTTTAAGCGTGAGCTGGTCACTCATCTGATAACAACGTTCGGACTCAATATCCGTCAGGCCTGCCGGAGTCATTATCATCGCGTTGCAGGTAGTGGCAGAGCGATATCCTCGATACGGTTTTCCAAAACTTTTCCAGGTTTTGCGACGGCAAGAATACCCGTGGAATCACAAAAGGATCCATTGTATTTATTGTCTGCTGAAGCTGAATTTTCGCCGTAAGGGCAAACAACGGTTGCCGGTACGTAATCCCTCGCCACTGACCACACCGGAAGCGCTGAACCAGAGTTGGTCTGTCGATTTTATGCATGATGCCCTGGTCTGTGGCCGGCGTTTTCGCACGCTCAATGTCGTTGATAACTTTAACCGTGAGGCGTTGGCGTTGTCGATTGAAATTGATCTGAATCTGCCAGCTCTGCGCCTGGTTCGTGTTCTCGACAGGATTGCAGCAAACAGTGGCTATCCGGTCATGCTGCGCATGGATAATGGTCCGGAATTTATCTCTCTGACGCTGGCTGAATGAGCAGAGAGACATGCAGTAAAACTGGAGTTTATCCAGCCGGGTAAGCCGACGCAGAATGCTTTCATCGAGCGTTTTAACAGGACATACCATACAGAAATACTCGATTTTTATCTGTTCAGAACGCTGAATGAAGTGCGGAAATCACGGATAAATGGTTATCAGAATATAACTATGAACGCCCGCATGAATCACTGAACAATATGACACCGGAGGAATATCAACAACACCATCATTTGGTCGGGATCTCAAAAAAAGCTTGGAACTAGAACGGGTCTATTTACAATTGAACCAAGACTTTGATAGAGGAATTCCAAAGAGCCGTTATTTCAGACCCTCCCGCGAATTAATCACTCAGATCGTACATCACTATTGTTGGCACTAACCACTCGCCCTTTCTCTGCAGGAAAGGGCGTAATGATGGTTCACAGCCCGAGGTCACCTAAGCCAGGGTGATATCATCAGGGGTGAAGAAAAATATGCTTCCCGTTTTATTAGTCTGATGCGTGAAAAAGAGCCGTAACTAAAAATAATACAACAACTGACACTCCAGTTCTACCGGATCCTGAAAATCAAAAACAAACCACAACCAAGCAGATGGTTCACCCGTGTCAGCGAAAGCGGTTCAACAGAACTTCAACATATATCCGCGGGGATGGAAGCCGATGCTACGGCTATATGTGAAGCCATAACCAGCAGGTGAAGTAATGGTGTTGTTGAAAGGCATGTAAATCGCCTGAAGATGCTGAAACGGCAGATGTATGTTCGAGCTACTGAGGCGACAGGTAATGAGTCCTCTGGCATGAAAATCTTCACCCAAGTTGCGGAAGACCCAATATTAAACCGTCGGTGGAGATGTAAGTGGATCACTTTTATCCATTCTCGACAGTACGCTATATCCCGCAGATTAAGAAATCATTATTAAAAGCCTGAGAAGCACCCTTCAGGCAAAAGAAGTACTACTAATCTTCACCGCATAACGGAACAATTAGCATGTCAACGTGAACGGTATTAATCAACTGACGTGCTGAAGATATCAACCGGCTCCAGAAGTCCTGATGATGACCGCAAACCACCAAGTCCATATCGTATTTCTTAATTGTATTTACAAGAACTTGGCCCAGGTCGCCACTGTCGCTCAGAATTTTGGTGACAGGGTAGCCTGCATTATCAGAAAACTCTGCCAGTGCATGACGGTTTTCCTCAGAAATGCGTGTTTGTGTATCGTTCAGACTAAAGTCTATCAGGCCAGTATAAAGGTCAGCGTAATTATTCACCACATGGATCAAGGAAACTTTTGCATCGTACGAGCGCGCAATAGAGACCGCCTTTTCTATCAGAACCTTGCTTTCCGGAGAAAGATCAACCGCGATGAGAATATGTTTATAAGCCAAGTATTTTCCCCTCCATAATATTGTCAAAAAAAGCCTGCTGGGTTTTTCCTTATTTATACAACACTCTATAACTAAAGAATCTGTAATCCATCCTAGAAACAGGGAAAACAAATTGCTAAAAAAATCACATGACCTGCACCTGCGGCTGGATATAGCAAGTATTCAACATGCCCTAGCTGCCGGTAAACTCATCGGCTTTCAGGGTGTCACCTGCTTCCAGCGAGGTAGCCAGCCCATCCAAATCATACTTGTCGCTCCGACGATTATCCGACTCTACATGATTTTTAAACCAATTATACTGTACCCAGCTGTTTGCATACACCCCAGTTTTATTCGTGTTGTTCTGGTACCAAGTACCATACAGACCGGCACTGCGCTACCATCAGAACCATAACTGACGCGGTCACTGCGGGATAAAGGCAGAAAACCAACCACCCGAGAAAAGACTAAAAAACAACATTTCCGGAAACTACTCACTCCGGGACCAAACGAAATACCACGAAACAATTACACACATATCTTGTGCAATCAGATATAATCAAAAAAAGTCAATGGTGCTTTACTTGTATATGATATAATTGATTTTTTCAGTAAATATTATACACTTCGATAGGTTATCATTTATTAATGAATTAGTGAAAAACATGGCTTCAATTCACAGCTAAGCTTTATTTGTGCATTCCCCCCCAAAAAAAACACAATCAAATATCAAAAACATATAAAAAGAAGTATATTATTAATTAGAAAGGTCAAGTAATACATAATATCATCACCATATATAATACAAAGTGGCAACAATAACCACTCTGTATTATTAATAGAATAATATGCATGCTAAAACAAATAATAAAGAATTCGTTAATAGCTAAAACAAGCCAATACCTAGAATTGATATTGCAAACCAACAGCAACTATATTATCAGTACTGATATCTGCATCATTTGCAAAAGCATTATCATCAATTAAATTGATCTTATAATCAACATATGCAGAGGTGTTTTTGTTAAAATAATATGTTGCACCTAAATCTACAAACTTAACAATATCCTTAGAACCGTAACTTCCCCCACCCAAAGAATTGTCTAAATCACTTGCATGCGTTTGGTTATACGCAACAAAAGGAACGAGCCCGAAGTCAAAAGTATATGACGCGTAAGCTTCAAGGAGGCGAGATTTATTTGCATAACCAAATGCTCGGCTTGATGTAGATCCGAACCGCGAAGCATTATATGCTTGGGTGTACATAACAGCAACATAAATATCGTTTGCGCTATAACGCAGGGCAGCACTGTATGCATCAGCATGATCACCATGTCCCATGATACCACTTGTCCTGCTATTTTGTTCATTGGTACGATCAGATGAAGCAAATGCTCCCGCGATACTCACGCCATAGCCGATATCATAATTAATCGACATACCGTATCCATCACCGTTTTGTGTTAAAACATCGCGAACACCTGGTTCTCCACCACCATCATTTTTACCCTGATACTGAAGAGCAAAACTTAAACCATCAACTAATCCAAAAAAATCTGTATTTCTATATGTTGCAACACCATTTGTTCGATTAAAGAGAAATTGATCTGCATTATATGTCATAGAATCAAATTCAGGCTGCATATCTGTATATGCTAATGCATCATATAAGATACCAGTATTTCGGCCATAATCAAACGAACCAAAGCTATTAATTTTTACACCAGCGAATGCATAACGAGAATAAAAATCCCCTCCCTCTTCTGGAGTGTTAGCATTAAGCTGGCCTTGCCATTGCCCATAACCTGTTAGAAAATCATTAACTTCAGTCTCACCTCTAAATCCAAAACGAATATATGTCTGATCACCATCTTGAGAACTATCATTAGAAAAATAATGAAGACCATCCACTAGCCCATATAAATCTAATTTAGCGCCATCCTTATTATATATTTCAGCTGCATTTGCGTACGTATTTGCAATCAACACCAAAGTACAAACACCTAACGACACCTTTTTCGCTTTCACTTTGACTCCTTCCTACTAATCTAACACTTAATTAACATACCATTATACATAGTTTATGTACGTACAAAAAAACAAACATTCACATTATATTCTAACAATCCTATCCCCCACTCACATTTGCTTAACTCATTATCTAAAAAGTAATAACCAATAGCATTTATTTGAACACTTCAGCTACGGCTTCGAAATTAGGACCATGTTCACGAGCTGCTATTATAACATAATATCTTCCTCCTTTATCATCAGCCAACTTAGACAATTTTGCATGTAAATCTGTTGGTGATGATATTTCACCACTTGATGCACCTACAGAAACATCACCAATATATTCCAAGTTAAATTTATGAGCTTCATCTTTTGAAATTAATTCAGCCGAAGACGCACCAAAAGTCACTACTGTTAACGCAAAAGTTATGCCTAAAAAGATTTTTTTCATTTTATTCACTCCTGAGATATAATTAATCAAATAATTCTAATTCACATATCCACAACTACATCACTTACATCATTTACAATTTACACTGCCTTAGACAGGTGATATCTAACAGGCATTTTGAAAGACAATACATGAGCCAGATCAATTTTTCCCCCACTTTTAATATTCGCAGGCAGAACAAAAGCAATACTCACCTGTAATATCTAAAGTTTTAAAAAAACACCATCACAAAATCTTAATCATAAAAAGTAAAAACTGGAGCGAAAACGACTCAGATTTTTCAGACAGCATTACCCAATGAACCCTAACACTGCCAAATGAGCCTAAAGCCCGAACAAACAAGAAATAATAGTATATGATATAAATGAAACTGTGTTTACCGCGCAGAGCATAATACATACATTCCCCTGAGGAAATGACGGTTCAGCAAGCTATACTATATTTTAGACTTGTTCGTTACCATAACTCTAAAATTAAGTTAATTGATTTTATATCAAATTACGTCGACCACATAGTAGCATATAATTTTTCCATGACCCTATAGCATTTATAATGAAAAATATAAAACAATCAATTAATGGTAGATTTCATCGATTTAATCTTTATAGCCTGAAAAGTTTACATTACTTATTTATCACAACCACATCGATAATATTAATATTCGCTTTCACTGCCTAACATAAAAAATAACATACATTTTACAAAAGTTCTAACTAATTGTTTCACAGAAAAATCTAGGAATTTTTCCTAATGTAAATAAGACTCCTTTCCCTGGGAAAAATAATAGAGTGTAATTTAACTCACCTCCTTTTGACGCATAAATCAATGGTAATTTCAACATTGCCATTTCTGGAGAAATTGTCTCTCCTTTTAAAGGAACAATTTTAGTAGAAGTAAAGTTATATCCATTTTCCGTTTTAATATAACTAAATTCAACATTACGGTCTATTATTGATTCAATCTTATTATTAATAAAACTGGTACCTTCAACATTGACAATTCCTTTGTTACTTTTATCTTCCAACATAAATGTTAAAGAAAGATTAAGCCGCGCTTCACCATCAATTATCACCATCTTTGATGAGCAAGTTTCAAATTTCTCACTAATTTTCCCTTGAACAATATCATGGTAAAAAAAATACACACCACTAATAATTGTGATAACTGTTGAAATGGCCATAAACGCAGCATTATATTTTTTAACATTCATAATCACCTTCTTACAAATAAAGAAATACATGTAACATTTCCTTTAGCAGTAAAACTTTTATTGCATCCTATAATGTTACGAGTTGGAACATATTTATAAACAGTCAAATACACCCATGGATAAACCTTACAATTCAAATTGCTATCAATTTTTTTCATGCCTTCCTGCCATGTGACATAGTCAGTATTAAGCATAATATGACATCCATTATATTTCCCAACCAATTTATAATTATTAAAGAAGTCAATAAAATTCTCTTGTGGATTTTTTGTATTTTGCCATAAAAGAATTAATATGCCCCACGAGATACAAAGAAAACTAATCGACAAAGAATTCATATGAGTCCACTTCTTCCATAGTGATATGTAACAGCTTGATTTTTTGACAACTCCATGGTTAGATCTAGCATTATTTGCGCAGGATGAAATTGTATTATTATCCTGTTCTTGTGCCATGATTTCATTTATAATTGTACCAGTTCTAATTTGAAAACCGCTTCTGGTTATAGTGTTAATCATTGCATCATCACTTCCAGTAATTGATTTAATCCCTTTCCTTATGAGAGATATATTTTGGTATAGCGCATTCATTGGCACATGCTTCCCTTCATTATCCCAAACATATTGGAAAAACATCTTTGGCGAAACCACGCCGGGAGAATTTTTAAGTAAAAGATAAAAACAACGAGAAGCCGGAGTGGTTAATGAAAAGTTATTCCGACTATCATAGCGAGAGGATAGCCGGTTATCTTCCGGCCAAAACTCAATGATATTATTTATCAGAAAACCTTTTTTCATATTTCAGCCTTTATTTAAATTCCTGTAAAATTCAAACATATGGAATCACATTATTATGATAAATGATAGCGAACACCAGCATAGCAAAAAAATTAAAACATGGATGATCTATAGTATCCTAGCTATTATCACCGTCAGCTGCAACACTCAATTGCTTGTTTGTATCTCGCATAATCACGCCATTCACATTTAGAGATCTTCCGGCATACTCAATCTGCCAACGAAGGAGATCGCCATGGGTAAAGCCTGTTTAACTGAGCACCAGATCATCGCCATGGTTAAGTCTCGAAGTAGGACGAGCTGTTAAGGATGTCCGCCGGGAGGACGGTATTCCTGATGCGACTTACTACATCTATGCACTACCTCCGTTTTGCAAGCACTGACTCTGGTTTTGGGTTGTTGCTTACACCTATCCGGCATCAGGAAAACCTGTACCCAAATGGGTAATCCGTACACAATCACCTCAACAACTGGACGGCCTTTGAGACCAGTATAAAGATCAGGTTCCGATTGTGCAGGTGCAACCAGTCACCATTTCTCAGTATGCTGCAGCTTTTCTGGCAGGGAATTAACTTCCCACTAACCGATACTCTGTATCATTTCTCATCATCGACCAGATTATTCTCGCATTCTTATTAGCGACCGCCACGGTTGTTTTATTAAACTCGCGCTGTTCCTTCAACTGGTTAACCCACTGATTCAGATAACTGTCACTATTATTCGTGGCAACTCAGACAACAACGCGGGCACCATGAATAAACATGATCCGCAAATGCTTGTCACCTTTTTTCGTCATATTCATCAGTACCTGCTTGCCACCACTCGAGTGCTGTCGTGGAACCAGGCCAAGCCATGCGGCAAAGTGACGACCATTTTTAAATTCAGTTCCTTTGCCAATCGAGACAACAACAGCCGTGGCTGTTTTAGGACCAATGCCTTTAACTTTGGCAATGCGCTGACAGGCTTCTGATTGCCTGAACACAGCATCAATTTCTTTATCAAAAAAGTTTATACGACGACCAAGATCGTTAAAGAGCTCATAGAGCTCTGCAATCATTCTACGCATACGGGCACTTAACCCGTTTTCTGCATCCTCAAGGATTAGCGGAACGGCACGGCGAACTCTTGAGACTGGCACACCGATTGTTATTCCCCGATCAAGCAGCAGCCCTCGGATTTGTCAGACTGTCGCAGTACGATGATTGACAATACGCTGTCTTGCACGGTGTAGAGCTTGAATATCCAGCTGTTCAGGGCTTTTCGGTGGAACAACCTGCATCGTAGGTTGCATCAGAGCCACAGCTATCGCCTGCGCATCGTTACCGTCATTTTTTTGCCCACGGACCAAAGGTTTTACATACTGGGGCTGATGACTTTTACGCTATGATCCAGTTTATCAGACTCACACTCCCAGTAAAATGCGCCTGTAGATGCTTCTATACCGATCAGACACGCCGGAATATTCGCCACCGTCTGAAGTAATTCTTTTCGACCGATACGTTTTGAATAAACCGGCTTACCAGCCTAGATTAACCTACAGAGCCAAAAGACTTTTTTAGCCAGATCAATACCCAGAAATACGATATTCAGGGTGATTCTCCTGCTGGGCACATTTAGTACAGTTAACCGCAGCCCATGCGGGCTGTTCAGTTTTTCAGCCGCTCTGGCATCCACCGCTGATGGTGGCGATAACATTTATTACGATTTGAACCTAATCCTAATTAGGTATAATTTTGGGTTCATTTCCCTTTTGGTATTTATTATGCTACCACTTTGGTGGTGAATACGACTTGCTGTTTTTTTGCTCACTCTAAATTTTTTAGTTTTCTAGATTATTGTCACGTAAGCATTCTCCCTTAGCGATTTCATATTATCAGCCAATACATGAGTCCAAAAGCCAACTTCATAGCTAGTGTAATGATAGTGAGTATGTAATTTTCCTTAGGTATTACTTCCTCAGTGCTAATAATGCTAAGGCATGCAGAAGAACCTCACAGGAAACTGGTGTATAATATTATATCATTCTTGATTATAACTTTTAATCAAGACGATTTTCGAATTATGTGCTACCATACTATTTTATTCCAACCATCTGAAAAATTTTACAAAGCGAATATAGTGCTCCAAATCTTATCTCAAGTCACCCACACCTCATATCGTTATAAAATAACCGACTCAACCGACATTCAGCTACGCACTTGAAACCCGCACTTGAAACCCGCACTTGAAACCCGCACTTGACCTTTATCAAGTCTTACTCATTACAACCATATTGACAAAGTTATGCCCTTTTTTAATAAGACAAGAAATATACTCCTGTAGCCTTTACCGTCTCTGGAGTCTGAGTTGCTTATAATAACTCCACCAGAAAACACTTCCTGCGGGGTTCTTAGTCAAGCATTATTTACTAATCATATCAAATTAACCATTCATTAAATAATCATCTCAAATACTCATAGAGCATGGGAAACTCATTTAGGAACACCATCATTCCCTTAACTACATATTAAACTTACTCACCAAACAAACATCACCCTAATTTATCACTATCATTATTTGCGAGATGTTAAATAACCTCAAAATTTGATAAAAAACAAAATCAAATTTTCAACAAATCATATATAGACTTGTGTTTTTACTTTCTGGTTAGGAATTTACCTATTATCACAATAAATACAATCTATTGATTTTTATGGATAATAATCCTCTTATTGGTTGCAGGACAGAAAAAGGTATGTATAAGGTCTTATTAAGACGTTAGCACTAGCAATCCCATCAGATCTTACTAAAATTCCCACACTAAGAATAACAAACCTTTTATGGGTAAATTCCTATGCTTAAAATTCATAATGTAATGATATAAATAAGAAGAGTTGTCAATGTACTTAAAAATGCATTGGTATGTCTTTCCATCAACTTATCAATATAATTGCCAAAAGGATGTATATACATGTTTGAATTTATTGAGAAGGACGCGAAACGTCTAACCTTACCCCAAAATCATACGAAAGAAAACTTTACAGAAAGTTACATAACTGACATGGATTATCTTAATTTATCATTTTATACATGGCCAGGAAACAACACCTGGCTTAATGAAGGATTGGTATGGGTCTTATCATCGTTATCTTACCTTCATTATAGAAGAACAAATAACATTGTATTTATTGATATATCGATATTTAGCTTTCATTCAATTGTATCTGAAAAATGGCTCACAAAATTTAAAAAATCAAATTTAATTTTCCTATGTGATGCACAGCTAGCCCCACTAGCAAACTATTGCTACTTAAGAATGAGAATGGCAGGTTTCACCGGGGGGGTTATTTATTCTTTTGATGATTTACATGAAGTAAAGAGAAAGATATCACTCGTTATCAGTGGATATCCAGTACCGCCCCAAAGAGAATTACAGAAAATATCAATCAAGGAGTTTAATATATTAAAGCTATTATATCAAGGAGTAAATATCAAAAAAATAGCCACTATTTGCAATACTACCACAAAAACAATTTACGTACATAAATCTGCTATTGAAAGAAAACTAAAAACATCTATAAAGCGGATACCTTGGGATATGTCACAACTCAATCCTTTATAAAGTAACTGTATATTCATATTGATAATTTTCTAGCCCCACTAAATTATCAAAGTATATGTAATTTTCATTTACATGTAGCCTCCTACTGGACTACTTAGACAAGTATATTATAAAAATCAACTCAGGAAAGTGAACACTTTATGTAACATGCACAAGAGTTTTTAGAACCATATTATTTCAGACACTAACACCTTAATCTACTTACATAATTTGATGAATCAAGCGACAATCTTATGAAAGATTTTAACAAATACGAAGAGTTTCACACTACTATTCTGGCGATTTTAGAAGAGTTAATTACAGAGCATCTACCTGATGATAATAAACATTTCGAAACTGAACATGAAAAAGTATATTTTACCGGTTATCACGCGGCACTATATAAATTTAAAAAAATGTTCAACCGACAGAAAGCCATTTTTAACATATCATAGTGAGTATAAACAATTGGCAAGACTGTAATTAAAATTGTGTAATTGCCTGTTTTTGATATGTTCACTCCAACAACGGAGACAGGCAAATTATCGACGAAAAGAAACTCAAAGCCCTTGCGGTTGAACTGGCTAACTGAAGCCGACCTCAATCAGTTTTCCCGTATGCTGACGAAGCTAACCATCGAAACGGCGCTCAATGCGGAACTGACGGACCATCTCGGGCATGAGAAAAAGGCCCCCAAAACAGATTCAAACACCCGTAATGACTACTCGTCAAAAACGGTGTTGTGCGATGACGGCGAGTTAGAACTCAACACGCCGCGTGACCGCAAAAATACCTTCGAACCACAGCTGATTAAGAAGCACCAGACGCGCATTACCCAGATGTACAGCCAGATTTTATCCCTCTACGCAAGAGGCATGACTACCCGCAAAATCATCGCCACCTTCAAAGAAAGGTATGACGCCGATGTACCACCCACGCTAAAATCTAAGGTCACCGACGCGGTAAAAGAGCAGGCAAAGCGGCAGCTGAATGCACTGTATCCCATTGTTTATATGGTCTGCATCGTCGTAAAAGTTCGTCAGAATGGCAGTGTGGTAAACAAGGTGGTTTTCCTAGCCCTGGGTATCCAACACCGCAGGCCAGAAAGAGTTGCTGGGCGTGGAGCTGGGAAAATGAAGGCGCAAAGTTCTGTCTGTGTGTAGCCTTGTTCTTGTACCTCTGGGAGTCGGATAATCGCCTCCCTCAATTTCCCGCTACCAGACATATTTAATCCCCAGCATGCCCTGCGTATCGCTGTAACTCTTCTCACCCATCTGCTGAGCCACGTTACCCCACATCGTCAGACGCGGTGTAATCTGCCCTTCCACACCGATTTTCAGTTCGCTTTCTGGTAGCGCGGCTGGTCGATGACAAACAGCACCTGGTTTTTCTTCACCAGCTGATTATCTTTGACATTCACCTCAGTGATGAGACCGGTGACGTCCGGAGCGATGGCAACAACATCAGCGCTGAAGCGCGCATCACGCGTCCACGGCGATTCCGTGTAATAGACCCAGGCACGGAAAATAGCCATAAACGCCAGGATAACNNGAAATCATAGATCCCGGTGGGGATAAGCACCCGGCGAAGCAGCCAGAAGATGGCGAGCGACAGCAATAATTCAAAGAAGATCGGCGGAAATGACAGACCGAAAATCACAATGACGGGGAACAGACTCATATTGACCTTGATTTGGGAGCAGGTGAGAAGCGATGCTTTTTATTATTCAGCCAACAGTACCCACTGAAGTTGTTGTATGGAACTAACAGATAAATCTTCTGGTCTAACATCATGTTCCCCATCCTTTCCAGTCTTTCGACTACGATCATTATGGAATCGGCCACATCACAACAATCTGTCCACATTGTTACTTTTCCCAAGTGAATAAGTTCACAGTTTTGTTTACCAGTGAACAATAAATCACCTCAGAAAAATGCTCTCTTTTAAAACAGAAAGCAGATGTACATAGTATATACTGCACATGAAATATTATTTTTTGAGTTATGACAAATTATTTTACGACTTGGTTTACTTTTACTATGGTAACGAAAACCATGCCATGAAGATGATATTAGGTGAGAAATTTATATCTCCGTCGGGGTCAGCATCAACGACTATATTCTGACAAATGATGGAGTTGCCACCAGTGGTGACCTCCCGCTACACAAACTTGGTGTGGTAATAACACACAAATAATAATTAGCAATATATGCCATTAATATTTTTAGGATAACATAAACATACCAGAATAAGATCACCACCAACTTCTTATACAACCCTTACATAATTGTCGGAAAGAGCTTGCTTACCGACAGTTCTGTCTGTGTGTAGCCTTGTTCTTGTACCTCTGGGAGTCAGATAATCGCCTCCCTCAATTTCCCGCTACCAGACATATTTAATCCCCAGCATGCCCTGCGTATCGCTGNNCGTGTAACCCGCTTCAACAGAGGCGGTGAGACCGCTGGAATCATACTCTTCGGTCGGTCTGGCCTGACCCGTTACCTTGTTATTAAACCAGTTATACAGCGCCCAGGTATCCACATAGGTACCGGTTTTGTCTGCTTCGTTGGCATACCAGGTGCCGTACAGCCCGATGCTATAACCGGAGACTTCACCGCGAGAGGCGTAGCCGTTCAGTTTAGACTTCGTGCGGTTCGAGCTGTTTGCGTAGCCCGCCATGGCCCCTAAATGCCAGCGGTCGAGACCGTCGGTACTCCACTGTGCCAGGTCACCACCGATCTGCAGGACATAGCTGTTGCTTCGTGTATCCAGCGAACCGCTGCTGTCTTTGAAACGGTTATGGTTGCCGACGTTACGCATCCACATGCTGGTGACTTTTTCTTCGCCCGTCAGCACGTCGGTATACTGCGTTTCACCCAGACGATCATGCAGCCGGGTCATAAACAGCGTATTTGCCGCATAGTTGTTGGCCAGATAGCTGCCCGCTTCCGGACGCACCTGACGCGGTTTTTCCGGTGAAGCAGGTGTTGGTGGCGGAACAGGGTTCACCGGATCTTCAGGCGGGTCTACCGGATCAACAGGGTCTACCGGCTCTTCCGGCGTCAGTTCACTGGTCAGGAACCAGTCGTTCCCTTTTTATCTTCAGGCGGGTCTACCGGATCAACAGGGTCTACCGGGGGATCGACGGGGTCAACAGGGTCAACTGGCGGATCCACAGGGTCTACCGGCTCTTCCGGCGTCAGTTCACTGGTCAGGAACCAGTCGTTCCCTTTTTTCACCAC